>CAMTXD010000042.1:0-17216 GCA_947085625.1 uncultured Gallionellaceae bacterium | reverse complement strand
TCATGGCCGAGATGGTGGGTGGCGAGGTCGACCCGGCCAACGGCACGCGCTCGGGCGGCCTGAAGGTGAAGGCCGAGGCCATGCAGCAGGCCGCACGTCGCGGCTATGCCACGGCCACCGACCTGGCCGATTATCTAGTGAAAAAAGGTTTGCCGTTCCGCGACGCACACGAGGCGGTGGCACAGATCGTGCGCTTGGCCGAGCAGCGCGCTTGTGATTTAAGTGATCTTAAGCTGGAAGAGTTGCAACAGTTTTCGCAGCTCATTACCAAAGACATCTACGCTACTCTCACGTTGGAAGGTTCTCTGGCCAGCCGCAACCATATTGGCGGCACGGCGCCGCAACAAGTGGAAGCAGCGATCGCACGGGCGCGTACCAGCCTGATTAAGTAAACTCCTCACTACTGGGCTATGTCAGCGAGGCTGTAAATTCCTCCGCTGGCACTGGCCTGCCAAACAGGTAGCCCTGATAGAGCTTGCATCCAGCCCCCCAGAGGAAATCGCGTTGAACATGGGTTTCCACCCCCTCGGCAATTACTTCGATGCCCAAGTTATTGGCCATACCGATAATAGTCTGGACAATCGTCGAATCGGTTGATTTTGTGCCGATGTTGCGCACGAAGGACTGGTCTATCTTCAATTGATCCAGTGGCAATTGCGTCAGATACGCCAGCGATGAATAACCCGTGCCAAAGTCATCCATGGAGAAGCGCACACCCATCAGTTTCAATGCATGCATCTTGTCTATGGTATCGGCGACGTTTTCGAGTACCGTGCTCTCGGTCAATTCAAGTTTGAGACGTGAGGGATTGATGTTGTTCTGTTCGATCACTTCGCTCACCTGCATGACGAAGCCCGGTTGACGGAATTGCTTGGCACTGACGTTGACAGCCAGCGACAATCCGCTAGTGAGTGGATTGCTTTCCCATTGTTTAAGTTGCGCGCAGGCTGTTTGCAATACCCACAGGCCGAGAGGAAGAATCAACCCGGTTTCTTCAGCAACGGGTATGAATTGTGCCGGGGAGATCATGCCTTGCTCCGGATGTTCCCAGCGGATCAGCGCCTCTGCTCCAACGGAAAGTTGGTTGCTATCAACCTGTACCTGGTAGTAAAGCCTGAATTCTTGTTTCGGCAATGCTTTCCGCATCCGGGCTTCAATTTCACTTCGAGCTTCCAGGGCCTCCTGCATTGCGGGATCGAAAAAGCACAAGGAATTGCGCCCAGACTTCTTGGCTGCGTACATGGCTGTGTCAGACTGTTTTAACAAATCATCGAGATTTTGCCGGTAATTGGAGAATAGTGAGATACCTATGCTAGTCGTAGTGTAATGCTCGATCTCTTTGATCATGTAGGGCTGATTAATGACGTTGAGCATTTTTTCTCCCACCTCCCGCGCCTGCACGGCAGCCTGTGTCCTGTCTTCGCTTAACCCCTCCAGTAACACCACGAATTCATCTCCGCCCAAACGCGCCAAAGTGTCGCTCTCACGTATACAGGCACGCAGGCGCTGACCCACCTCGATCAATAGCAGATCGCCGATGTCGTGTCCTCTGGTGTCGTTCAATATTTTGAAATTATCCAGATCAATGAACAGGAGTCCGGCGCAGGTCTGGTTACGTGCGCTGGTTGTGACTGCCTGATGGAGCCGGTCAAACAGCAGCCGCCGGTTGGGTAATTGGCAGAGCGGGTCATAAAAAGCAAGTTTGTGGATCTTGTCTTCAGCTTGCTTGCGTTCGGTAATGTCAAGAAACGCACAAATATAATTCGTGATTTTGCCGTCCTTGCCAACAACGGCGGTAATGGTCAGCCATTCCGGGTAGATCTCTCCGTTCTTGCGGCAGTTCCAAATTTCCCCTCGCCAGTAATTGTCGCGATACATGATTTCCCGCATACGTGGGTAGAACTCAGAATTCTGCCGGTCAGACTTGAGCATGCTCAGGTTTTTACCGATGGCTTCTTCGGCACTGTAGCCGGTCAGCTCTGTGAATACACGGTTGACCCGAATAATCACCTCGTTCGGATCAGTAACTATCATGCCTTCTTCGATCTCGAAGGCAATCGCGGCAACACGCAAAGCCACTTCGCGTTCTTCCAGCACCTTCATCATGCTATTGAAGGCATGGGCCATGTCGGCGATGTCTCTGGGCCCAGCAAGCTCGGCGCGCACCTCTGATTCGCCTGCCTTGGCGCGTCCCATGCTGGCTGATAGCTGTTTAAGTGGCCGCGTCATGCGGCTGGTCAGGAAGTGGATCAGGAGCAGGAACAGCAGCGCGAAGGAAAACGACGTAGCCAGGTTGGCAACAAAAATGTCGGTCGTCGTCTGCGCCAGCGCCGCCTTGCTCATCACCACCGAAACATGGCCGAGCAACTCGGGGACGGCTGTCTGCACATTGAATGGCGATTCGGCGGAAGGCTGTGTATATACCGATGCCACAAAGCGCCATGCATTCTGGTTTTCCGCATCCAGAATGGCTGCGGCCTGCGACCCAACGGCTCGTTCGACTACATTGGAAAATTCGGCGTGGCCGGCGGGGCCGCCTGTCAACAATGTGTGCTGGCTGACATCGCGTATTTCCACACTGAGCACGCCCGGAAAAGCCATGGTGGCATTCACTGCCTCAGCGGCATTGTCAGCCGAGGCGTAAATCAGCGCCAAGGCGCTTTGGCGGGCCAGATTCTCAGTGATGCGCTGACCCTGCTCAAGCAGATTAGCGCGTGCCCGCTCGTTACTCTGCCAGGATCCCACCAGAGAGGAAGACAACGCCAGCAACAAAATGCCGAGTGTAACCGTAATGCCAAGCTGGCGCTCAAAAGTGAGATTTTGCAGAAATTTATTGGGAATATTTTCCATGAGCATGGGTATCTTTAAAAATTCAGAGTTCGTCCAAATGCAAGGCGCGGGAAAAATTTCGCAGCGCCGCATATGATTGATATGTTAGCAAGAAATTTTTTCCGTAACGCAGCAGTTGGGATGAAATCTGGATTTTTAGAGGTACCCTCATGTTCGTTTATTGCTCGGGGAATGTCATATCGAAATTCTGGTAACGGGCTGGCTTGAGTCCCAAGTGCTGGGCAGTGCGCAGGTTGACAGCGCTTTGCACATCACGCAAGGGCATCATGCCACGCTTGCTATACTTACCCGAGATCAAAAAGCCCTGAGCCAAACCGGCAAGACTTTCCCCCAGCGCCACATTGTCAGGATAAAGCGAAAACAGAACACCACGCCGGACGTGGGCGGAATTGCTGGAAAAAACCGCGATGTCATGATCCCATGATTTCTGCAGCACCAAGGGCAGCACCGAGCTTTCCTCCACTGTGGTGGAATCCTGCGGTAGCCACAAGGCATCACTGTGTCCGTCGGCCGCAGAAAAAAATTCCTGATAGAACCGCACCGCACTGCGCAGATCGTGCGCCTTGTGCGCCACCAACTCCAGCCCCTGGGCAAGGGCGGCTTCTGTGGCTAATTTTATCAGCCAGTCACTGCGCGCAGGATCATAGACGACGAACACCCGCTTAGTCGCCGGCATCAGCTCCTTCATGCGCGCGAACAACAAGGCAGGATCCGGCGACAGGCTGATCACCAGTTGTCCGTGCGCCTCGATTTCCGGCACAGTCAACACCCCGCCCACCACCACCCCGATATCGTTGCTCAGCGCTGTTGCGGTCTGCATGCCCTGCCGACCAAGGGCTATCACTACTTTGGCATTCTGGCGAAGTAGGTTGGCTTTCAGCGCACCGATATTCGTGTCGGGGCGCACCGGATGTTTGGCTACCTGGTTACCGAGCTTATCCTCGATGCCCTCGATTATTTTCGCAAATATTGCCCGAAAAGGCTCACCGATGTCGGGATAAATCACTGCGATCGTATCTTTCTCCGCTGCCCATGCCGGTGACGTGAAGAGCAGTGCCGTGGCGATAAGCAGCGCAATCACTCCCCTCCCCCCGGGATTGAAGATTGCCTTTCTCGTTTGCCTGGCTCCGCCCCCCTCGCTCCGCTCTCCCCGTCTGCGGGATAACCAGCGACTTAGCTGCGGACTTTGGCAGCTTAGTTGAATGGCTAGTTGTTTCACCCAGAGGATTGAGGTGAGGCGCTCTTTGCGGGAGATAGAAATAGAAACGGGCATGCCCGGCAAAATTGTCGAGGCGTTTGCCATCAGAACTGACGGCGCAGTTCAAAGCGCCACTCGCGCGGAGCCAGCGGCAGGTCGTTGGGGATCAGGCCCGGTGATGGCGATGGTTCGCGCGCGTCGGCATTAAACAGGTTGAGCACCTTGACGGTAAAATCCCAATCGCTGTTTCGCTGCTGGTTGCGCAGCGTGAGGTCCACGGTATGGTAATCGGCGATGGGCGGGCGGGTATCCGACGCCTCACGTTTACGGTCGCCGATGTAGTTGAGTTGCGTGTCCAGAGTCCAGCGTGGCATGAAGCGCCAGTCCGCCCGCGCATAGACGTGGTGCCGGGGTGCGTTGCCCGCATCCTGGTTGGTGGCTTCATCAATGGAACGCTGATAGGCGTAATTGCCGGACAGCCGCAGGTTGCGCTGCGCATCCCAGACCAGTTCGACTTCAAAGCCTTGGCCGTGCTGCCGCCCGGCATTCTGTGCGGTAGAAATTTTGGTTATCGGGTCCTGCACGAAACGCAGAATATCCTTCATCTGATAGCGGAACAGGTTCAAGTTCGCCTGCAAGGTGCCGGATGCCTGCCAGGCAAAAGCCAACTCATAGGATTCGTTGGTTTCCGGCTTCAGGTTGGGATTGCCCAACGCTACCGGATTATTGATGTTATAGAGTTCGGCGAATGAAGGCGGGCGGAAAGCACGGCCGTAGAGCACCTTGCTGGTCAGGTTGTAAGCCGTTTCCCATACCAGCGCCAAGCGCGGGTTGGTGGTGCTGCCAAAATCCGAATAATGGTCCTGACGCACCCCAGTGGTCAGATACCAGTCCTGGGTGAAAGCCCATTCGTCCTGTACGTAAACATAATTCACGCGGCGGCTGTTCGGGCGCAGGAAAGGTGCGGTGTCGGTCACGTCCTGCACCGATCCCAGCGGTGCCGGAAAGAAACCAATGCCGGGAACCGGCACCAGTGTGTAATTTCTGGTTTCCTGAGTACGGTATAAATCATCGTTTTGGGTACCAACACCGAAGCGCAATTTGTGGCTCTGTAAACCGGTATAAGCAGCCGACAGGTTGAAACGCAAGTGGCGCTCCCACTTGTAGGGGTTGCCGATCACACCGTCTGGAAACGCTCCTAAACCAAAATCAGTCCCTGGAGGAAAAAGCGTCAAATCAGATTTCTCGGTGATTTGCAGATAGCTGGCTTGGGCGGTCACATCCAAGTCAGGCGCAAAGCTTATACCCTCATAGGTAAGGTCGGTGGAGATGCGCTCGCCGAAACTGCGCCCACTCATATCCAGCGCCGAAGCTATGCCGGCACCGCTACCCCCATTATCACGCTGTTGATAGCCGGCGCGCAGCCTCCATTTGTCGCGCGACAGGTCGAGGCGTCCATCAATGGCGTCGCGGCCGACGTTGACCGGTCCGGGTGCGAGTGAGAAGGGCGTGCCGGACAGCGCGTCCGCAGCGATGATTTGCCGCTGGCCGTCGGTGTGACCCGCCCGCAAATAGGCAGCGACATCGAACTTGCCCCAAGTGCCACCATGCTGCACCCAGCCATCGCGGCTATTGAACGAGCCAGCGCGCAAACCGAGCTCAGTGCCATCTACGTCAGCGGCGGTCTTGGTAATAATGTTGATCACCCCGGAAAATGCATCCGCGCCATACAACGCGGAACCGGGACCGCGGATCACCTCGATGCGCGCGATGTTCTCCACCGGCATGCCACCCCAGATTTGGGAACGGTCGCCGACAGTCACTCCAGTGATCGGTATGCCGTTCACCAGCATCAGCACCTGCGGATTGAACTGGCTGTAGATGCCGCGGATGATGTAAATCGGGTTGTAACCGACGATGGAACGCGCCACATGCAGGCCGGGCACAGTTTCCAATACTTCATCCAGATCGGCTGCGCCTATGGCGGCGATGTCTTCTGCGGTAATTACGGTGGCGACTGAAGGCGCTCGTGCAATAGGCTGACGCGAGCCGCTGGCGATGCTGACAAAGGACTTGTCACCATAGACTAATGCCAATTCATCTTCTTCGGATGGCGGCGCGGCATGGGCACCTGCAGCCCACGCTATAGTTAGAGCCGTGAATGCGAAGCGCGTAATCGATCTATTCATGACGATCTTTCCGTTGCATTTAAGTGGACTCCAACATTTTCATTACCTGCCTATGCCTGCCCAACGACGGCGCGGCACGCCTTCATACGACATTATCCGGCAGGGCAGCGGAAATAACAAACCTTCGGGTTTGTCCGCAGCATCCAGATAGCACGGCGGCATGCCGGCGAGAAAGGCAGGAAGACCAAAGAAATAAGCCTCGCGTGGCGATAGACCAAAATCGGTTCCCAGTGCCGCGACCAGTGCTCCGTAATTCATATGTAAGCGCCAGCGTCCGGCGAGCAGAATTTTTTCCACCTCGAACGCGAGCTTGAGATGCGATCCGCCATCCAGCCCCTGCTCGCGCACCAGTGTCATCATCGGCGCGATGCGCTCGTCTGCCGAGACGATCGGCCGACCATAGCCGGCAATGCTGCGTTTGCTTTTCAATTCAGTCCTTACCAACTCTGTCAAGTCTGCACCTGCATCAACGCGCGCCTTGGCGCGAATCAGGAATTCGATAGCACGTCTGTCGATACCTCGCCCATAGAGCTGCGCCTCGGAAACGGCCAGCGCTGCGGCAATGCCGAGACTGCCGGTGCTACGCGCCGTGCCCGCCAGCGCCGCCACGCGGTTATTCCACAGGCGCGCATCGGGATAGCTAGTGTAAGTCCACATGGCATGCAGCACTTTCATCTGCTGCTGCGTGAAGCGACGGCCGGTGATGCCGAACAAGTAAAGTTCCAGCCAGTCGAGTTCCCCGAGTGAGGTAAATAAATCCTGACCGCGGAACACGACACGTTCGCCGGGAAAGAATGCCCCCATGCGGGTGACCAACTTTCCTACATGCTGCTCCAATAGTTCCGGTCCGTTCATCCCTCTTTTCCCGAAGGATTCGCTATGCTTGGCGCGGGACCGGGATCATTTTCCAGTTCAATGCGGAAGAACGGAAAACTCTTGTGACCGTAGTCTTTTTGCTCCAAGGCATGCACTGCGGCACCTGGCAGGCGCAACAGCAGGAACAACATTTCTCCTTGCGCAGATGTGAATGCAAGATCATGCAACGCCGCTGCCGCTACACCGATCATCGCTAACGGCAGACCTGCAGCGGATTCCAGTGATGACCGTTGGGCTTGCAGCCATGGCAAATATTTTCCATAACCTAAGCTCGATAGACGTGCCAATGTTTGTAGCACCGGCGTGGCGCAGCGTACACCATGCGGGTCGAAGCCCGGTGCGTGACCGGGCGCAGGCCAAACATCCGCCGGGTCATCCTCTGGCTTTACTGCCAGCCCTGTTTGCCACAAAGCCAGATCAGTGCCACGCTTGCCCCAATCTTCCATAGCAAGTCGTACTTCCCGCGCGCCGCCGGATGCACCCGCACCCACCGCCAGCGCCGCCATCAAACAGGATGCCGAGGTGGACTCACCCACTCCACCGCACATCGCGGCATGCACCGCAGCATCGCGCGGCCCCGGATTCGCCAGTGCGATAGCCAAACCTTCCAGCAGCTTGGCTTGTTGTATTGAAGGTGCTTCACCGCGAAACAGCAGGAACAGATATTCTATCCAGCTTGCGTGTATCAGCAGGTCGCCATAAACATCGTAGCCGTGGCAATGACAGGACAACGCTGCGAACGCGTTGTCGGGTTCAGCTTCTTCCTGCCAGATGCGGGTGCGGATGGTTTCTATGCTTATCTCACCGAGCCAGAGTTCTAAGCCGCAGTTCCATGGGCGGGGCTTCCTCTCTGTCAACGCGCACGTCCAGCACAGTCGGCCCCGGATGGTGCAGGATCGCATCCATGTCCAAATTCTCGAAGTCCTGCGCGGTATAAATCACATGACCCGGTATGCCCATGGATTCGGCCATCAGCCTGAAATCTACCGGCGGCAATTCGAAGCCAATCTGCTCCGCACCGGCCAGGCGCTGACCGTGCTTCACCATGCCTAATGCTGAATCGTTAAGGATCACGAATAGCACGGTGAGCTTCTCGGCCAGCGCTACGGTCATTTCCTGGCCATTCATCAGCAGGCTGCCGTCGCCGGTGATGCAGACTACCGGCACCGCACGGTTGGCCAGTGCGGTACCGACTGCGCCGCCGATGGCCCAGCCCATCGGGGCGAAATTCATCGTGACGCGCATCCAGCCTCCTGCGCTGGACTGATGGTCGTGCATAGCCAGATAATGGATCGCCCATGTTGTGCTGTTGCCGGAATCAACCAAGAAGCGCGTATCGGGTGGACTGCGCCAGCCGAGTTCGCGCATCAGGTACTGCGGTTTGATGGGTGCATCGATGGACGCAGACTTGAACGGATCGTCAACCGAGACCTTTTTAAATCTGCGCTTCTCGCCAACGTCTTTCGGTTCATCCCTGCCATCTGTGCGCCTCGTGCGCAGTAGCCGCTCGAACACCGGGCGAATACCGCCGCGCACATGCAGACGCGCCATCGGCGAGCGCGTCAGGTGCGCCTCGCAGGAATCAATATGCACCAGCCGGTCGTTCAACACCGCTTCGCTCCAGCCGTTGCTGGTCCATTCACTCAGATTGGAGCCGACCGCCAGAATCAGGTCAACGCCCTTATCCTCCATCACCTCAACTGCGGAGCGGTGGCCGGCGAAGCCGAACACGCCACGGTACAAAGGGTGGCGCGGGCTGATGAATCCCTTGGCGTCGGGTGTGACGACGAAAACCGCGCCCATCCTCTCGACCAACTCGATGATGAGGCCAATGGCTTCGCCGCAGCCGCTGCCAACCAGCACCACCACCCGCTGCGCTTGCGCCAATAGCGTCTGTAATTCCCGAACTGCCGCGTCATCCACAGCAGACAGCGGCTTTAGCAGATGCGCCAGATTGTGGGACGGCCCGCGCTTTAGCAGCGAGCGCTGCACGTCCACCGGAATGCTGAGATGCACCGGGCCGGGTGTTGGCTGTTGCGCACTCAGCAACGCGCTGAGCAATTGGGGTTCCATCTGATCCGGATGGGATATCAGCGCGCTGTAGCGTGTGCAGGTGCGAAACATCGCGATTGTGTCTATGCCGGCGCCGGATGATTCCTGCAACGCCCCCCGGCCCATCAAATGCAGCGATGGCTGGCCGGTGATGACCAGCATCGGGATCTCGTTTTCATGCGCGCAGGCCACGCCGGTGATCAGATTGGTGGCACCCGGGCCGGAAGTGGCACAGCACACACCCATCCTGCCCGTTTCACGGGCGTAGCCATCGGCCATGAAAGCGGCTCCCGTTTCGTGGCGCGCCACTACCGGCCGCGGCCCGCCGCGCCGCTCACTGCGCGCGAGCGCGTTGTACAGCGGCTCAATGGCGCCGCCGGGCACGCCGAATACATACTCAACACCGATTTGTTCTAGGTAGGCGACAATCAGGTCGGCTGCTTCCATGGGTTGAGGGTCTGCTTTGAGAACCTGCACTTGGTGTATTACTGTCATTGAATGATCACTGCTCCAGTTTTAAAACGCATCTCCGCGCCCTCGTCCCAATCTTGAAAAATTTGCATCTCCGCAAAGAGGGTTCAACTTTATCACAGAGGGAGCGCCCTATACTGAACAGCCAGTGCTATTGTCAGTCACATCTGACTTGAGGGTATCTCTACCTTCCCTTTGGCATGGGTAAATCAGCACGGCGTTCTAGCCCGAACGTTTCATAAATTAACGCGTGCCCTCGCTGGTCTTTTGTTTCGTATAGAAATTTTGTTCCGTCGGGCGTATGAATAACTACGCCGCTCCTCCTCCACTTTTTTCGGCCTACCCGCCCAGCGCTTGTTTGAGTTCGCCGCTCTGATACATCTCGCTCACGATGTCGGAGCCGCCGATAAATTCACCGTTGATATAAAGCTGGGGGATGGTGGGCCAGTTGGCGTAATCCTTGATGCCCTGGCGGATTTCCGGGTTGGCCAGCACGTCCACGGTAAATAAATTTTCCACGCCGCACGCCTTGAGCGTTTTAACCACATTGGCCGAGAAGCCGCACTGCGGGAATTGCGGCGTCCCTTTCATATACAGCACCACGGGATGGCTGCTTACCTGTTGTTTGATGATCTCTTGCACGTCCATAAATGTTGCCTCTTGCTTGGTTGAGTAGTTAACTCGAGTATTTTAGGGGCGCGCTGCCATCAGGTCAAGCAATGCGCGCACGGCGTGAGGCTGGCGCTGCGGCATGGTTGTGCCGTAAAACATTCCTAAAAAATCCTTGTCCTGATTTTCAGCTTGAGTGTAGAGTGACTGCCGTATCAGCCCGGATATTCCATATAGGGCACCATAGGGCACCTGAATATCCCACCTTGCACCGATCGCACAAAAGCGACGCCTACCCAACATGAGCGTAATACACGTCACCTCCTCCCGCGCCCATCTGCGCACCTACCTTGCCGCAGCCTATGCGTTGTTCATCATGTATGCCAGCCTGTCGCCGTTTTCCGGCTGGCAGGGACAAGGGCTGGAATTTTCCGCCGTGCTGGAAGCAAAGCTGTTGCTGCAATATACCTGGTTTGATGTCACCGCCAATCTGCTCGCCTACCTGCCCTTTGGCCTGCTGCTCGGGCTGGTGCTGCGCGCACGTTGCGGCGCGCTGTGGAGTGTGCTGCTTGCCACGCTGGGCGGGCTGGCGCTATCTGCCACGATGGAATATGCGCAAATGTATCTGCCCAGCCGCATCAGCTCCAATCTCGATTTGCTCACCAACAGTGGCGGTGCGTTGCTGGGGGCGCTGCTGGCGGTGGGCATTGCGCCGCGCGCATGGTTTGCGCTGCACCTCACGCGCTGGCGCATACGCCTGTTCCATGGCAGCGGGGAGGCGGATTTCGGCCTGACGCTGGTGGCGCTGTGGATGTTCGCGCAGATCAATCCTTCGCTGCCGATGCTGGGCAGTGTGTTCATCAGCAAAGCGGCACGGGCGCCCTTCGCCGTGGTGCAGTCCGAGCCGTTTAGCTGGCTGGCAAGTGCAGCGGTGGCGCTCAATCTGCTGATGCTGGGGATGTTGCTGCTGACCCTGCTGCGCCAGCGCCGCCACGCGCTGAATGCGTTGCTGCTGGTGCTGTGTGCGGTGGCGCTGGCCAAGTTTGCCGCCGCCGCCGTGCTGCTCAAATCATGGGCGTTGTTGCTGTGGCTGAACAGCGAGGCCATGCTCGGCCTTTTCGCGGGGGTATTGCTGTTGCTCGCCGCAATGCAGCTGCCGCGCGCGCGGCTGTTGTGGTGCGCGGCACTGGTTACGCTGGCCTACCTGGTGCTGGCGCACGGGATATTGGATAGCGGTGTGCCTGCGGTTTCCATGCGCTTGTACCAATGGAATTACGGCCACCTGCTCAGATACAACGGCCTGTCGCAATCCATCGCGCTGGCCGTGCCGGTCATGCTGCTGGCTTATCTGTGGCGCATAAGAAGTAAATAAGCCGTGACGGTATAATCCTAGAAACCCCAGTTGACCGCTCATCTGGATATTTAACAAAATGATTTCAATAAATTTATTCATGATTGATCATTTCACCCGATTGGTGAGACCGCTACGGGATGGATTGCACTATTTTTGCGGCACATGTCTGCGTTGCAATTCCTTGGAATGGAACAACCATTCCGCGTCGTTGCGCCTTGCCCTGCACCCCAAAAATAGCACACTCCATCCCGTCCAACTGAGGTTTCTAGGATAATTGCAAAGGTTGTAAATTTCTGAAAGGTTGAGATGAGTTATTACGACAAGCATGTTTTTTTCTGCACCAATCAGCGCGTGGCGGGTGAGGGTTGCTGCAACAATTCCGGCGCGCAGAAGATGCGCGATTACGTTAAAAATAAAATCAAAGCGCTGGGTTTGTCCACCGAGGCAAGCCGCATCCGCATTAATTCAGCAGGCTGCCTGGATCGCTGCGCGGAAGGGCCGGTGCTGGTGGTGTACCCGGAGGGAGTGTGGTACACCTATATTGACGAGAGCGACCTAGATGAAATCATTGAGGAGCATCTGAAAAACGGTCGCGTGGTGGAGCGCCTGAAAATTTAAGGGCGCCTCTAAAAATTCATAGCTCGCTCAAATACAAGGCGCGATAAAAATTTTGCAGCGCAGTATATGTTTGATATATAAGCAAGAAATTTTCATCGCAACGCCGTAGTTGAGATGAAATATGGATTTTTAGAGGTGCCCTTAAACTGATGGTAAATCTGATGCCGATAGTAAAAAAGTTTTCCATCCCCGGCCCGGCGGGTTTGCTGGAGGGGGTGTCACATATCCCGGCTGCCGCGCCGCGCGCCATCGCCGTGGTAGCGCATCCGCTGCCCACCATGGGCGGTACCATGGAAAACAAGGTCGTGACCACCCTGGCCAAGACCTTTGCCGAACTGGGTTTCGTCGCCTTGCGTTTTAATTTTCGGGGTGGGGGGGAAAGCAGCGGCAGCTATGGCGAGGGCAACGGAGAGGTGGACGATGCCATCACGGTGGCGCGTTATGCCTTGCGCGAGTACGGCAACCTGCCGCTGATCCTGTCCGGCTTTTCCTTCGGGGCTTACGTGCAGGCACGCGCGGCACAGCAACTGCATCCGCAGCGTCTGGTGCTAGTGGCGCCGGCGGTAGGGCGTTTCGCCATGCCCGCCGTGCCGCAAAACACGCTGGTGATACACGGCGAACAGGACGAGATTGTGCCGCTGGCCGAAGTGCTGCAATGGGCCAAGCCGCAGCACCTGCACGTCGTGGTGCTGCCGCAGGCTACCCATTTTTTCCATGGCCGCCTGCCCCAGTTGCGGGAAATTGTGCGCCAATATTTTACTGAACACGCATTATGAATGCCGTCATTTACGCACAAAATCTGCACAAATCCTATGCCGACCTGAAGGTGGTGGATGGCCTCAACCTCGCCATCAAGCAAGGCGAGTGCTACGGCCTGCTCGGCCCCAACGGCGCGGGCAAGACCACTACGCTGCGTCTGCTGCTGGGTTTGATCGAGCCGGATAGCGGTGTGTTGGAATTGCGCGGCCACGCCGTGCCGCAACAGGCGCGCGCTGCGCGCTTGCGTGTTGGCGTAGTGCCGCAAATGGACAACCTCGATCCCGACTTTACCGTGACGGAAAACCTGCTGGTGTATGGCCGCTATTTCGGTATGAAGGATGACGAAATCGAAGCACGCATTCCGATGCTGCTGGACTTCGCCAATCTCACGCATAAGCGCGACGCGAAAATTCCCACGCTGTCAGGCGGCATGAAACGACGCCTGACCCTGGCGCGTGCCTTGGTGAATGACCCGGAAATTATTTTTCTGGATGAGCCGACCACCGGCCTCGACCCGCAGGCGCGCCATCTCATCTGGCAGCGCTTGCGCGAACTGACCGCGCAGGGGAAAACGCTATTACTCACCACGCATTTCATGGATGAGGCCGAGCGCCTGTGCCATCGCCTCGCCATCCTGAATCAGGGACGCATGATCGCCGAAGACACGCCACAAGCCCTGATTGCACAGCACATCGAGCCGCAGGTGGTGGAAGTATTTGGCGAGCAAGTAACACAATGGGCGCAGGAACATGCGGCGCAGTTTTCGCGGCGCTTCGAGGTAAGCGGCGAAACCGCATTCTGCTATGTGGATGATGCGCAGCCGCTGTTGGCGCATCTGCATGGGCATGACGCGTTGCGCTATCTGCATCGCCCGGCGAATCTGGAAGATGTATTTTTAAAACTGACCGGACGGGAGATGCGCGAATGAAGCCCCATTTCTTCGCACTGCCGCGCCTAAGCCTCAGATTCATCCCGATCTGGCAGCGCCACTTTCTGGTATGGAAGAAACTAGCCATCACCTCCATCCTCGGCCATCTGGCCGACCCATTAATTTATATGCTCGGTCTGGGCTATGGCCTCGGCAGCTTGTTGCCGGAGATGGGCGGCACGTCCTATCTGGTGTTTCTCGCGGCGGGTACGCTGTGCTACAGCACCATGAACAGCGCCAGTTTCGAGGCGCTGTATTCCTGCTTTGCGCGCATGCACGAGCAGCGTACCTGGGACGCCATCCTCAATACACCCGTGACGCTGGATGACATTGTGCTGTCGGAGGTTGTCTGGGCGACCAGTAAAAGTTTCATGTCCGGCCTGGCCGTCTTGGCGGTCATCTGGTTGATGGGACTGTCACATTCTGTGCTGTCGTTATGGTTGATTCCGTTGTCGTTGCTGGTCGGCCTGTGCTTCGCCTCGCTCGGTTTAATCATGACCGCGCTGGCGCCCGGCTACAGTTTTTTCATGTACTACTTCACACTGGTAATTACCCCAATGATGTTATTGTCCGGCGTGTTTTTTCCGGTCACGCAAATGCCGGCGTTGCTGCAAACCTTGTCGGCCGTGTTGCCGCTGTCGCATGCGGTGGACATCGCCAGACCGTTAATGAATGGCGCTATACCGCCCGACCTGTTGCTGCATATTGCAGTGTTGCTGGGTTACGCGCTGTTCGGTTTTTATGTGTCGCTGGTGCTGTTCCGGCGACGGCTCTCTCAATAAGCGTCACGGCTCTCCCAATTTTGAGCTATCGTGTTGACGTGCGCGCCATATTTAAACCATAATAAGGCACTTTATTTGGCTCGATTGGGGTTATCATGGAACATATACTTGCTACACGCTCTGTCAGCATCACCGAACTTAAGCGGAGTCCCAGCGCCGTCATAGAGCAGGCGGGGCAGGAAGCGGTGGCCGTACTCAATCACAACCGCCCAGCAGCGTATCTTTTATCTGCTACCGCTTACGACAACTTATTAGAAAAAATTGAAGCGTCGGCAATACGCGAAGCTATAGCTGCCAGTCGGCGCGACTCGCGCGCGCCCCTCAGTGCCGAGCAGGTGTTTGGCGAGATGGAGGCTTGCATCACTCAGGCCGCCGCTGACAGACCGAGTGCATGAGTCGCCTGCAATTTTCCGCACTGGCGCGGGATGATTTGCTCGACATTGCCCACTTTATCGCCCGCGACAACCCCATCCGTGCGCGCAGTTTTGTGGCAGAGTTGCGCGAACAATGCGCCTTGCTGGCGCAGCATCCCGGCATGGGTGTGGCGAAGCCCGAGTATGCCGAAGGCTTGCGCATGTTACCGCATGGTCGTTATCTAATCTTCTTCTCCGCTACGGCATCACAAGGCGTGTTAATCGAGCGCGTGTTGCAGAGCGCCCGCCACACGGCCTCTCAATTTGACAATCCAACCCTGGGTTAAAGTAGCGTAAGGAAGTTGTGGCCGTCGCTTTGTCTCAGAACCGGATATTCAGATAAACGTTTGGGTGGCACTTTGCTGATTTAACTCGACCACAGCCCCTTTAATCTTGCATAATTAGCGCAAGGGCTGCCACGACTCATGAGAGAAAACGATATGAAATCCAAAACCCCCGCACCTGAAACTGATGACCTGCGTCCCGAATACAACTTTGATTTTTCCAAAGGAGAGCGTGGCCGCTATTTCAAGCATTTGCTGAAGGAAGGTTCAAATAATATTGTTTTAGAACCCGACATAGCGAAAGCCTTTCCGAATTCAGCGGCTGTCAATGACGCACTCTGATCACTGCTGACTTTAGCGCATTCAACCACCAGCCTAACCCGGCGCTCAAGCGGGACGCCGCAAAAGCGCGGTGCCCCTTAGCTCCACCTTGGGCCTCTCAATGACCGCCGAGCCGTTTACGGCGACCAGCGCAGTGGCATCGGTGCAAAGTCCTGTGCGCCGCTCACGGCCGTAGCTTGCTGAAGACGTAGCCGCTGTCCTTCTGCGGAGTGTGGCAGGCGTGGCAGGCCGCCTGCGCATTGGCACCGACCGCGCGCTCGGTCTTGCTGTCGCCCTTAAAGCCCTCGTAGCCCCAGCCGCCGGTCGCGGCAAATTTCTTCGCGTTTCGGTGCATCACGCCGACCACCTTGCGCGCACCCTCGGTGACGGCGTTGTCGGCGGATTTCGCCTCCAGCAGATCGAACACGATTACCGCGCCGTCGGGCCAAGTGCCGCTCTTGTAGCCCTTCACGGCGGCACCATTGGCGTAGATGTGGTGGATGCCGCCGAATGCATCGTACAGCGGGTGGCCAGAATTGATGACCATGCTCTTGACGTGATGCCAGTCACGATAGTTCTGTGGATAGGGGACGGCGGCAGGATCCGCGGCAAGAGCCGCCGTAGTGCTCATGAGTGCCAGAATGAATACAGGAATGTAGCGCATGAAATACTCCTTTTCGAATAAGATTTGTTAAAATAAGATTTGTCCGTACTGCAAGCGCAAATCTACAGGCCATAAGCGGCGGCGTAAAGCGGGCACCAAAGCGTGGGGTAGGCACCAAACGGTGCTTTTTGTTGAATCGGCAGCGGAGATATTTTTTCGTGGAAACATCCAGCGTGCATCAGATGGTGGAAAGCGTAATCGGCTGCAAATGGTCGCTGACCGTGATTGACCTGGTGCGCCATGGCGTGCACCGGCCCGGTGCCATGGAACACGCCATCGACGGCCTCAGTGCCAAGGTGCTCAACGAGCGCCTAGTCAAGCTGGTACGTTTTGGCATCCTAGAAAAGACCAGCTACCCGGAGGTGCCGCCGCGCGTTGAATACAACATTACCGCCTTCGGCCGCGAGTTCGCGCAACTGCTCGATCAGGTGGATCAATTGGAACAGCGCATCGGCTCACGGTCACCGTAATGCCAGCGCCGATTTTTTTCGGGGGGCCGTCCTGCCGAGTGAATATGATGGTCAAATCTCAATACTGTTCGGATAGCGTATTTCCTGGGTCTGCCGGAGCGCTTCCTGCTTCGACAAGTTGCGGGTAAATGCACTTAACCGAACAGCATTGGGTCTAGCAGCCTGTCGGACTTAAAGAAATCGGCTGCAAATCCGCCTGGCCGGTTCATATTTCGCCGCTTTTTTGGTCAATAGAACAACTATTGACCTGCAAAATCGTCAAAATCAGCCCTCGGCCAGCCGAATTTTCGCTACGATTCTTCAAGTCCGACAGGCTGCTAGTCTTGACATCATTCATTTTGCACGGTGTTGCGCGACAACATGAAGAGGAATCAAAGG
>CAMTXD010000041.1:0-11744 GCA_947085625.1 uncultured Gallionellaceae bacterium | reverse complement strand
TTTTGTGGAGGAGCGGTGTAGTTATTCATACACCCGACGGAACAAAACTTTGCATGGCAAGCAAAAGACTAGCGAGGGCGCGCGTCAATTTATGAAATGTTCGGGCTAGCTGTATAAAAATTGGGATGTGGGCTCTCATATGCTCAAGAATGCTTAGCCGGGAGCGCCGACGTGCTCGTCGGCAATTTTATAATAGATGCCGACGAGGACGTCGGCGCTCCCGGATTATCCCGCCAGCTTCTTCTTCAGTACCTCAGTCAACTGTGCCGGATGGGCCTTGCCTTTGCTGGCCTTCATCGCCAGGCCGACGAAGAAGCCGAATACTTTGTCTTTGCCGCTGCGGTACTCGCTTACTTGTGCAGGATAGTCGGCGATAATCTCATCCACGATTTTTTCAATTGCGCCGCTGTCGGAAACCTGTTTCAGCCCCTTCGCCTCGATGATGGCGTCGGCGTCGCCTCCTACACTCCACAATGCCTTGAACACTTCCTTGGCAGCTGAGTTAGAAATGGTGCCATCGGCGATGCGCTTGAGCATCCCACCGAGGTGCTGCGGGGTAATCGGGCATTGTGCTATCTCCAGCCCGTCGCGGTTCAACTGCGCGCTGACCTCACCGATCAGCCAGTTGGCGCAGAGCTTTGCATCAACCCCAAACCCCTCCCCAGCCCTCCCCTTGTCAGGGGAGGAGTAAGCGGCACCCTCCCCTGGCTCTCCCCCTGACAAGGGGGCTGGGGGGTTGGGGAGGGCTGGGGAGGGGTTTAACGCAGCCTCAAAATATTCCGCCATTTCTCGCGAGCTTGTGAGCATGCCAGCATCGTAGGCGGATAGGCCGAGGTCGGCAACGTAGCGCGCCAGTTTGGCTTGCGGCAACTCCGGCAGGGTAGCGCGCACTTGTTCTATCCAGTCGTTATCAATCGCCAGCGGCAACAAATCAGGATCCGGGAAATAACGGTAGTCGTGCGCTTCTTCCTTGCTGCGCATGGCGCGGGTTTCGCACTTGTCGGAATCGAACAGCACGGTTGCCTGCTGAATCTTGCCGCCGTTTTCCAGTGTATTGATCTGCCATTGCGCTTCGTACTCGATGGCCTGTTGCAAGAAACGGAATGAGTTGAGGTTCTTGATTTCGCGGCGCGTACCTAATGCTGCGCCGGGACGGCGCACGGAGACGTTGGCGTCGCAGCGAAACGAGCCTTCCTGCATGTTGCCATCGCAGATGCCGATCCAGCGCACCAATGTGTGCATGGCCTTGGCGTAAGCCACCGCTTCGGCAGCAGAGCGCATGTCCGGTTCGGACACGATTTCCAGCAGCGGCGTACCGGCACGATTGAGGTCTATGCCGGTCATGCCGTGGAAGTCTTCGTGCAGCGATTTGCCTGCGTCCTCTTCCAGATGCGCGCGGGTGAGGCGCACGTTTTTTTCGTAGGCCTCCTGTTTGCCTGACGCGGGCACTTGAATAGTCAATACCCCGTTGCCCACCACCGGCAGGTCAAACTGGCTGATCTGGTAGCCCTTGGGCAGATCGGGATAAAAATAATTTTTGCGCGCGAACACCGAACGTGATGCGATGTGCGCGCCAACCGCAAGACCAAACTTGATGGCGCGTTCCACTGCACCTTTGTTCAATACTGGCAGCACACCGGGCAGCGCCAGATCCACCGCGCAAGCCTGTGTATTCGGCTCTGCGCCGAAAGCGGTCGAAGCGCCGGAGAAGATTTTGCTATTGGTCGAAAGCTGGGTATGCACTTCCAGCCCGATGACGATTTCCCACTGCATTTGAAACTCCTGTTAGATGCGTGACGAGTGATGGGTAATAAGTCACGGTTCACCTGTCACCATTCATTTCTCACCCAGCACCCAGCGTGCCAGTAATAGACACTTAACTAATCTGTTTGAGCAGCTTGCGAATTTGCGTGTGTAGTTCCGGTAGGTCGGTGTGGATGGTTTTCCAGACAACTTCCATATCCACCTGAAGTAGCCATGCGAAACGCGGTTACGCATCGTATAAACAACTGTCCACGGCACATCCGGGTGGTCTGCGGCAAATTGTACGTGGTAACGCTCGATGTTGTGCGCCGCTTCACCGATGATTTCAAAATTGCGGATAACTGCGTCCTGCGTCTTCCGGTCTTCCAGAAACGCCACTTCGCTCGTGTCCTCAATGTACTGGTGAATACGCTCGATGGCCTCAAGAATGTGGCTGAGGTAATCTGGTATGCGCTGGATGTCAGCTTTACTCATACCGCGACTGCTTCGGCCACCACTCGCTCACGAAATTTGTCAGGCAACGCATTCGGCGTTAACACATCCACCGTGACATTGAGCAACCGCGCCACCTCCACCTGAATTTTGGCAATATCCATCAGCGTAGTTTCCGAAGTGGGGTCAACCAGCAGATCAAGATCGCTGTCCTCGGTATCGTCCCCGTGCAAGGCCGAGCCAAACACGCGCACGTTGCGGACGCGATGGCGCAACGCAATCTCGCGGATGGCGACACGATGGATTTGCAGGGCTACAGAAGGACGCATAGCATGGCTACTCGCTGGACGGTTGGCGGCATTATATCCAAGTGAAGATTTTGCTGTTGGTCGAAAGCTGGGTATGCACTTCCAGCCCGATGACGATTTCCCAAGTCATAAATAAAACCTTCTCACCACAGAGGCAAGGCAGAGAAAAATCTCTGTGCCTCTGTGGTTAATTGTTTTTTCATATTCCATTTGGAGTCCGAACATGCCAGTCCGTCACCTGCTGATATTGATGCGCCACGTTTAGCATGCGCGCCTCGTCGAAATAATTACCGATGATCTGCAAGCCCACCGGCATATTGTTTTTGCCGAACCCCGCCGGAATGGACATGCCTGGCAGGCCGGCGAGGTTGACCGCGATGGTGTAGATGTCAGACAGATACATCTGCACCGGGTCATCACCCTTCTCGCCTAAGTTGAAGGCTGTGGTGGGCGTAGTCGGGCCCATGATGACATCGCATTGCTTGAAAGCCTCGACGAAATCCTGCGCGATCAGGCGGCGGATTTTCTGCGCCTGCAAATAATAGGCGTCGTAGTAGCCGTGCGACAGTACATATGCGCCGATCATGATGCGGCGTTTCACTTCTTCGCCGAAACCTTGTGCGCGGGATTTTTCATACATGTCTGCCAAATTGCTGTATTCCGGCGCGCGGTAGCCGTAACGCACGCCATCGAAGCGCGACAGGTTGCTGGAGGCTTCCGCCGGGGCCAACACGTAATACACTGGGATGGACAGGCGCGAGTTAGGCAGGCTGATGTCCACCACGGTCGCGCCCAGTTTTTTGTATTCGACAATGGATGCCTCGACCGCCTGCGCCACATCCGCGCCCAGGCCGGCGGCAAAAAACTCCTTGGGCAGGCCGATGCGCAGGCCGCTGAGCGGCTGGTTCAAGTCCCGCGCATAGTCTTCTTTTGTACGTTGTAAACTGGTCGAATCGCGCTCGTCGAAACCGGCCATCACGTTCAGCATTAACGCCAGATCTTCTGCGCTGCGCGCCATGGGGCCAGCCTGGTCGAGGCTGGAAGCGAAGGCGATCATGCCGTAGCGCGACACCACGCCGTAAGTCGGTTTGATGCCGGAGATGCCGCACAGTGCGGCCGGTTGGCGGATGGAGCCCCCGGTATCGGTGCCGGTGGCCGCCGCGCACAAGCGTGCCGCAACGGCAGCAGCGGAGCCGCCGGAACTGCCACCGGGAACGGCGTTGCGGTTCCACGGATTCTTTACCGCGCCGAAGTAAGAGGTTTCGTTGCTTGAGCCCATGGCGAACTCATCCATGTTGGTCTTGCCCAGATTCACCGCACCCGCGTTGTTGAATTGCGAAATGACGTGCGCATCATAAGGGGCAATAAAATTGTGCAACATTTTCGAGCCGCAGGTAGTGCGCCAGCCCTTGGCGCAAAAAATATCTTTCTGCGCAATGGGGATGCCGGTGAGGGCCTGCGCCTTGTTTTGTGCCCGCAAAGTATCGGCGGCGCGCGCCTGCGCCAAGCTCATTTCCCCGTCCAGCGTGATGTAGGCGTTGAGCTCGGGGTTGAGTGCGGCGATACGATCCAAATATAGCTGCGTCAGCTCGACGCTGGAAATTTTTTTCGCGGCCAGCTGGGCGGAGAGTTGTTTAAGTGATGCGTTTATCATTCTTTCTCAATCTGGAAGTGAAAAGTGAAACGTAGAAGCGGAGGGCATTTCACCTTGCACCTTGCACCTGTCACTTTTCAGGGTACCTCTAAAAATTCAGAGTTTGCCCAAATGCAAGGCGCGGGAAAAATTTCGCAGCGCCGCATATGTTTGATATGTAAGCAAGAAATTTTTCCCGTAACGCAGCAGTTGGGATGAAATCTGGATTTTTAGAGGTGCCCTTCACTATTCAATCACTTGAGGTACCAGATACAGCCCGGTTTCAACCTGCGGGGCGATGGACTGGAATAGCTCGCGTTGATTGCCTTCCGTAACCATATCCTCGCGCAGGCGCTGGGTTACATCCTGGGCATGCGACATTGGTTCGATGCCGCTGGTATCCACTGCCTGCATTTCCGCAATCAAGCCGAAGATGTCTGTCAAGCGGGCATGCGCCGCCCGGACTTCCTGCTCGGTCATGGCCAGCCGGGCCAGCCGGGCGACTTTGTGGACATCATCAAGGTTGAGCGACATGGGCGAATTGCTTTATTTAAACTGGCTGAATAGGGTATCATAAAGCGTTTGCCAGACCTATTTGTTTACTACTTCAGGAACCATCAATATTGTGTTTAAATTTTTTGACAGCTATTTTTCCAACGATCTGGCCATAGATTTGGGCACCGCGAATACCCTGATATGGGCGCGCGACAAAGGCATAGTGCTGAATGAACCATCGGTCGTGGCCATCCGTCAGGAGGGCGGTCCCAACGGCAAGAAAGTGATCCAGCAGGTGGGCCTTGCGGCCAAACAGATGCTGGGCCGCACACCCGGCAATATCACTGTCATTCGGCCGATGAAAGACGGCGTGATTGCCGATTTCACGGTCACCGAGCAGATGCTCAAGCAATTCATCAAACGCGTGCACAAGTCCGGCATCTTTACGCCCAGCCCGCGCATCGTAATTTGTGTGCCGTGCGGCTCCACCCAGGTGGAACGCCGCGCCATCCGCGAATCCGCTTTTGGTGCCGGTGCGCGCCGCGTGGAGCTGATCGAGGAGCCGATGGCGGCCGCGATAGGCGCCGACCTGCCAGTGGAAGAGGCAACCGGTTCCATGGTAGTGGATATAGGCGGTGGAACTACCGAAGTGGGGGTTATTTCGTTGGGGGGTGCGGTGTATTCCGGCTCTGTGCGGGTGGGTGGCGATAAATTCGACGAGGCCATCATCAACTACATCCGCCGCAACTATGGCATGTTGATCGGCGAAGCCACCGCCGAAAATATCAAGAAGGAAATCGGTTCCGCCTTCCCCGGCAGCGAAGTGCGCGAGATGGAAGTGACCGGGCGCAATCTGGCGGAAGGCGTGCCGCGCAGCTTCACCATTTCCAGCAATGAAATTCTGGAAGCGCTGACCGACCCCCTCAACAATATCGTCAGCGCGGTAAAAATCGCACTGGAGCAGACCCCGCCGGAACTGGGCGCGGACATTGCCAAGAAGGGTATGGTGCTGACTGGCGGCGGCGCATTGCTGCGCGACATAGACCGCCTGCTGATGGAAGAGACTGGCCTGCCAGTACTGATCGCCGATGACCCGCTCACCTGCGTGGTGCGCGGCTCGGGCAAAGCGCTCGACAAGCTGGATAAATACAGTGGCATTTTTACCAGCGACTGATTCAGAGGGCAGATGACAGAAGACAGAGGACAGAAGGGTTGTCGCCGCCATGCGGCGTGGTTTTATAAAAATGCGGCAAGGCCGCACAAAACCTCTGTCCTCTGTCTTCTGATAAAACAACTAGCCATTCGACTAACCCAGCAAAAGACGCTGGGTAAGTCGCTGGTTATGTCTTCTGTCCTCTGATAATGGAACACACTAATGCTTTCCCCTTCTTCAATCGCGGCCCCAGTGCGGTGGTGCGGCTGGCTTTCTTTTCCTTGCTGTCACTGTTATTGATGTTTGTGGACGCACGTTACCAGTATCTGGAGTTAGGCCGCACCACACTTTCCGTTCCCATCCATGCTTTACAGCGCCTGGCTACGCTGCCGGTTGACCTGTGGCAGCAAGCTGACGCCTATCTGGTCACCCAGGGCAGCCTGGTGCGCGACCATACACAATTATTGCAGCAGCGCACAATAGATGCCGCCCAGTTGCAGCAATTGCAGGTGTTGCAGGCGGAGAACGAACACCTGCGCAGTCTTCTGAATGTGCAGCAAAAGGCCGATTATTCTATGCAACTGGCCGAGATCGTGTATGTCGAGCGCGACATTTTCCAGCGCAAGCTGTTGCTGGACAAGGGCGCGCAGGCCGGCGTGCTGGCCGGGCAGGTGGTGATGGATGACAACGGCATCGTCGGTCAGGTCACCCGCGTCTATCCCTGGCTGAGCGAGGCCACGCTGATTACCAACAAGGATCACGCCGTGCCGATACAGGTGCTGCGCAACGGTTTGCGCAGCGTGGTATTCGGCTCCGGCGACACCGGCCAACTGGCGCTGCGCTACCTGCCAATCAGCTCCGATATACAGGAGGGTGACGTGCTGGTGACTTCCGGCATAGACGGCACTTATCCGCCCGGCCTGCCGGTGGCCAGGGTGACCCGTATTGAGCGCGATCCGGCCTATCCATTTGCGCGCATCCAGTGCACGCCGATTGCGGGCGTGGACAGGCAGCGTCAACTGCTGATTTTATCCGGGCTGCCGAAATTACCGGAGCGTCCGCAGGTCGTGGAGGAAGTACCCAGCGACCAGCCCAAAAAGGGCGAGCGGGGGAACCTATGAGCGCCCACTTGCCGAAAGATCAGGAATTTCTGTTGCCGGCCACCCCCATTTTTATCGCAGCCAGCCTGCTGGTGGCGTTGCTGCTCAACTGGCTACCGTGGCAAGGCATGTGGCTGACGTTACGGCCGGACTTTGCCGCACTGGTGCTACTCTACTGGTGTACCCATAAACCGTACCGCGTCGGCATAGGCATCGCCTGGATGGTAGGCATACTGGCCGATGTGGCAGACGCCAGCCTATTCGGGCAGCACGCACTAGCTTACGCAGTGCTGGCCTTCGGTGGCATCGTGCTGCATCGCCGCGTGCAGATGCTCGACCTGCGCCTGCAGACCCTGCAAATTTTCCCCTTGTTATTGCTGGCATATGGGGTATACGCCGCCGTGCATTGGCAGGTACACGGTTATGTCGTCTGGGAATATTTTCTGGGCAGCGTGGTGGCGGCCTTGCTGTGGGTGCCGCTAACCGTGTTGTTGCAGGCATTGCGCCGCCCCCGAGGCAATTCTGGTCAACCATGAATCGTCGCGCCGAATTAAAAAACCACCAACTCGAAATCCATTTCTTCCGGCGGCGGCTGGTGCTGAGTTTGGGCTTTGTGCTGGTGATGCTGCTCATCCTGCTGGCGCGCTTTGTATACCTGCAAGCAGTCCGCTACAGCCACTATCAAACCCTGGCCGAGAATAACCGTATCTCGGTCGTGCCCATCGCGCCCAACCGCGGCTTAATAATGGATCGCAATGGCGTGGTGCTGGCGCACAACTATTCCGGGTATACCCTGGAAATCACGCCGAGCAAAGCGGGCGAACTGGAAACGGTGATGGATGAATTGAGCGTGTTGGTAGACATCCAACCCAAGGATCGCAGGCGCTTCAAAAAATTGCTGGCCGAGAGCCGCAATTTTGAAAGCCTGCCCATCCGCAGCCGCTTGTCGGATGTGGAGGTGGCGCGCTTCGCGGTGCAGCGCTACCGCTTTCCGGGCGTAGAAATCAAGGCGCGTTTGTTCCGCGAATACCCCTATCGCGAGCTGACCTCGCATTTGATCGGCTACATAGGACGCATCAATCAAACTGAAGTCCAGCGGCTCGAACAGGATGGAACCGCCGCCAACTACCGTGGCTCTAATCACATCGGCAAGACCGGCATAGAACAGAGTTACGAGAACGAATTGCACGGCACCACCGGCATCGAGCAGGTGGAAGTGGATGCCGGCGGGCGCGCGGTGCGGGTGCTGTCGCGCATCTCGCCTGTCTCGGGCAACAACCTGATGCTGTCGCTGGACATCAAGTTGCAAGAAGTGGCGGAGAAATCATTCGGCAATTATCGCGGCGCGCTGGTGGCGATTGATCCGCGCAACGGCGAGATTCTAGCCTTCCTCAGCAAACCCGGCTACGACCCCAACCTGTTCATTGACGGCATAGACACAGAAAATTGGGATGCGCTCAATAACTCGCCCGATACGCCGCTCAACAACCGCGCGCTGCGCGGCCAGTATGCGCCCGGTTCCACCATCAAGCCATTCATGGCGCTGGCCGGGCTGTATTACAATAAGCGCGACCCCGACTACACCATCAACGACCCCGGCTATTTCACCCTGCCGGGCAACAGACGCCATTACCGCTGCTGGAAGAAGGGTGGGCACGGCAGCGTGGATATGTTTAAATCCATCGTGGTATCGTGCGACCCTTATTATTACGGCCTGGCCATCGAGCTGGGCATAGACAATATCTCTACCTTTCTGACGCAGTTTGGCTTCGGCAAGAAAACTGGCATAGACATGGCGGGCGAGTCCTCCGGCCTGGTACCGTCGCAGGCATGGAAGCAGAGACGCCACAAGGAGAAATGGTATGCTGGGGACACCGTATCGGTCGGTATCGGCCAGGGCTACAATCTGGCCACACCGCTGCAACTGGCATTCGCCACGGCGGTGCTGGCCAACGATGGCGTCGCTTGGCGCCCGCATCTGGTGAAACAAGTGCAGCGCAGCGATAAAACACCCGCAGCAGTAGTGAAGCCTGAGTTCACTCTCAATCTCAACCCGGAACATCTCGCGCTGGTCAAGCACGCTATGGTGGCGGTAACCCAGCCCGGCGGCACGGGGGCGGGGGCGGGCGCAGGGGCGCCTTACACTTTTGCCGGAAAAACCGGCACAACACAGGTGATAGGCATGAAACAGGGCGAGGAATATATCGAGAGCGAGGTGCAGGAACGCCACCGCGACCATGCCTTGTTCATCGCCTTTGCCCCTGCCGACCAGCCCACGATTGCGCTGGCGGTGCTGGTAGAGAATGGCGGGCATGGTGGCGCTACTGCCGCGCCGATCGCACGTAAAGTACTAGATTATTTCTTGTTGGGCAAGCTGCCCGAACCCTTGCCTGAAGTGCATGAGGATGAGGCGGTGGAGCATGATTAACCGACGCTTGTGGCAGCGCTTCATCCTCCACCTGGATCCGGTATTGATGGCCGCACTAGGCCTGTTGATGCTTACCGGCCTGGTGGTGCTGTATAGCGCCAGCGGCAGCGATTGGGACCGCGTGCTGGAGCAGGCGGTGAACATGCTGGTCGCGTTAGTAGCGCTATGGCTGGTGGCCAACATGCCGCTGCATTATCTGATGCGCTCCGCCCTGCCCATTTACATCCTGGCCATGTTGCTGCTGATTGGCGTGGCATTGTTCGGCGATATTGTCAACGGCTCGCGGCGCTGGCTGAACCTCGGCGTAATCACCATCCAGCCTTCGGAGCTGATGAAAATTGCCGCACCGCTGATGATGGCGTGGTATTTCGAAAAACATGAAGCCACGCTGAAGCTGAAAAATTATTTCATCGCGTTCCTGCTGGTGCTGCTGCCGTCTTTGCTCATTTTGCGCCAGCCGGATCTGGGCACCGCCATCCTGATCTCCGCCAGCGGTTTCTACGTGCTGTTCCTCGCCGGCCTGAGCTGGCGTGTCATGCTGACCCTGCTGCTGGCGGCGCTGGCCAGCGCGCCCATGCTATGGTCCACGCTGCACGACTACCAGCGCCAGCGCATCCTGATGTTGTTCGATCCGATGCAGGATGCGCTGGGCAAGGGTTACCACACCATCCAGGCCACCATCGCCGTGGGTTCCGGCGGGCTGTTCGGCAAGGGCTATCTCAACGGCACGCAGACCCATCTTGATTTCCTGCCAGAGCGCACCACCGATTTCATCTTCGCCGTATACTCGGAAGAATTTGGCCTGTTCGGCAACTTCATCCTGCTCGGGCTGTATCTGTTCGTGATCGGGCGCGGCTTCTTCATCACCGCCAATGCCTCGACCTACTTCACGCGCCTGATGGCAGGCAGCATCACACTCACCTTCTTCACCTACACCTTCGTAAATATAGGCATGGTCAGCGGCATCCTGCCGGTAGTGGGCGTGCCGCTGCCGCTGATCAGCTATGGCGGCACATCCATGGTGACCCTGATGATAGGCTTTGGCATGTTGATGAGCATTCATACGCACCAAAAACTGGTAAAAACTTAACAAGGGGCTAGTACATGAACAGACAGATCTCTTTAGCATTGCTCGCAAGCATGGCTCTCGCTGCCTGCAGCAGCACACCTCCACGCAAAGCCGAGACGAGCAGCTCACCCGCGCCGGTCGTCCAGGCCAGGGACACCCCCGCTGCCAGCGGCGGCTACCTCGAAGGCGACGGCCCCGGTGCCAATGTGCCCGCCAACCTTGACGCCATCCCGGATGCGGTGCCGCAAACCGAGCCACTGCACCGCTACGCCAACCGCCCCTATACTGCTCTGGGAAAAACCTACACCCCGCTGGCTGCGATAGGAAATTACAAAAAACGCGGCAGCGCCTCCTGGTATGGCAAAAAATTCCACGGTCGGCGCACCTCCATCGGCGAGGTATATGACATGTACGCCATGACCGCCGCGCACCCGACCCTGCCCATCCCCAGCTATGCGCGCGTCACCAATGTGGCGAACGGCAAATCCGTCGTCGTGCGCGTAAACGACCGTGGCCCTTTCCTGCATGGACGCATCATTGACCTTTCGTATGTAGCCGCGCATAAGCTAGGCTACATCCGCAGCGGCAGCACCGAGGTGGAAGTAGAAAGCCTGATGTCCGATGCTGCACCTGTTGTTATTGCGCTAGCCGAACCGGTGCTTGTCACACCCTTGCAACCAGCCACACCACCTGTTGCAAGCGTATCGGATAACGGCAGTGGCGAGGTGTATTTGCAACTTGGTGCCTTCCAGTCACAACAGGATGCGGAAAACTTCCTTGTGCGTATGCGCGCGGAATTCGAAGGCAACGGCAAACTAATTGTCCTATACCAAAAAGGTGATGATCTAGCGCGCGTGCATATCGGGCCCTATTTCACGCAGGATGAGGCGCGCACTGCTGCCGAGGGGTTGCAATCGAGATTGGGGTTTAAACCGTTTGTGAGTGTGCGTTAACCTAAATCCAGTGATTGACCATAGATTCCAGCTGTTAATAGCATGGGTGGATTCACATTCGAAGTGCAACTTCACATCAAGCCGACATCACTGCTGGCTGGATATTGATCTTGCTCAAAACCCAGTCAGCAAACGATTCACGGGGGGCTCTCTAAGTGCAATTAGTCACAAGCCCTTGTCTGCAAAACGCTTTAGAAGTTGCACTTCTAATGTGAATCCACCGATTATAAAAATCGCACTGACAAACAAGTTGCAGCGTATCAGTGAAGCCTACTGTGGACCCCTCGGTCAAGACAATAATGCATCGAGTTTAAGATGGTCGCCTTTTTCACGCAGCTGAACGGCGCTGCCCCGATTTCCTGCTTCTGTTTTTGCCATTTTTTCTGAAGACGTTTTTTCTGTTTCCTTG
>CAMTXD010000040.1:0-2824 GCA_947085625.1 uncultured Gallionellaceae bacterium | reverse complement strand
GAATTATCCAGAACGACATCAAGCGCGTGATCGCCTATTCCACCCTGTCGCAACTGGGCTACATGACCGTGGCGCTGGGTGCGTCTGCTTATTCGGTGGCGATTTTCCACCTGATGACCCACGCCTTCTTCAAGGCGCTGCTGTTCCTCGCCGCCGGGTCGGTGATCATGGCCCTGCACCATGTGCAGGACATCCGTCAGATGGGTGGCCTGCGCCGTTACATGCCGATCACCTGGTTCACCTTCCTGATTGGCTCGCTGGCGCTGATCGGCACGCCCTTGCTGTCCGGTTTTTATTCCAAGGACAGCATCATCTTGGCTGTGGGTCTGTCGCAGCTGGCTGGTTCCGGCTTCGCCTATTTCGCGGTGGTGGCAGGCGTGTTTGTCACCGCCTTCTATTCCTTCCGCCTGTATTTCCTGGTGTTCCACGGCAAGGAGAATTTTGGGCAAGAACACCATGCCGAGGCTCACGCAGCCCCACACCATGATATTCATGCTGACACCCATGCAACGCTAGACGAACATCATGGTTTAGCACCCGGCCAGAAACCGCATGAAACCCCGTGGGTGGTGTGGCTGCCGCTGGTGCTGCTGGCGATACCGTCTGTGGTAATTGGTTACCTCGCCATCGAACCGATGTTGTACGGCGACTATTTCAAAGGCGCAATTTTTATCAACCATGACTTGCACCCGGCCATGAAAGAGTTGCAGCTCGGTTTCCATGGCGCGTGGGCCATGACGCTGCATGGGCTGGTCACGCTGCCATTCTGGCTGGCGCTGGCCGGTGTGGTAACGGCCTGGTTCTTCTACCTGAAGCGCCCGGATATTCCCGAGGCAATCAAACAAAAGTTCAGCGCCATCTACACCTTGCTGGACAATAAATACTATTTCGACCGCTTCAACGACTGGTTCTTTGCCGCAGGTGCGCGCGGGTTGAGCCGCTTTCTGTGGAAATTCGGCGACGTGCAACTGATAGACGGGCTGATGGTGAACGGCACGGCGCGCCTGGTCGGCTTGTTCGCCGGCGTACTGCGCCGTATGCAGACCGGCTACATTTACCACTATGCGTTTTTCATGATCGTCGGTGTGTTCGTGTTGCTGACTATACGTACGTGGTTTGCATAAGACAAAAGACAAACCCCCCTCAGTCCCCCCTTGTCAGGGGGAAGCTGGCTCCTCCCCTGACAAGGGGAGGTTGGGAGGGGTTGGTTTTAGGATGTTAGATAAGGAACAAGCATGATTTTTGGATTTCCCCTGTTAAGCGTCGCCATCTGGCTGCCGATTATGTTCGGTGTGCTGGTATTGGCCACCGGCAATGATCGCAACGCCCCGCTGGCGCGCATCATCGCCCTGATCGGCGCCATTCTCGGCTTTCTGGTGACGATCCCGCTGTATACCGGCTTCGATCTGACCACCAGCGCCATGCAGTTCGTCGAGATGCGCGACTGGATACCCTATTACAACATCCACTATAACCTCGGTGTGGATGGCATCTCGGTGCTGTTCATCCTGCTCAACAGTTTTTTCACCCCGCTGGTGGTGATTGCTGGCTGGAAGGTGATCGAGAAGCGCGTGGCGCAATATCTGGCTGCTTTTCTGCTCATGTCCGGCCTGGTCAATGGCGTGTTCGCCTCGCTCGATGCGATATTGTTCTTCGTGTTCTGGGAGGCCATGCTGATCCCGATGTTCATCATTATCGGCGTGTGGGGCGGCGCCAACCGCGTGTATGCGGCGGTCAAGTTTTTCCTATACACCCTGCTGGGATCGCTGTTGATGCTGGTGGCGCTGCTGTATCTGTACAGGCAGTCCGGCGGCAGTTTCGCGATTCTGGACTACCACCAGATGGCGATCCCGATGACCGCGCAAATCTTGGTGTTCATCGCTTTCTTCATGGCGTTCGCGGTGAAAGTGCCGATGTTCCCGGTGCATACCTGGTTGCCCGATGCGCACGTGGAAGCACCGACCGGCGGTTCCGTGGTGCTGGCGGCGATCCTGCTGAAAGTGGGCGCCTACGGTTTCATCCGGTTCTCGATGCCGATTACGCCCGATGCCAGCCACTACCTTTCCGGTGTGATGATAGCGCTGTCGCTGATCGCGATCGTGTATATCGGGCTGGTGGCGCTGGCGCAGACCGACATGAAAAAGCTGGTGGCGTATTCTTCCATTTCGCATATGGGATTTGTCACGCTCGGCCTGTTCATGTTTAACGATTACGGCATGGAAGGCGCGTTATTGCAGATGATCTCGCATGGCTTTATATCCGGCGCGCTGTTCCTGTGCATAGGCGTGTTGTATGACCGTATGCACAGCCGCAATATCGCCGACTACGGCGGCGTGGCAAACAAGATGCCGGTGTTCGCCGCGTTCTTCGTGCTGTTTGCCATGGCCAACAGCGGGCTGCCCGGTACCAGCGGTTTCGTCGGCGAGTTTATGGTCATCATGGGCGCGCTCGAAGTAAACTTCTGGTATGCCTTCCTCGCCGCCAGCACGCTGATCTTCGGCGCGGCCTACACCTTGTGGATGGTCAAGCGGGTGATTTTCGGCGCGGTGACCAACCACCATGTGGCCGAGCTGACTGACATTAACTGGCGTGAAAAGCTGCTGTTCTCCGTGCTGGCGCTGGCCGTGCTGGGCATGGGGCTGTATCCGCTGCCGTTTGCCGAAATCATGCACGCGTCGGTGAGCGACCTGCTGGTGCATCTTGCCCGCTCCAAGCTGTAACACTATAGTTCCCTCCCCTTCAAGGGGAGGGTTAGGGTGGGGATGGATTTAAGAACAAACTGAACTGTTCAAACCCATCCCCCTCCCAATTGCCCCCTCGCTTC
>CAMTXD010000039.1:0-17105 GCA_947085625.1 uncultured Gallionellaceae bacterium | reverse complement strand
GCTCTTCCGATCTCTTTGCCATGATTTTTCCTCATCAACGCCAAAAAAAATTAACGAAAGAACTTCAACAAAACATCTGGTGCCCAAAGCGGGAATCGGACCCGCGACCTCCCCCTTACCAAGGGGGTGCTCTGCCACTGAGCCATTTGGGCCAATCAAAAATCCAGATTTCATCCCAACTGCTGCGTTGCAGAATAAATTTCTTGCTTACATATAACGCATATGCGGCGCGGCGAAAGTTTTTTCCGCGCCTTGCATTTGGGCGAACTCTAAATTCCTAGAGTCACCTGGAGCGGGTGAAGGGGATCGAACCCTCGTCGTAAGTTTGGAAAACTTCTGCTCTACCATTGAGCTACACCCGCATGCTTTACCGCTAATAATGACATGCGGCCCAGCACGCAATCGCACCACCCAGCCCCGTCAATACACCCAGCCAAATACACTCCGTCAAATACACGGTAAGATCCCAAGCAAAATAAAATCATATTGGTGGAGGGGGAAGGGTTCGAACCTTCGTACTCATAAGAGGGCAGATTTACAGTCTGCTGCCTTTAACCGCTCGGCCACCCCTCCAAACAGAACCAGCTATTATCCATATTATTGCCTGCCGTGTCAAAGGGGTCTTCAGCCCTCATTAAACGGGCATGACGTAAGTCACCCCTGATAATGAAACATCATACGCGCTTCGCTCTCCCCGAGGGAGAGGGGCAAAGCCCCGAGGGTGTGAGGGCAGGGTTTCGCTGCGCGAGTTTCACGTTAAATGGGTCAGCGCGCCCCTCTGAATAACGCGGCCTGCGCATGTGCATGCAAGCCCTCGCCACGCGCCAGCTCAGCGGCGATCTCTCCCAGCGCCGCCGCACCTTGCGCGGATACCTGGATCAGGCTGCTGCGTTTCTGAAAATCGTACACGCCCAGCGGGGAAGAAAACCGCGCTGTGCCGGAAGTCGGCAGGACGTGATTCGGCCCGGCGCAATAATCGCCGATGGCTTCGGAAGTGTAACGTCCGAGGAAAATCGCCCCGGCATGTTTGATTTTTGGCAACCATTGTTGCGGATTTTCTACCGATAATTCGAGATGCTCCGGTGCGATACGATTGCTGATGATGCAGGCTTCATCGAGATCGGCCACCTCAATCAATGCCCCGCGATTCTGTAATGCGGTGCGGATAATATCGCGGCGCGGCATGGTTTCCAGCAGCCGATCTGCGCTGTGTGCCACGGCAGTGGCGAAGGCGGCATCCGGCGTCAGCAGGATAGCCTGCGCCAGTTCGTCGTGCTCCGCCTGCGAAAATAAATCCATGGCAATCCAGTCTGGGTTGGTATGGCCATCGCAGATCACCAAAATTTCCGAAGGCCCTGCCACCATGTCTATGCCGACCACGCCGAACACGCGGCGCTTGGCGGCGGCCACGTAGGCGTTGCCGGGACCGACGATTTTATCCACGCGCGGAATGGCGACTGTGCCGTAGGCCAAAGCCGCGACCGCCTGCGCCCCGCCGATGGTGAACACCCTGTCCACCCCGGCCAGATACGCCGCCGCCAGCACCAATGCGTTTTGTACGCCATCCGGAGTCGGCACGACCATGATGAGTTCGCCCACTCCGGCCACTTTCGCGGGCAGGGCATTCATCAACACTGAAGACGGATACGATGCTTTACCGCCTGGCACATACAAACCGACACGATCCAGTGCGGTGATTTGCTGGCCGAGCAAAGTGCCATCCGTTTCGGTATAGCTCCAGGAAGTTTGCAATTGTTTTTTGTGGTAAGCGGTCACACGTTGCGCGGCTTGCTCTAGCGCATTGCGCTGCGTGGGGAGCAAGCCTTCAAAGGCTGCGCGCAATGCAGAGGGCGCAATCTCTAACGCCTGCGCATCACTTACTTCGAGGCGATCAAACCGACGCGTGTATTCAAGCAGGGCCGCATCTCCACGCGCGCGCACATCTGCCAGAATGGCCGCCACGGTCGCGTCCAGCTTTTCGTCCTGCGTTGCCTCGAACGCCAGCAGCTTGTTCATCTGTGCTGTGAAGTCTGCCTGCTTGCTAGAAAGCCGCCGGATGTTCATAGCACAACCGCCTGTGCAAACGCATCCAGCATGGGCTGTATGGCCGCGCGCTTAAGTTTCAGCGAGGCTTGGTTCACCACCAGGCGCGAAGAAATCGCGGATATTTCTTCCACCGCCTTGAGATTATTTGCCTTCAAGGTATTGCCGCTGCTGACCAAATCCACGATAGCATCCGACAACCCCACCAGCGGCGCCAATTCCATCGAGCCATACAGCTTGATTAAATCCACATGCACGCCTTTGGCGGCGAAGTGTTCGCGCGCAGCCTGCACATATTTGGTCGCCACGCGCAAGCGCGCACCTTGGCGCACCGCCGATTCGTAATCAAAATCATTGCGCACCGCCACCATCATGCGGCAACGCGCGATATTCAAATCCAGCGGTTGATACAAGCCCGTGCCACCATGTTCGTTGAGCACGTCCTTGCCGGCAATGCCCATGTCGGCAGCACCATATTGCACATAGGTCGGCACATCGGAAGCGCGCACGATGATCAGGCGCACGTCGGCACGAGTGGTGGGCAGGATCAGCTTGCGCGAGGATTCCGGGTCTTCCAGCGGCGTGACGCCAGCCGCTTTTAGTAGCGGCAGGGTTTCTTCAAAGATGCGGCCTTTGGATAAGGCGATGGTTATCATAACTTTTATCTTTCATTCAATCACCCTCTCCCCCAGCCCCTCTCCCGCTAGCGGGAGAGGGTGGCGCGATAGCGCCGGGAGAGGGTGTTTATTTAATTCTGCGAATATTAGCACCCAGTTGCGACAGCTTGGCCTCGATATGTTCATAACCGCGATCCAGATGATAAATGCGGTCTATCACGGTTTCACCCTGCGCCACCAGCCCGGCGATGACCAGGCTGGCGGAGGCGCGTAAATCGGTGGCCATTACCGTTGCGCCCTCCAGCTGGCTCACCCCGCGCACCAACGCGGTGTTGCCTTCAATGTCTATCTGCGCGCCCAGGCGGCGCAGTTCCTGTACGTGCATGAAACGGTTTTCAAAGATTGTTTCCACCATCATCGCGCTGCCTTCGGCAATTGCATTCAGCGCCATGAATTGCGCCTGCATGTCCGTGGGGAACGCTGGGTAGGGTGCAGTACGCAAGTTGACTGACTTGGGCGGGCCAGCCATATCCAGATGAATGCCGTCCCCTTCCACGCGTATATGCGCCCCGGCTTCAATCAGCTTTTCCAGTATGGAATCGAGGATGTCAGCGCGGGTGTCGTGCAACATGATGCTGCCTCGGGTGGCTGCTGCCGCTACCAGGAAGGTACCGCTCTCGATGCGGTCGGGCATGATGCGATGGGCGGCGCCATGCAATTTATCCACGCCGGTAATGCTGATCGTGTCGCTGCCCGCCCCTACAATTTTTGCGCCCATTGCAATCAGGCAATGCGCCAAGTCCACTACTTCCGGTTCACGCGCGGCATTTTCCAGCACCGTGACGCCCTCCGCCAGCGTGGCCGCCATCATTAAGTTTTCTGTGCCGGTCACGCTAACGATGTCGAAAAATATTCTTGCGCCCTTGAGCCGCTTCGAGCCTTCTTTCCGTGATGCTTGGGCATGGATATAGCCATGCTCGATGGAAATTTCTGCGCCCATCGCCTGCAAGCCCTTGATGTGCAAATCCACCGGACGAGAGCCGATAGCGCAACCGCCCGGCAATGACACCCGCGCTTCGCCGAAACGCGCCACCAAGGGGCCCAACACCAGCACCGAAGCACGCATGGTTTTTACCATGTCATATGGCGCTTCCAGCTTGTCTATGTGAGCGCCACTCAACAACATCTCGCTGCCTTGGGTTTCTGCCTTCACGCCCATCTGCTCCAGTAATTTGCGCATGGTGGCAACGTCGTGCAAATCGGGCATGTTGCTTAATTGCACGGCATCGGCTGTCAGCAAGCTGGCGCACATGATGGGTAATGCCGCATTCTTGGCGCCGGAAATTCGCACTTCACCGCGGAGCGGGATGCCGCCTTGTATCGCTAATTTTTGCATTGTTTATTTCTGTTCCTGCCACTCTTGCAGCGTAAAAGTCTTCATTGATAGCGCATGAATTTCTGCGCGCATACGGTCGCCCAGGGTCTGATACACACGCTGATGGCGCTGTACGCGGCTCTTGCCGGCAAATTCTTCGCTCACCACCACCGCCTCAAAATGCTGGCCGTCACCGACCACGCTGAGGTGGTCGGTAGCCATGCCCTGCTCGATATTTTGCTGAATACTTTCTGGGGTAACCATCAGTGCCTCAATTTATAACCTGACTTTAACAGCCCCAAGGTAAATAAGGTCATGGCAGCGGTACAGCCGCTCACCACCAGCAAACTCACCCAGGGGGAAATGTCCGACATACCGAAGAATCCGTAGCGGAAGCCGTCTATCATATAAAAAAATGGGTTGAAACGCGACAACTCTTGCCAAAAAGGCGGCAGCGAGTGGATGGAGTAGAACACACCGGACAAAAAGGTCAGCGGCACAATGATGAAATTCTGGAAGCCCGCGAGCTGGTCAAATTTCTCCGACCATATCCCAGCCACCACGCCCAATGAGCCTAGCAACGCGCTGCCCAGCACGGCGAACACGATAATCCACAGCGGAAAATGCAGCGGCGGCTGGGCAAATCCCAGCGCGGCCAGGTACACGCCGACACCCACTAGCAGGCCGCGCAACACCGAAGCCAGGACGTAGGCTGCAAAAAATTCCCAGTAGCTTATCGGCGCCAGCAACACAAATACAATATTCCCGGTAATTTTGGATTGGATCAGGCTGGAGGAGCTGTTGGCAAAGGCATTTTGCAACACCGACATCATCACCAGACCGGGAATCAGGAACGCGGTGTAACGCACCCCCGGATAGACTTCGACGTGCTGCTCCAGTACGTGCGAAAAAATCAGCAGGTAGAGCATGGAGATCAGCACGGGCGCAAGCACGGTCTGCATGGCTACTTTTTGCACGCGCAGCACTTCTTTATACAACAGGCTAGTGAAACTATGCATGGTGTTTACCTACCACTTGCAGGAACACATCTTCCAGGTCTGGCTGCTGCAAACTCATTTCCTGCACTGCCGCGCCCGCCATACGTAACTCGGCCAGCACCGTCTCCAGGGCCTGATAGGACGGCAGCGTGAGCAGGTAATTGTTGCCCGTCTGCTCTATCATCTGCGGCAACAAGGCAGCAGGCAAGCTACCCACGAGTTTCAAACTGACACGACACCCGACGATGGTATTCAGCAGATTTTGCGTGCTGTCCAGCGCCACGATTTTTCCACTCTTGAGCATGGCAATGCGGTTGCACAATGCCTCAGCTTCTTCCAGATAATGCGTGGTCAGCAACACGGTATGTCCATCGCGATTGAGCTGCTGGATGAAGCGCCACAGCGATTGCCGCAATTCCACATCCACACCGGCAGTCGGCTCATCCAGCACAATCACCGGCGGCTTGTGCACCAGCGCCTGCGCCACCAGCACCCGGCGTTTCATGCCACCAGACAAGCGGCGCATATTGGTGTCGGCCTTGTCGGTCAGGGTCAGGTGGTGCATGACCTCGTCTATCCAGTCATCGTTGAGGCGCAAACCGAAGTAGCCGGATTGCAGGCGCAAGGTTTCGCGCACAGTGAAGAAGGGATCGAATACCAGCTCCTGCGGCACCACGCCCAGCAATCTTCGGCTGGCGCGGTATTGCTTAACTACATCCTGCCCCAGAATAGATAACTGCCCACTACTGGGCAACGCCAGCCCGGCCAGCAAATTGATCAGCGTGGTCTTGCCCGCACCGTTGGGGCCGAGCAAGCCGAAGAACTCGCCCTGCTCGATGCGCAAGTCCACGCCATCCAATGCGTGCAACTGGCCGAAGTGCTTGCGCGCCTGGCTGATGTTAATGGCAGGAATCATGGCGATCTAGGGGCACGGCGGGCCGTGCCCATGCGGTCAGGAATTTGCCTTATCACCGCATAGCGGCAACAAATCCGCGACGCCGTAGAGGCGGGCCAGGCTGAGCAAATTTTGCGGTATGTGGGCGAAACGTAACTGCACGCGGCTGCGCCCTGCCGCGCGCAACCAGGCCAGCAGCAGGCTGATGGCGGCAGAATCCACCACTTCAACCCGGGCCAGATCAACCACCCATTCAGTCTGCCCTGTTGGCGGCGCACCCAGATTCAGCAACTCGCCCACCGTTTCCATGGTCAACCGACCCGACACCTGCAGGCGGTCACCATCACGGCTAATCACTTGGTGGGCTCCGCCTTGCGCGACGAGGTGCTGGCCGCAGCCTGATTTTTCTCCAGCATTGTTTTAATCAACCCGTCAATACCGGCCTGTTGGATTTGGTCGGCGAAGGTGCCGCGATAGCTGGTCACCAGACTGACACCTTCGATAGACAAGTCATACACCTTCCAGCCGTCCGCAGTCTTTTCCATGTCGTAGTTCACTGGGGTCGGCGGCGACCCACCCGGCTGCACAATCACCGTCTTGACCGTCACCTCGGTAGCGGAATCCGCCATCTTGAACGGTTTAACCTCCACGTTCTGATCGCGGTACACGGTGAACGCTTTGGTGTAGGTGCGCACTAGCAGATTGCGGAACTCCGCCTCCAGCGCCTGTTTCTGTGCCGGCGTGGCGCTGCGCCAGGATTTGCCGACGGCAAGCCGGGTCATGCGGGTAAAATTAAAATGCGGCAGCACCTTGGCCTCCACCAGCTCGAGGATTTTTTTCTGGTTGCCGGACTGGATGTCCTTATCCTGTTTGACGATGGCCAATACGTCCTGCACGGTGCTTCTGATCAGCGCGTCCGGCTGCAACACCTCCGCCCGCACGCCAGTCGACGCTCCGGCCAGCAACACGGCAAAGTACAGCGCAAAGATTTTTTGCATATGCGTCACCATAAACTACTGCGAGCCTTCCGCCTTGTTGTATAAAAACTTGCCGATCAAATCTTCCAGCACCACAGCGGACTGGGTCTTCTTGATCACCTCGTCCGCCTTTAATATTTCCGTATCCCCGCCGGGCATCAAGCCGATATATTGCTCACCCAGCAAGCCTGAAGTCAAAATGTTGGCAAAGGTATCTCTGGGAAACTGATAGCGCTGGTCTATGCTCATCATGACTTTTGCTTCATAGCGCTCGGTGTCCAGCGTAATTCCTGTCACCCGCCCGACCAGCACACCGGAACTCCTGATAGACGCCTGGGGCTTGAGGCCGCCAATATTGGTGAAATAGGCCTGCAACTGATACGTCTCGGACATATTATAGGTGCTCAGATTTCCCACCTTCAGCGCCAGTACCGCCAGTGCCGCGATGCCGGCCACGACGAACAGGCCCACCCACAAATCCAGCGCGCTGCGTTCCATGCTAATCCCCCCGAAACATAAATGCGGTCAAAATGAAATCCAGAATCAGAATCGCCAGCGACGATTGAACGACGGTGCGCGTGGTCGCGCCGGACACGCCCTCGGCAGTGGGTGGCGCATTATATCCCTCAAACAGCGCGATGGCCGTCACCGCCACACCGAATACGATGCTCTTGAGCACTCCGTTCAGAATGTCATGCTGAAAGTCCACCGCACCCTGCATCTGCGACCAGAACGAGCCTTCATCCACGCCGATCAGCACCACGCCCACCACATAGCCGCCGAACACGCCCATGACGGAAAACAGCGCGGCCAGCAGCGGCATGGAGATGACCCCGGCCCAAAAACGCGGTGCGACCACGCGCGCGATGGGATTAACCGCCATCATTTCCATGGCGGAAATCTGCTCGGTGGCTCTCATCAAACCGATCTCTGCCGTCATCGCCGAACCGGCGCGGCTGGCGAACAATATCGCGGTCAACACCGGCCCCAGCTCGCGCACCAGGCTCAGCGCCACCAGCGAGCCCAGCGCAGACTCCGCGCCATAACGCTTGAGCGTCTCATAACCCTGCAAGCCCAGCACCATGCCGACGAACATGCCAGCCACCAGGATGATAATGAGCGACATCACGCCGCTGGAAAACAACTCCTTGATGACCAGATGAAAACGCCGGAAGCTGGTTCCGGAATAGAGCAGTATCAGCAGGAAAAAGCGGGTGGCATATCCGATGCGCCACACGCCATCCACCACGCGGCGCCCTATCATTCTCAGGTTGTTGGCGATCATTATGGCCGGGATCTTCATGGTAAGCCCGGCAAGTTCAAATCTTGCCGGTAATCGCCGCCGGGATAATGGAACGGCACCGGGCCGTCCATTTCACCATGCACGAATTGATGCACGAACGGCTTGTCGGATGCACGGATTTCATCCGGCGTTCCTTCAGCCACTATCACCCCGTCGGCAATAAAATAAATATAGTCCACGATCTTGAGCGATTCCTGCACGTCATGGGTAACCACCACCGAGGTCGCGCCCAGCGCATCGTTCAGGCTGCGGATTAGATTGCCCACCACGGTCAACGAGATCGGATCCAACCCAGCAAACGGCTCATCATACATGATCAGCATCGGATCCAGCGCCACCGTGCGCGCCAGCGCCACGCGCCGCGCCATGCCGCCGGACAACTCGGCCGGCATCAAATGATGCGTGCCGCGCAAGCCCACCGCATGTAGCTTCATCAACACCAGATCGCGTATGATTTCTTCCGGCAGGTCGGTGTGTTCACGCATCTGGAACGCCACGTTGTCATACACCGACATGTCGGTGAACAGCGCGCCGAACTGGAACAACATGCCCATCTTGCGGCGCATGCGGTATAAGCCGTCCTGGCCCATCTCATGAATCACCTGCCCGTCAACTTTCACATAACCTCTGGTCGGCTTGAGCGACCCACCTATAAGCCGCAGCAACGTGGTCTTGCCACAGCCGCTGCCCCCCATAACGGCGATCAACTTACCCTTGGGGAAGATCATGTTGATGCCATTCAGTATGGGGCGGCTGTCATAAGAAAAATTGACATCGCGAATTTCGACCAGCGCCGAGGATGACACGTAGCAATACCTTGAGATTATCCGTGGGAGGGGTATTCTAAACTACACCACCCACAAACGACAACTGCGGCTGATTTATTCCTTTGGCATATGGGTACCTCTAAAAATTCAGAGTTCGTCCAAATGCAAGACGCGAAAAACGAAGTTTCAGAGTAGGGTAACCTTTAGGTTGTCCGGAACTAAAAAATTTCGCAGCGCCGCATATGTTATGAATCAAGGAGCCTCATTGAACTTCGCCAATCAGGCGCGGCGCCAGGTGGTACCAGCCGCACTGTCTTCCAGAGCTATGCCCGCATCCAGTAATTCCTTGCGGATGCGGTCCGACTCGGCGTAGTTTTTAGCTTTTTTCGCGGTAATACGGGCTGCAATCCGCTCGTTTATTTGCGTTTCACTCAAACCCTCTATAACACTACCTTGCAGAAACTCCGTCGCCTCGCGCTGCAATAAACCCAACGTCCCGCCCAGCGCCCTGAGTTGCGCGGCTAATTGCGGCGCATTGGTTTTGTTCACTTCATTGGCTAAATCGAATAATACCGCCATTGCTTCCGGGGTGTTGAAGTCATCATCCATCGCGGCTTTGAAGCGTTGGGCGTGGGGTTCGTTCCAGTTAACTGCAACCCCTCCCAGCCTCCCCAACCCCTCCCAGTTGACCCCTCGCTTACGCTCTCCCCTTGTCAAGGGAGGAGCTAATTGCCCCCCCCTGACAAGGGGGGATGGGGGGGTTAGATTCTTGAGTGCCGTATAAAGCCGCGTCAGCGCCCCCTTCGCATCATCCAGATGCGCGTCTGAATAATTCAACTGGCTGCGGTAGTGCGCGCGCAGGATAAAAAACCTCACTACTTCCGCGTCGTATTTTTTCAGCACTTCGCGGATAGTGAAAAAATTGCCGAGCGACTTGGACATCTTCTCTTCGTCCACGCGCACGAAGCCGTTGTGCATCCAAACATTCACAAACTGGCATTGATGCGCGCCCTCGCTCTGCGCGATCTCGTTTTCGTGATGCGGGAACTGCAAGTCCGCGCCGCCGCCGTGGATATCGAAATGCTTGCCCAGAATTTCCGAGCCCATCGCCGAACATTCGATATGCCAGCCGGGCCGCCCCTTGCCCCACGGCGAATTCCATTTCACCTCTTCCGGCTCGCCCTCCTTGGCATGTTTCCACAGCACGAAATCGAGCGGATCATGCTTGCCATCATTCACGTCCACGCGCTCGCCGGCACGCAAATCTTCCAGTGATTTGCCGGACAATTTTCCGTACCCAGGGAATTTTCGCACCGCGTAATTCACATCGCCATCGGCGGCGCGATAGGCTAATCCATTAGCTTCCAGCTTGGCTATCATGTCCAGCATCTGCGCCACATATTGTGTGGCACGTGGCTCGAAGTCCGGCTCCAGCACGCCCAACGCGCGCTCGTCCTGGTGCATAGCGTCTATGAAGCGCTGGGTGAGCGCATGGATGGACTCGCCATTCTCTGCCGCGCGCTTGATGATCTTGTCGTCTATGTCGGTGATGTTGCGTACGTAGGTCACCTCCAGCCCACTCGCCTGCAACCAGCGATAGGCCATGTCGAACACCACCATCACCCGCGCATGGCCGAGATGGCAGTAGTCATACACGGTCATGCCGCACACATACATGCGCACCTGGCCGGGGGTGATGGGGATGAAATCCTGCTTGTCGCGGGTTAGGGTGTTGTAGATTTTTAACATAATTGGAAACCTATTAACCACAGAGACACAGAGGCACAGAGGCACAGAGAAGAACAAAACCACTAAACATGTCGGCTACTGTATTTTAATTGTTCATGTGCCGACTTTCTCTGTGTCTCTGTGGTGGATTTTTAGCTTTGTTCTTTCGCCCAGGTATCCTTCAGCGTCACGGTGCGATTGAACACCGACTTCCCGCCCGGCTGATGATCAATCCGGTCAGCACAGAAATAGCCGAGGCGCTCGAACTGATAATGCGTTTCAGGTGCGGCATCACGCACAGCAGGCTCTATCCAACCCTGCACTACGATCAGCGATTCAGGGTTGAGGTATTCACAAAAATCGCGTGTCTTGTCACCGTCCGGTTGCGGCACGGTGAACAGGCGGTCATATAAGCGTATCTCCACTGGCAGCGCATGTGCTGCGGACAACCAGTGAATCACCCCTTTAACCTTGCGTCCTGCCGGACTCTTGCCCAGCGTGTCCGGGTCTATCGAGCAGCGTAGTTCGACCACTTTGCCTGCCGCATCTTTTATCACCTCGTCACAGCGCATGATATAACTATAGCGCAGACGCACTTCGCCGCCGGGTGTCAGGCGCTGCCAGCCGGCGGGCGGGGTCTCGGCAAAGTCGTCGGCCTCGATCCAGATTTCTTTGCCAAACGGCACCATGCGGCTGCCGAATTCCGGATGATCGGGATGAAAGCCAGCTTCACGCGACTGGCTTTCGCCTGTTACAAAATTGCTAATGACCACCTTCAACGGCTGCACCACCGCCATCACGCGCGGCGCACGCGCCTCCAGGTCATCGCGTATGCACGCTTCCAGCACGGCCAGATCCACCACGTTTTCACTCTTGGAAATACCGATCCGGCGAGTGAATTCGCGTATGCCTTCTGGCGTGTAACCGCGCCGTCTCATGCCGATGAGGGTGGGCATGCGCGGATCATCCCAGCCGGACACATGTTTTTCGGTGACTATTTGCAGCAGCTTACGCTTACTGGTGATGGTGTAGCGCAACTCCAGGCGCGAAAATTCTATTTGCCGGGGATGGCAGGGTACGCTCAATTGATCCAGCACCCAGTCGTATAAGGGCCGGTGGTCTTCGAATTCCAGCGTACACAGCGAGTGGGTGATATTTTCCAGCGCATCGGAAATGCAATGGGTGTAATCGTACATCGGGTAGATGCACCACTTATCGCCGGTGCGGATGTGATGCGCGCGGCGGATTCGGTAAATAGCCGGGTCGCGCAGGTTGATGTTGCCGGAGGCCATGTCTATTTTGGCGCGCAGCACTTTGGCGCCGTCGGCGAATTCGCCGTTTCTCATGCGCTGGAATAAATCCAGATTCTCAGCCAGCGGACGCTCGCGGTATGGGCTGGGTTTGCCGGGATGGGTGAGTGTGCCGCGATACTCGCGCATCTCTTCGGCGCTGAGGTCATCCACGTAAGCCTTACCCTGCTTGATCAACTCAACCGCGAAATCGTAAAGCTGCTCGAAATAATCCGATGCCCAGCGCACCTCGCCCTGCCACTGAAAGCCCAGCCAGCGCACATCTTCCTGGATGGCGCGCGCATATTCCTCGCTTTCCTTTTCCGGATTAGTGTCGTCGAAGCGCAGATTGCACTGGCCGTTATAATCCAGCGCCAGCCCGAAATTCAGGCAGATGGATTTGGCATGGCCGACGTGCAGATAGCCGTTCGGTTCCGGCGGAAAGCGGGTGACTATGCTGCCATGCTTGCCGCTGGCCAGATCGGCCTCGATGATGTTGCGGATGAAGTGGGGGACGGGGGCTTGTGCCTTACTGTTCATTAGCTGGGCGGTTTTTTCATGTAATGGGTGGCGATTTTACCCGAAAATTTCCACAATCACGCAGATGCGATAAGCCGTGAAACAAATTGGCAGATTTGGTAGAATCAAGCCTATTCTGGTAAACCACGACTGTGGGATCCCTTAATCAACTTGCAAGTGATCCCGTAAACTACTATGGCCCCAATCAACCGTTTTTGCCGACGCGCCACTCTTTGCGCAGGCGCGCTGTCGCTGTGCTTCAGCCTCAGCGCAGGCGCGGATGAAATTCAGGACATCAACAAGCTGTTTAAACAAAAGGAATATGCGCCGGCGCTGGAGCGGGTCAACACCTATCTCGCCGACAAACCCAAGGATGCGCAGGCACGCTTCCTGAGAGGCATGATCCTGACCGAGCAGGGCCATAGCGCAGATGCCATCAGCGTCTTCACCGCGCTGACCAGGGATTATCCGGAACTACCGGAGCCGTATAACAACCTGGCCGTACTGTACGCCGAGAAGGGCGAGTACGACAAGGCCAGGACCGCGCTGGAAATGGCGATCCGCACCCATCCCAGCTATGCCACCGCGCATGAAAATCTAGGCGACATCTACGCCAAGATGGCGAGCCAGGCCTACGACCGCGCGCTGCAACTAGACCGCAGTAATACCGGCACGCAGACCAAGCTGACGATGATTAAAGACCCATTCACCAGCAATGCCCCGCGCAATGCCGCCACAGGCATAGCCAAGCCGAAAGCCGCCGCACCGGCTTCCGCTCCCGCTCCCATCGTTGTTGCCGCCGCACCCGCAGCGGCCAGATCAATCGCCGCAGCAGCAACCGAGCCAGCCGTAGCCAAGAATTCAGCCGGCGACACTGGCCGGGCGCTTAAGACAGTGGATGACTGGGCCGCCGCGTGGTCGTCCCAAAACGTGGATACCTATCTCGCTTTCTACGCCGCAGATTTCAAGACGCCAGGCGGGGAAAGCCGCGCCGCTTGGGCGGCCACCCGCCGCGAGCGCATCAGCAGGCCTGAGTCTATCAAAGTCAGCATCAGCAATGCCAAGGTCAGCATCCGGGATGGTAGCCATGCCACCGCCACCTTCCGCCAATCCTATCGCGCCAATCATCTGCAAACTCTCTCCAGAAAAACCCTGCTGCTAGTAAAGACCGACGGCAAATGGCTGATTCAGGAAGAACGTGCCGGAAAATAACCATGATGTGTACCCGCCTGACTATCACCGCGCTCCAGTTGCTCATGCTGGCTTTCACGCATAATGCGGCCAGTGCGGGCGAGCGCTATGGCGCACCGGAACCACGCAGCATGGAGGCCCAACTGGTGCAAAGCCTGCTGTCCATAAGCAGCAACCGGCTGGATGTGGCCATGAACGAATTGGACACATTGCTCAAGCTCAATCCCAATTTCAAGCTGGCGCAACTAGTCAGGGGTGACCTGTTGCTGGCACGCGCCCAACCGATCAGCGGTTTCGGCAACATGCCGGGCGCGTCACGCGGCCAGATGGAAGATCTGCGCGATGAGGCGAGCGCGCGCCTGCAACGCGTGCAGAAACAGCCGCCCACATTGCCACCAAAATACCTGTGGCAACTCGACGCCAGCCAACGCCATGCCGTGGTGGTGGATACCAGTCTATCCACGCTGTATCTGTACGAAAACGTCAATGGCGAGGCGCGCTATGTGACGGACTTTTACATCAGTATCGGCAAGCTCGGAATAGAGAAAGCTGTCGAAGGGGACAAGAAGACGCCACTCGGCGTGTATTTCATCACCGACAGCCTGCACAAAAATACGCTCCCAGATTTTTATGGCAGCGGGGCATTCCCGCTGAATTACCCAAATGAATGGGACCGCAGGCAAAGCCGTACCGGCTATGGCATCTGGCTGCACGGCACACCTCCCGACACCTATAGCCGCCCGCCGCGCGCAAGCGACGGCTGCGTGGTTCTGTCCAATGAAGATCTGGAAAAAATCAGCAAGTTCGTGCAAGTTGGCACTACCCCGGTCATCATCACCAATCAGATGGACTGGGGCAACGAGCAGGATCTGGCCGACCGCGCCGCGCTGTTGCAAACCGTAGAAAAATGGCGCACGGACTGGGCGAGCATCGATACTGCGGCCTACCTCGAACACTATGCGCGCGACTTCTCCAGCAGTGGCTCAGACATTGAGGCCTGGGCACAAAAAAAGAAGCAAGTGAACGCGGGCAAGTCATGGATCAAGGTAAGCCTGTCCGGCCTCAGCGCATTTTCCTATCCCAACCAATCTGGCCTGGCGGTGGTCAATTTCGAGCAGGATTACAGCAGCAATAATTTTTCCAACCGTATAAAGAAACGCCAGTACTGGATGAAACGCGATAACCGCTGGCAGATCGTTTACGAAGGCGCGGCATGAACATCACGAAAATATTTTCTGTTGTATTATTAGGCTGGCTGTTAAGTTTTAACACCCAGGCTGCAACCCCAACCTCCACACAAAAAGGAAAACCCAGCATGGTCAAGTTTCAAACCAACCAAGGCACTTTCACTATCGAACTGAATGCCGAAAAAGCCCCCGCCACGGTCAAGAATTTTTTGGACTATGTGAACAGCGGTTTTTACAATGGCACCATTTTTCACCGCGTGATTGATGGCTTCATGATTCAGGGCGGCGGCTTCGAGCCTGGCATGACTCAGAAACCGGTCGAGGCACCGGTCCAAAACGAAGCCGCCAACGGCCTCAAGAACGACAACTACACTGTGGCCATGGCGCGCACCGGCGACCCGCATTCCGCCACGGCGCAATTCTTTATTAACGTAAAGGACAACAGCTTCCTTAACTACACCGCATCCAATGCGCAAGGGTTTGGCTACTGCGTATTCGGCAAGGTAGTGGAAGGCCGGGATGTGGTGGACGCCATGCGCCGGGTCAAGACCGGCAACCGCAGCGGATTCCAGGATGTGCCGCTGGAAGATGTCATCATCACCAAAGCGGAAGTGGTGCAGTAACAAGACGGCACTTATTCTAATTCGCGACAAGCAGATGTTTTCTACCTCCCACTCTAGCAGCCTGCCGGACTTGAAGAATCGAAGCGAAAATTCGGCTGACCGAGGACAGATTTTGACGATTTTGCAGGTCAATAGTCATTCTATTGACCAAAATAACGGCGAAATATGGACCGGCCAGGCGGATTTGCAGCCAATTTCCTTCAAGTCCGACAGGCTGCTAACCCTCCCCCTGCAAGGGGGAGGGAACCGCACTCCTTCCCCCTTGCAGGGGGGGAGAGCGCAGCGAGGGGGCAATTGGGCTGGGGGTGAAAGCATCATCAAGTATTGGTGCCCTTTTTAAGGGGAGCAATGCCACACACCCTATTCATCTCCGACCTGCACCTTTGCGCGGAACAACCGCGCAGCACGCAGGTATTTTTGCACTTCATGCAAAACGTGGCACCGGACGCAGATGCACTTTACATCCTCGGCGACCTGTTTGAATACTGGGCCGGGGATGACGATATCGGCGACCCGTTCCATCGCCAGATCATCGGCTCCCTGCACACCTTGGCCGCCAGTGGCACGCGCGTATTTATCATGCACGGCAACCGCGATCTGCTAATGGGCCAAAACCTGGAGCAAGCCAGTGGCGCCACGCTGCTGCCTGACCCCGTGCTGCTTGACTTATATGGCACGGCCACGTTGCTCACCCACGGCGACCTGTTGTGCACCGACGACAGCGCTTACCAGGAGTACCGCAAGCAAGTCCATAACCCGGCATGGCAGCAGCAGTTTCTCAGCCAGCCGCTTCTGCAGCGCAAGGCTTTCATCGGGCAACTGCGCGCGCGCAGCGAGAACGAAAAAAAAACCAAAAGCAGCGATATCATGGACGTCAATACCGATGCAGTCACCAGCCTGCTACGGGCGCATCACTACCCGCACCTGATCCATGGCCATACCCACAGGCTCAAACGCCATTTGCATACGGTAGATGGCAACACTTGCGAGCGCTGGGTGCTGGGGGATTGGCACGACACGGGGAATGCCTTGCGTTGCGATGCAACGGGATGCAGCCGGGAAACGATTACTCTTTAGAGCGCCCTCCATTGGAGTTGCAAGGCGGCCCGGAAGTATTGCAAGTTTATTTCGCAGCGTATAAACTGCCTTGGTATTGGCGCTTGAGGTATTTACGGATTTTAGAGGTGTCATTTATCCGTAAATTTAAACGGGAAGCCGGTGTGTTTGCATCCTATGCGACAAACCCGGCGCTGCCCCCGCAACGGTAATCGAGTGACAGGCTTGCTGTACGCCACTGTGTATTGCATGGGAAGGCGCAAGTCTTGGGAAAAACCCGCTCGTGAGCCCGGAGACCGGCCTCAAGTGATAGTAAAATTTTGTGTGCGGAGGGCGCGCAGATGGATTGCCTTGCCGCACATCCGTCTTGTATTTCCCTCTGCCTGTTATTTTATGGGCGCCTCTAAAAATTCATAGTTCGCTCAAATACAAGGCGCGATAAAATTTCGCAGTGCAGTATATGTTTTATATATAAGCAAGAAATTTTTATCGCAACGCCGTAGTTGAGATGAAATATGGATTTTTAGAGGTGCCCTT
>CAMTXD010000038.1:0-11310 GCA_947085625.1 uncultured Gallionellaceae bacterium | reverse complement strand
CGTATAGTGCGGTGTCTTTCATGATTTTGTCGGTCAATTTAAAAAATAGGATTCTCGCGCATTGAGGAAAAATTCACAGTACAATCGACGTAGCCCCTATAATTCATATGTAAGCGATAAAATTTATTGAGCAACGCCGTATCGCAACGAAGTTTGGATTTTTAGAAGTGCCCTTTATTGTTCGTGGTTAAAACTTCCCTAGCATGAAAATCCTATTTGTCACTTCCGAAGTCACGCCTCTGATCAAGACCGGCGGCTTGGCCGATGTCAGCGCCGCACTGCCGGCGGCGTTGCATGACCTAGGTGTGGACGTGCGCATCCTGCTGCCGGGGTATCCGCAAGTGTTGCAGGCGTTGCCGCAGCTCCAGACTGCCGCTGATTTCCCCGCCTTGCCCGGTTTTCCTGCGGCGCGCCTGCTGGCCGGCACATTGCCGGACAGCGTGCCGCTGTGGGTGATCGAATGCCCCGAGCTGTACCAGCGTGGCGGCGGCGCCTATCAGGACGAGCACGGCGACGATTGGGCGGATAACGCGCACCGCTTCGGGCTGCTGTCAAAAATCGCCGCCGTGTTGGGCAGCGCGGATTCCCCGCTGGATTGGAAACCCGATGTGGTGCATTGCAATGACTGGCAAGCCGGGCTGACCCCGGCCTATCTGCATTTTGCGCCAGGCGCTGCGCCCAGCGTAATGACCGTGCATAATCTTGCGTTCCAGGGCATCTTCCCGCCGCACACGGCAGCGGAACTCGGCCTGCCCGGGGAATGCTTCCAGCCCGACGGCGCGGAATATTACGGCAACCTGTCCTGCATGAAAGCGGGTCTGTATTACGCCGACCAACTCACCACGGTGAGTCCGTCATACGCACAAGAAATCCAGACTGAAGCGCTGGGATTTGGCCTGCAGGGTTTGCTTAAACAGCGGCGTGAGGTTTTGACCGGCATCCTGAACGGCATTGATACTACAGAATGGAATCCCGCCACTGACCCCAACCTCGCCCAGACTTACGATGCTGCGGATTTAAGCGGCAAGTCCACCAACAAGCGCGCGTTGCAAAAACGCATGGGATTGCATGTAGCTCCCGAGCTGCCCTTGTTCGGAGTGGTGAGCCGCTACACCCAGCAAAAGGGCCTGGACCTGGTGCTCGAGATCGCGCCGCAATTAATTGCCTTGCCGGCGCAACTGGTACTGCTGGGCAGCGGCGATGCGGCAATGCAGCGCACGGCGCTCGCGCTTACCCATCACCATTCCGGCCAGATCGGCGCTTACGTGGGTTTTGACGAGAGCCTGGCACACCTGATCGAAGCAGGCGCAGACATTTTTTTGATGCCGTCGCGTTTCGAGCCCTGTGGCCTTAACCAGTTATACAGCCAGTGTTATGGCACGCCGCCAGTGGTGCATGCGACCGGCGGCTTGATAGACACCGTGGTGGATTGCAACGCAGGCTCGCTGGCACGTGGAGTGGCCAGCGGCTTCGTCTTGGACAGCATAGACGCACCTGGCCTGCTGGCTACCGTGCGGCGCGCCGTGGTGGCCTATCACGACAAAAAAATCTGGCGCGCATTGCAGCGGAATGGCATGAACAAGGATTTCAGTTGGGGCAAAAGCGCGGCGGCTTATCGCGATATTTATGCGCGCCTGATGCGGCGGTAGCTTGTAGGATGGGTGGAGCGTTTTTGCGTAACCGGTTAGCCTACACTGAAACTTCGTTTTCCGCGCCTTGCATTTGTGGAACTCTACAGTTTTAGAGGTGTCCTATAACAGTAAAATAATCGCTCCAGCTGTTTTTCAGCATCGGCGATTGACCTGTCTGGTATCGAGGCGTAGCCTGTGCAACTGATGTAAAATGCTACAGCTCAAAATTATTTTAACAATCAATTTTATTCAAGGAGTGTAACCATGTTGTTGCGTCGTATTCTGATGAAACGAGTGATAAAACTGCTAGCCATTTCCCTGTTAACCACCAGCACTGCAGTTCTGGCTGATGCTGTAGATATCAATTTGAGCGACGACGCTGCCCGATTCCAGTACCTCGCGCCCATGGGCGACATCGGGCAGGGGAAATCCGAATTCCATATGGGTTTTCTCTATAACAATTCGAACGGTAGGTTGGCGGATGCCGGCATTATGGTGATGAATGGTGACGGCAGCGCGACTGGCGTAGCGCTTGGTGTGGGTGTAAAAGCCCTGGCGGTAACGATGAACAATAATGATTCCATGGCTCTGGCACTCGGTGGACGGGTGCGTTTATCGCCATTTGCCGATAACCGGCTGGGCGTGGTCGGGCAGATCTATCTGGCACCGGATATTGTCACCTTTGGCGATGCCGACCGCTTGGTCGAGACTGGAGTGCGGCTGGAGTATGAAATATTGCCGCAAACGCTAGCTTATGTGGGTTATCGCAAAATAAAATTCGGTCTCAAGGCCGCGCCTGCGGGCGATGTGGTGGTGGATGAAGGTGCTCACATCGGGGTGAGAATTGCCTTCTAGGGCACCTCTAGTTTTGCACCAGTCATCCTGCACTACGCTCTGCTCCGCATAGGACAAGAACCCCTGCGGGGTGTCGGGTTACACAAAAGGTACTCAATTTTCTATGCTATATCACAGCGCACGATCTGGCAAAATTGCCGCAGCGCATTCCGCTATCAAATCCGTGCCACGGTAGATCAGGCCGCTATATAGCTGCACCAGCGCCGCACCAGCGCGCATCTTCTCCAGCGCGTCTTCCCCGCACAGGATACCGCCCACGCCGATGATGGGCAGTGCACCTTGCAAGGTGGCGGCCAGCTCGCGGATGACTGCGGTGGACTGGTCGCGCAAAGGTGCGCCGGAGAGGCCGCCTGCCTCGTTGTGTTGCGACAAGAGTTGCACGCCCTCGCGCGACAGTGTGGTATTAGTGGCGATCACGCCATCAATGTGATGCCGCATCAGTAGCGCGGCAACCTGTTGTATTTGTTCCTTGCCCAAGTCGGGCGCGATCTTCACCGCCAGCGGCACATACTTACCATGCAGTTCGGCCAGCCTTCCCTGTTCCATTTTCAGTGCGGCCAGCAACGCATCCAGTTGGTCATTGCCCTGCAACTGGCGTAAGTTGCTGGTATTGGGCGAGGAGATGTTGATGGCGACATAGCTGGCGTGCGCATAAACTTTGCGCAAACAAATCAGGTAATCGTCTGCCGCATTGGCTAGTGGCGTGTCGGCATTCTTGCCGATGTTGATGCCGAGTATGCCTTGAAAGCGTGCGCGCTTGACGTTCGCTATGAGCGCATCCACGCCGTGGTTGTTGAACCCCATGCGGTTGATGATGGCCTGCGCTTGTGGCAGGCGGAACAGGCGCGGCTTGGGGTTGCCGGGCTGGGCGCGCGGCGTGACGGTGCCGATCTCGATGAAACCGAAACCCAGCGCAGCCAGCGCATTGATGTAATCCCCATTCTTGTCCAGTCCCGCAGCCAGGCCGACCGGATGGGGAAAAGTCAGCCCCATTGCCGTGCGTGGATTATCCGCCGGACGTTTTGCAAGTAATCGCAGCAGGCCGAGTTTGTGTGCGGCCCGCAAGGCATCGAGGGTGACGTGGTGGGCAGTTTCCGGATCCAGCGTGAACAGCAGCGGGCGGATTAAAGGGTACATCAAATTAATTTCTTTCATAGAGATTGTCGGTCGCGGGCAAGCCCGCTCCTACAGTGTTTTCCACTCGCCATCCATCAGTCCCTGTAGTGGGCGAAAGTTGGCTTTATAGGCCATTTTTGCACTCTCCTCTATCCAGTAACCAAGATACAGGTAATCCAGATGCAATTTGCGGCACAGCTCAATCTGCCACAGGATGTTGTAAGTACCGAAACTGGTTTGCGCCACATCCGGTTCGTAAAACGTATATACCGAGGACAGCCCGTCTTCGAGAATATCAATGACGCTTACCATGCGCAATATGCCATGTTCGCGGAATTCTACCAGCATGGAATCCACGTGGCTGTGCAGCAGAAAGTTGCGGTATTGTTCGCGGCTGTCGTTTTCCATGCCGCCAGCGGGATGGCGCGCCTTCTGGTAGCGCTGGTACAGGGTATAGTATTCCTCGTTGTCGTGCAGTTCATGCAGTGTGGCCGAAAGGTTCTGATGCCGTTGCCAGGAACGGCGCTGGGTGCGGCTGGGCACGAAGGCGGCCGCAGCAACGCGAACCGGCACGCAGGCGCGGCAGGCATCACAGCGTGGCCGGTAGGTGAACGTTCCGCTGCGGCGAAAGCCGCGTTGCACCAGCTCCGAATACGCTGCCGCAGTGATCAAAAAGCTGGGCGCGGCCACCTGTGAGCGCGCCAACCGATCCGGCAAATAGCTGCACGGATAGGGTGCGGTAAGGTAGAGCTGCAACGCCGGCAGCGGGATGTCCCTTAATAAGTTCATGTCATAAGTTCATGGTCGAACTGCCAAACCGGTTGAGATGGGTAGTGTATCAATTCTTGCAGGCGCTGCATAAATTCCGCACGCGGAATTTCGCGCGCACCGAGCGAGGCAAGATGCGGCGCGCTCATCTGGCAGTCAATCATGCCATAACCCCAGCGCAGCAATTGTGCGCTGAGATGGGCGAACGCAATCTTGGATGCATCGGTGGCGAGGCTAAACATGGATTCGCCATAGAACATGCGCCCGATGCTGATGCCATACAACCCGCCCGCCAGTTGGCCATTGATCCAGGTCTCCACCGAGTGCGCCACGCCCATGTTGTGCAACTCGGCATAGGCGGTAATCATGTTCTCATGTATCCACGTCCCCGCTTGTTCGCCGCGCGGCGCGGCACAGGCGCGCATCACTTGCTCGAAGGCGCTGTCGGTGCGTATTTCATAGTCCTTTTGGCGCAGGGTTTTGCGCAACGAACGGGATATTTTGAACTCCTCGGGGAAAAGCACCATGCGCGGGTCAGGGCTCCACCACAGGATGGGATCACCCGCATTAAACCAGGGGAAGATGCCGTGCCGGTAGGCCTCCAGCAGCCGCTGCGCATCCAGACTGCCACCCGCAGCTAGCAAGCCGTTGGGCTCGCGCAACGCCTGTACTACCGGCGGGAAGGGAGTGTCATGACGCAATAATGTGAGCATATGTAGTTGGGCTGATTACGTCGGGTTGCGCGATGAAGCCGCTAACCCGACCTACATATGATTCGTGAGCCAAGCCTCGATGTCGCGCACCTCTTCCATGCACACCGAATGCGCCATGTCGTATTCATGCCACTCCAGCTGAAAGCCCAGTTCACTTAGTTTTTTCGCCGAGGTTTTCCCCAGCGCATAAAGAATCACCGGGTCGCTGAGTCCATGCGCCATAAAGATCGGCGTGCTCACGGCGGCCATGCTGATTGCATGCGGCAGCGTATCAGTCAGCGGCAGATAGGCGGACAGCACAATGATGCCGCCCAGGCGCGATGCATGGCGCAAACCAGTGTGTAGCGCGATGACCCCGCCTTGCGAAAACCCGGCGAGATAAATATTTTCAGCGGCAATGCCGCGCTGCTTTTCCTGGGCAATGAGTTTTTCGATGGCGGATTGTGCAGAGCGGATTCCCGCCTCGTCCTGTTGTCTTCCAATATCAGTGGCGGCAATGTCATACCAGGCGCGCATGATGGCACCACCGTTAATGGTGACTGGCTGTTTGGGGGCATGCGGGAATATATAGCGCACCGCCACCGGCAGGTTCATCTCTTCCGCGACGGGAACAAAATCCTCACCATCCGCTCCCAGTCCATGCAGCCAGATGATACTGTGCTGCGGAGAGTTTCCGGTATCGAGGGTGATATGGGGGAGCAGGTTATTTATAATTTAATACCGATACAGATGTAGGATGGGTGGAGCGTAGCGTAACCCATCAAAACCCTATAAGTCGGACGATGGGTTGCGCTACGCTCCACCCATCCTACGGATATTGAATGACAAGCTATGCCTGCTGCTCCGGCAGCATCTCACGCAACACCTGAAAAATCTCGCGGTAGCTCTTTAGTGGTTTTTCCAGTTCTTTTTCCTTGAGCGCATTGCGGATCAGCGCGCGTAGCCGTTGCGCATCGACGGCAGGATGTTCGGCCAGCAATTCGGTCAGCGCCGTCTCGTCCTCCAGCAAGCGGTCACGCCAGCGCTCGAGCTGGTGCAGCCAGGCAATGTGCTGGTTCGATTTTCCACTCCAGACTTCAAGTTTGGCAATAATAGGTGCGGCATCCACATCGCGCATCAACCGGCCGATGAACTGCATTTGCCGCTTTTGCGCACCGAACGTGTTGATGCGCTTCATCTCGCGCACCGCGTCGTACAAACGCTCCGGCAAGTCTATCTCCTTGAGCCGGTCTTTACTGAGCTCCACCAATTGTTCGCCAATATCCTGCAAATCATGCATCTGCTGTTTGATTTTGGTCTTACTGGGGGGCAACTCGATTTCTTCAGGATTATCGTCGTGGTAGTACATGGCTGCGAAATTATGATGAGATATTGCTATGATAACGCTTTGCCATGATTCCGGTTGCGAAACCGTTTGTGATATGACTGCCATTACTCCCATTAAAGACCGTTTTTCCCATTCCGCCGACACCCTGCGCCAGATTGCGCGCGACATGCTGGACTACGCCAGACAGCAAGGCGCGACAGCCTGTGCGGCAGAAGTGTCGGATGGCTTCGGCCAGGCCGTCACCGTGCGCCAGGGCGAGGTTGAAACCATAGAATACAACCGCGACAAGGGCTTAGGGGTCAGCGTGTATCTCGGCCAGCGCCGTGGCAATGCCCACACCTCTGATTTTTCGCCGCAGGCGGTACGCGACACGGTGGATGCCGCGCTTTCCATCGCGCGCCACACCGCCAGCGATGACTGCGCCGGATTAGCCGAACGTGAAATGCTGGCCACCGAGTTTCCGGACCTGGATTTGTACCATCCCTGGTTGCTGAATGTGGAACAGGCCATAGCACTGGCCAAAGAATGCGAGCAAGCCGCCTTCGCGCGCGACAAGCGCATAAAGAATTCGGAAGGCGCCAGCGTCAGCGTGCACGAGTCGCAATTCGTGTATGCCAACAGCTTGGGATTTATGCATGGTTATCCGTCTTCGCGTCACAGCGTCAGCTGCGCCGTGATTGCCGGCAAGGGTGACGCGATGCAGCGCGATTACTGGTACAGCGAAGCGCGCGAGGCCAGCGAAATGCTGAAGGTGGAAGAAGTCGGTCGCATCGCGGCAGAACGCGCCGTGCGGCGGCTGCACTCGCGCAAGCTGGGCACTATGCAAGTGCCGGTGTTGTTCGAGGCGCCAATAGCCAGCAGCCTGCTTGGCCATTTTGTCGGCGCAGTCAGCGGCGGCAGCCTGTACCGCAAATCCTCCTTCCTGCTCGACCAACTGGGCCAGCCGGTATTTTCATCCAATATCCACATTGACGATATCCCAGACATCCCTCGCGGACTGGCTAGCGGCGCCTTCGACGACGAAGGCGTAAAAACGCAGCGCCGAGCTATCGTCGAAGCAGGCGTACTGCAAGGTTATTTTCTTGGCACTTATTCCGCGCGCAAGCTGGGCATGAAAACTACCGGCAATGCAGGCGGTAATCACAATCTGGTTTTGCGTTCTGGTGAGCTGGACTTCAATGGCCTGCTGAAAAAAATGGGACGTGGTTTACTGGTGACTGAATTGCTCGGGCAGGGAGTCAATCATGTTACGGGTGATTACTCGCGCGGTGCAGCGGGCTTCTGGGTGGAGCATGGCGAGATTCAATATCCGGTGGAAGAAATCACCATAGCCGGTAATCTTAAAGAAATATATCGCCATATTGCGGCGGTGGGGAATGATGTGCTGGTGCAAGGCTCGCGGCAGTGCGGGTCTATTCTGATTGAGAATATGATGGTGGCGGGGCAGTAGCTATGCCGGGGGTAGCCCCTGGCGGCTAGTCACTTTGCGGCGCACAGGGGAATACAAAGCAGAAATGCGAGATCAAAAACATCAACCACAACCTGATGCCGCACTTATGCGGCATCAGGTTGTGTAGGGTGCAATAAGCGTAGCGCATTGCACCGGATGGTTACCATACGGCGCAATGCCCGTTGGTTATTGCGCCCTACGCGAGCTAAGCGGACAAGAGTTGCGCGAACTGGCGCAAGTGATTAACGATAACCGGCAACTGATAGAAAGGACATGGCATGAGTTCTTTGGCTAAAGCAGTAAGTTTTGATACCAACACAATGTGGGTGGACTTTACCGATGGCCGCAGGCTGGGTGTGCCACTGGCTTATTTCCCGCGCCTGTTAAGCGCTCAGCCAGAACAGCGGCTGCACTATGAAATTAGCGGCGGTGGTAGCGGCCTGCATTGGGATGAGCTGGATGAAGACATCAGCGTTGAGAACCTGCTATTGGGTATTGGCGACAGAACCAAGAGTCATTTGATGGCAGCTTGATTCAACGCTCTGACTTTCCTTATTCGTTGGCTTGGTGGGCTGGGCAACGAGGAGTTGCCGGGGGTAGCCCGGCAGCTAGTCACTTTCTTTTGCTTCGCCAAAAGAAAGTAACCCAAGAAAAGGCGACCCCAATCCGCCACCTCTTCGAGGGTCCCTGCGTTGCTCGGCTAGTCAGGCTTCCTCATAAACTCGCACGATCCGCTACGCGGCCACGTGCTCAAACATTTTGGCTACGACATAACCTGAAGGTTAGTCTCCGCCGCAACAAGCCGCTGCGCGGCGTGTTGTCGTCAGAATTCCCTGACCAGCCTGCGCTACTCGGTGGCAGAACAGGGGAATAAAAAGCAGAAGGTGTGGTGTGCGCTGTGCGCACATTTTTTGTTTTTGTTGTGTGCGTAGAGCACGCTACGCTGAATTCCTGAGGGTGTTCTTATTCGAAGCGAATGACCGCAAAGTGCAAATAGGAGACGTTCTCATGGTGCGCCCGGAGCGATAAATCTGGGCACTGGGAAATGGCAGTTGCTTTCTCCTAATGCTGATTTATAGATGTGGCATCGACGGTTTGTTTATGTAAACCGTGCACATGTTAAAACCCTCAAATAAATGCGGGACGATGTGGATAGCCCTGTGCTCCTGAAGATCATATTGATCCGCATGGTCGTCAATATCTTTTATTAATCGCGGATCATACGTTTCCTTTTCCAAATGAACCACCACCTTGGCGATGTGCTTTCTAACGTTTTCAAGAGCCTCAACCAAGCATATATAAGCCTCCTTACGCCATACATACCCGCTCATCGGGTTTTCGACACGTATCTGGTCGCACCCGACTTCCGCTAATATTGAAATGGTCGCAAACTGAACTATGTAATGATAATCACGATGCACTTGACCAAATGGCATGCCAACTTTTCCATAAGCATGTGACCAGACGGAAGAGAAAAGAGCAATGGCACTAGCCTTCGTCTCCTGATATGGTCTTTGAATTAAGAGAATCTCAGGGTGTTCAGCAGTCTCAATGAAGTTAGTAGCCCTTATCAAGAGATCAACTGGTACAGAGTAACGCTCTGCGAAGGCATCGATTCCAACCCGTGGCCTTCCACCGAATTCACCGGCTGCATGTGCATACCCAATCATTTCATTCCTCAATCTGTTGTCGTGCCAACAGTCTTTCCATTTCAATACTCCGACGGAGAATCTCCTCCGCCTCCTCTTCAGATGGAATGCGACCCTCGATGCTTTTCCCAGCCACAAACTCATCGATGCAATCCACCAACGTTGGTGACAAATCGAGTTTGGTTAAATGCTGAAGAATGCCCTGTTTCTGAGGCAGGCTTATACAGCCTTCTAAGAACCATCCTTTGGCAAGAGGGTATGGCTCGATCATCCAAGAGGAATCTATTGAAACATAAGACTTGGCATCATTTCGACGAGAGTAACGAGACAGCAACTGATATGTGCGCTCTTCTTGGCCGAGGGCAATCATTTTAAGGATATAAGCCATGCGAGATATTTGTGTGTTTCGGGCAGGCTTGCCATCCAGAAGACCCTCGTGCTTCTCTAGCGGCGCGTTCTTTTCCCAACGTAGCATTAGTACCAAGTAAAGATACTCAACTGTGTTCTTGATTCCCATTTGAAATTCCTTGATGCCTAACGTAAAGGTAAGATACAAGGGGCTCGCCCGCTTCTGGGCGAGTCCCGCTTGAACGCAGGGTTAGACGGCGATTTCATTTCTTGGAGCACTGGTCAAGATGTTGCTGCCAGAGGTCTTTGATTGATACCCCGTTGTCGGTCACCCAATGAGCTGGCCCTCGGACAGAATTACTTTTGAAGCCAACGTTGACAAGCCGCTCCTGCGCAAGATTGCTCATTGAATATCGCTGATTGTTGTAGATAACGTCACCACCAGAGATAACAGCAAAGAGTTTTTGAACTCGATTGCTTTGGTAGTCGACGAGATACAACTTCTGTCCATTTTGAAGTAAGCCCTTTTTGACCAAGACTTCTAAATCGGCTTTCGGCGCTTTGGATCGAGAACTGGCCGCTGCAAGACTTTCGGCTAACAACTCTTCCAATTCGGCATCTGCTGCCGCAGGTGTCTTTTTTAGACTGGCCGTATTTACGGCAGTATCGACACCAAGAAGGCGGCGAAGTGTTGAGTTTGGTGTATCAACAAACGGGCGAGCATGCTTTTGCAGATGAGCAAACACATCGCTGTCAATTTTAATGGCTTCCATAATATATTCCTTTCTTATGTTAAGAAATGTTGAGTATTTCATAAGAATGAAAATATGTCAAGAATAAGCTTAAGAACGCGCTACTGCTATCGACGCCTAAGACGCCTAACGAGGCTGTAGAAAAACCCCATTTTCGCAGAAAATAACTTCGTAAGTAATTGATTTATAGTGTGGCGGTTTAGTCATTTTGGGTTTTCCTACAGCCTCAACGTAAAGTTGAGGGGCGCCGCGCTTTTGCGGCGCCCCTCTCGAACGCAGGGTTAGGCTGAATGTATGATTGCAAGACCCCGGGCTTTGCTCAATCTTGCGAAGTCCGTCACCGCTGAGTGACCGTTTAGTGCCCATAGGAGACGCTCAATGGCGCACCATGCGACCGTCTGCTTTGGGTCGATTGCAGACTGATGCTGCGTTTGCGCGGCATCAGGTTTTGGATTTAGATTTTTGGATTTGCATTTCTGCTTTTCACTCCCCTGTTCCGCCACCGAGTAGCGCAGGCTGGTCAGGGAATTCTGACGACAACACGCCGCGTAGCGGCTTGTTGCGGCGGAGACTAACCTTCAGGTTATGTCGTAGCCAAAATGTTTGAGCACGTGGCCGCGTAGCGGATCGTGCGAGTTTATGCGGAAGCCTGACTAGCCGAGCAACGCAGGGAACCTCGAAGAGGTGGCGGATTGGGGTCG
>CAMTXD010000037.1:0-5474 GCA_947085625.1 uncultured Gallionellaceae bacterium | reverse complement strand
CCCGGCTTTTATCCCGCCGGTCGGTTGGACACTGACAGCGAAGGCTTGCTGCTGCTAACCGACGATGGTGCTTTGCAGCATCGCATCACCGATCCGCGCCACAAGCAGACCAAGACTTATTGGGTGCAGGTTGAAGGCAACCCCGACGAGACAGCACTGGCGCAATTGCGCCGTGGTGTGAAGCTACCGGATTTTACAGCGCTGCCAGCCGAGGCAAGGTTGATGGAGGCACCCGCAAACGTGCGGCCGCGCAACCCGCCAATCCGCGAGCGCAGAAATATTCCCACCAGTTGGCTGGAACTCACCATCCGTGAAGGCAAGAACCGTCAGGTGCGGCGCATGACGGCAGCGGTGGGCTACCCAACCTTGCGGCTGATACGCTACCGCATCGGTGTATGGACGCTGGACGAATTGGAGCCGGGCGTGTGGCGTGAGGCTGCGGTATAATGCGCGTCCTTTATTTATCGCTTTTCCAATAGCGAGTAAACCATGCCTATTTATGAATACCGTTGCAGCAGTTGCGGCGTACAGAAAGACGTGCTGCAAAAAATCAGCGATGCGCCGCTAACTGCCTGCCCCGTCTGTGGTAAAGAGACATTCAGCAAGCAGCTTTCTGCCGCCGGTTTCCAGCTCAAGGGCAGCGGCTGGTATGCCACGGACTTTAAAAGTTCGGGCAGCAAGCCGGAGGCAAAGCCGGCAGCCAAGCCAGAAACGTCAACTAGCAGTACCAGTTCGGCTACGCCAACAGCCGGCGGCAGCACGTGAAAAAATACCTGCTTACCGGCCTGCTGGTCTGGGTTCCGCTCGGCATCACCATCTGGGTGCTGCACCTGACCATCAGCACGCTGGACCAGATACTGCTGCTGCTGCCGGAGAGCTGGCTCCCGGACAAGTTGCTGGGCATACACATTCCCGGTTGGGGTGTGATTCTTACTGTAATGATCGTGCTCGGCACCGGCTTGCTGGTGCGCAATGTGCTCGGGCAGCGTTTGTTGCGCTACTGGGAAAGCTTGCTAAAACGCATCCCGGTGGTAAACAGCATTTACCACGGCATCAAGCAGGTGAGCGATACCTTGCTGTCCAGCAGCGGGCAGACGTTTCGCAAGGTGCTACTGGTGCGTTACCCGCATCCCGAGGCGTGGTCGCTGGCGTTTCAGACCAGCATCCCGCATGAGGTGACACACAAGCTGCAAGATGAGTATGTGGGCGTATTCATTCCCTCCGCCCCCAGCCCAGCGAACGGGTTTCACTTTTACGTGCGCCGTGCGGACACTATCGAACTCAACATCAGCGTGGATGTGGCGCTGAAAACCATTGTTTCGATGGGTGTGGTTGCCCCTGCCCCTGCCACTGATGTCCTGCCCGTCAGCAAACCTGAATAACTTTTTTTCGATTTATCACACCAAACCACATGCGAACTCATTACTGCGGACACCTTAACGTCAACAATCTCGGCCAGACCGTCACCCTGTGCGGCTGGGCGCACCGCCGCCGCGACCATGGCGGGGTGATATTTATAGACCTGCGCGACCGCGAAGGCTTGGCACAAGTCGTGTGCGATCCCGATCGCGCCGACATGTTCAAGATTGGCGAATCGGTACGCAATGAATTTGTGCTGAAGGTTACAGGCCGTGTGCGGCGTCGTCCGGCAGGCACGGCCAACGCTAACCTCGGTAGCGGCGAAATTGAAATCCTGTGCCAGGAAATTGAAGTACTGAATGCCTCGATTACCCCGCCGTTCCAGCTGGATGATGAAAACTTGTCCGAGAACGTGCGCCTGACCCATCGCGTGATAGACCTACGTCGTCCGCAAATGCAAAAAAACATGATGCTGCGCTACAAGACCGCGATGTCTTTCCGCCGCTTCCTGGATGCCAAGGGTTTCATAGACATCGAAACGCCGATGCTGACCAAAAGCACACCGGAAGGCGCGCGTGATTATCTGGTGCCGTCGCGCGTGCATGTCGGCGAATTTTTCGCGTTGCCGCAGTCGCCGCAATTGTTCAAACAACTGCTGATGGTGGCGGGGTTCGACCGTTACTACCAGATCACCAAGTGCTTCCGCGACGAAGATTTACGCGCCGACCGCCAACCGGAATTTACCCAGATAGACGTGGAGACTTCGTTCCTGTCCGAAACCGAAATCATGGCGCTGATGGAAGACATGCTGCGCACCGTATTCAAGGAAGCGCTGAACGTGGCTTTGCCCAACCCCTTCCCGCAAATGACTCACGCCGAGGCCATGGCACGCTTCGGCTCCGACAAGCCCGATCTGCGCGTGACGCTGGAGTTGACCGATGTCACCGACGCGGTGAAGGACGTGGCATTCAAGGTATTTTCCACTCCGGCTAATGCGCCCGATGGCCGCGTGGCCGCGTTGCGCGTACCGGGCGGTGGCGCGTTCACACGCGGCGAGATAGACGAATACACCAAGTTCGTCAGTATTTATGGCGCGCGCGGGCTGGCCTACATTAAGGTCAATGACGTGACCCAGTTAAACGAAACCGGCCTGCAATCGCCCATCGTGAAAAACCTAAACGAGGCCGCGCTGAAAATTATTATGCAGCGCACCAGCGCGCAAAACGGCGACCTGATTTTCTTCGGCGCGGACAAAACCAAAATCGTCAACGACGCGCTTGGCGCACTGCGCAGCAAAATCGGCCACGAAAAAAACTACCTCAGCGGCGCAGCCTGGACACCGCTGTGGGTGGTGGACTTTCCGATGTTCGAATATGACGACGAAGCCAAGCGCTGGAATGCCTGCCATCACCCGTTCACCGCGCCCAAAGACGAGCACCTGGCTTTGCTGGACACTGATCCCGGCAAGTGTCTGGCCAAAGCTTACGACCTGGCACTCAACGGCTGGGAAATCGGCGGCGGCTCGGTGCGTATCCACAAGGAAGAGGTGCAGAGCAAAGTATTTCGTGCCTTGAATATTGGCGCGGAAGAAGCGCAACTCAAATTCGGCTTCCTGCTGGATGCCCTGCAATATGGCGCGCCGCCGCACGGTGGGTTGGCCTTCGGCCTGGATCGGATTGTTACCCTGATGACCGGCTCTGAATCCATACGTGACGTGATCGCCTTTCCCAAGACTCAGCGCGCGCAATGCCTGCTCACGCAAGCACCGAGCGCGGTGGATGAGAAACAGTTGCGCGAACTGCATATCCGTTTGCGTCAGCACGTGCAGACGACGGTGGAAGTGGAGAAGGAGTAGTGTTGTAGTCGTAGGATGGGTGGAGCGTAGCGCAACCCATCGTTGCTATATGGGCACCTCTAAAAATCCAGATTTCATCCCAACTGCTGCGTTGCGGAAAAAATTTCTTGCTTACATATCAAACATATGCGGCGCTGCAAAACGAAGTTTCAGTGTAGGGTAACCTTTAGGTTAGCCGAAACTAAAATTTTTTCCGCGCCTTGCATTTAGGCTAACTCTGAATTTTTAGAGGTACCCATATGTGAGTTTGATGGGTTACACAAAAAACGCTCCACCCATCCTACGACTACGGAGCATCATATCGACATGGAAATTTTTTCCAGCACCACTACATTCTGGAAATCGCAGGGAAAACCGTTCTGGGTATTCTTCGCCTGAGCCATGCAGAAGTACAAACTCCCCATTTCCACACTGGTAGTCATTTACACCGCCGCCCTTGAGGTTCTGCTATTGGACCGCGCCGATCATCCCGGTTATTGGCAGTCTGTCACCGGCAGCCAGGAGGAGGGGGAAGCCTTGCGCGCGACAGCGATGCGCGAAGCTCTGGAAGAGACCGGGCTGGATGCCAACCGTTATGAGATAACGGATTGGCAGGTGGAAAACGTGTACGATATTTATCCCGTTTGGCGGCATCGCTATGCCCCGGGTACCACGCATAACACCGAGCATGTGTTCGGGCTGGAATTACCCGGCGTTGTTGCTGTCCAACTATCGCCGCGCGAACACTTGAGCTATATGTGGTTGCCATGGCAGGAAGCTGCCGAAAAAGTTTTTTCGCCGACTAATCGAGCGGCGATTTTGCAGTTGCCCGAGAGGGCGGGGTAAATCCCCCACTCACTTCGTTCGCCGCCCCCTTTTTCAAAGTGGGCTAAATGCACAAGTCCCCCACTTTGAAAAAGGGGGGTTAGGGGGGATTTCCCAATTGAAGGAAGCTAAGGAAGCTACTATGCAAGAAAATATTATTCCCATTGCTTATGACCATCCGCGTGTCGGCAACCTGTCTGGTTGTGACACAATGCAAGCGTGGGCAAAGAAACCAGTGGAACCCAAGCCGGAAGAAAAGCCCGCGCTGATCTCTCGCATTAAGCGCCTGTTGCAAGAACAGGATGCGGTGCTGGTAGCGCATTATTACGTGCATCCGGACTTGCAGGATCTGGCCGAGGAAACCGGCGGTATTGTTTCCGATTCACTGGACATGGCCAATTTCGGTTATCAGCATCCGGCGAAAACTATTGTGGTGGCGGGCGTGCGCTTCATGGGCGAGACCGCGAAGATACTTAATCCGGAAAAGCGCGTGTTGATGCCGGATCTGGACGCCAATTGTTCGCTCGACCTGGGTTGTCCGGCGGATGAATTCGCCGCCTTGTGCGACGCGCATCCAGACCGCACCGTGGTGGTGTACGCCAATACCAGCGCGGCGGTAAAGGCGCGCGCCGACTGGATGGTGACTAGCTCCATCGCGCTACCCATCGTCAAGCACCTCAAGGAACAGGGCAAGAAAATCCTGTGGGCACCGGATCGTCACCTGGGTCATTACATCCAGCAACAGACCGGCGCGGACATGCTGTTGTGGCAAGGATCGTGCGTGGTGCACGACGAGTTCAAGGCTAAAGAGCTGGTCGAACTGATGGCGCAGCATCCCGATGCCCGCGTGCTGGTGCACCCGGAATCCCCTGCGGCGGTGGTGGCGCTGGCTGATGTGGTCGGTTCCACCACGCAGCTCATCAAGGCCACACAGACACTCAATGCGCGCGAATTCATAGTTGCCACCGATAACGGCATCCTGCACAAAATGAAAATGCTGTCGCCCGGCAAGGTATTTCTGGAAGCGCCCACCGCAGGCGATGGGGCAACTTGCAGCAGTTGCAACCATTGCCCGTGGATGGCGATGAACGGGCTGGCGAATCTGGCCGAGGCGCTGGCAAGCGGCAAGAATGAGGTTCATGTTGATCCTGAGATCGGCCGTAAAGCCAAGGTTTCCATAGAGCGCATGTTGGATTTTGCGCGCCAGATCAATTTGCCAACGCGCGGCATAGGCAACGCCTGAAAAGCACAGACCGGGCATTTCCTGTGGGGTACCTCTAAAAATTCAGAGTTCGCCCAAATGCAAGGCGCGGAAAAAATTTTAGTTCCGGCTAACCTAAAGGTTACCCTACACTGAAACTTCGTTTTGCAGCGCCGCATATGATTGATATGTTAGCAAGAAATTTTTTCCGCAACGCAGCAGTTGGGATGAAATCTGGATTTTTAGAGGTGCCCT
>CAMTXD010000036.1:0-22730 GCA_947085625.1 uncultured Gallionellaceae bacterium | reverse complement strand
TTTTGCTTAACCAAAATTTGCCATTGTTATTGATGGTTTACGCAAAAACACTCCACCCATCCTACGCCTGGGCAAGGTTGCAATGCACAACCACTTCAGAACCATTACCCAGGTATTCGATCCTGTGGCACAGGTTCTGCACCAGCATGATGCCACGGCCATGGCGCTGCGTGCCAGTATCGGGCATGGTGGACAGCCAACCGTGGTGATCGAAACCGTCGCCGCTGTCGCTGATGGTGATTTTGATGCAACTTCCGGCAGCAAAGGAAACTTTCTCCAGCATCATCCGTATCTCGCCATAATCGAGTTGTTCCAGGCACGCGGCGCGTTCCTCGTAATAGCGCTCCATGCCCTCCAGGTCATGCTTTAATGCGGAATCGAGCTTGAGCAGGCCGTGATCCAGCGCGTTGGCGAACAACTCCGACAACACCAGAAACAGATCCCCGCCCACCCATGCGCTATCGTGCTCGATCTGCACCAGGACATGCCGCAGCAAGGGTACGATGTCCAGTTGTTTCAATTGCGGCGCGGTCAGTGTCAGACTGAATTGCCACTCCACCTGTTCCGTCCCCTGCCCTTCGTCTTCTGTCTTCTGCCCCCTGCCCTCTACCTTCAGTCCTCTGCCCGGCTCTGCCAGGCAATCCACCAGGAGCAGGGAGATATCGTCATCTGACGGCTTGCCTGCAAACTGCTGTTGTATGGTTTCGACCATGCGTGGCAGACGCGCTGCCCAGTCAGCGGTGCGCGCCGCACGCAGTAGGCGAGATATTCCCTGCCTCATATCCCCCCGTGGCGCGCTTTCTTCCATCCCGCTCCCTTCCACCGCGCCATCCGAATACAGCAGTATCTGGCATGGGCCTGGGCCATAGCAAAAGCGCTCCACTCCGGCATCGAACTCGTCCGGATTGAGTATACCCAGCGGCACATGCCTAGAATCGAACTGGTGAGCAAGCATGCCATCCGCCTTTAGCACCACCGCTGGCGGGCAGCCGCCGTTCCATACGCTGACCATACTGCTCTCCTCGTCCAGCGCCAGCAGGATGGCGGCGACGTAGCGGTTGGGCGGCAGGAACGCCTTCATCTTGCAATTGATTTCCGTCACAATCGCACCGAGGCTGAAGCCCTTCTGGACCATGGTATGGAAAGTTTGCAACACTGGTATCCCTGCGATCGCCGCAGTCAGCCCATGCCCAGCGCTGTCCGCCAGCATGACGCACAACTGGCCCGCCGGGGTGCGCGCTGCGGCGATCATGTCGCCGCTGAATCTCTCTGCTGGTTGCAGGTAAAAGTGTACCTGGGGGTCGTCAATCTGGTTCGACGCCGACAGCCTGTGCATGATTTCCAGCACGGTGGACCGCTCTTCCTCGTTGCGCGCCTGGTAATCGAGCAACGTCTGTCTATTTTCCACCAGCAAGCGCACCATTTGCAGGCGTTGCTGCAACGCGCCGATCTTGAACCGAAACATATCGTAATTGACCGGCTTGAACAGGTAATCATCGCCGCCCGCATCAATGCCGCGCAGCATGTCCTCAGGCCGCCCCATGCTGGTGATAAAAATGATCGGGATCCAGGCATCGGCCATCTGGCGCATCGCGCGCACCGTTTCATAACCGTCTATGCCCGTCATCACCACGTCCATCAGCACGGCGTCCGGCTGCCGCGCACGGAACAAATCCAGAGCCTCCTCGCCGCTCGCCGCCAGGACAGGCTCATGCCCCATCTGCTCGAGCATGGCGGAAAGCAGGGCGATATTGATGCGGTCGTCGTCCACCACCAGCACGCGCAGGCTTTGCGTCATCGCAGTTTCTGTCATCGCGGCTTCCCCCTGAGCATCCAGCCGTTCAGCTTATCGTGAACAGCTTGGCGAAATTGGCGATGTCCAGGATCTGCATCACAAGCTGATTGGGCTTGCACAGGGTTACGCCCTTGTTGACCGCCTGCGCCCGCTCACGCAGCATCAGCAACATGCCGAGCGCGGAACTGTCCAGATAATCCATCGCCGCGAGGTCAATTGCCAGCACCGTGATCCCCGCTTGCTGCAGCAAGGGGTCGTATGCCGCCTTGAACGCACGGTGCCCATTGAATTCGAAACGCCCGTGCAGATGAATGGTTGCGATTGTTCCGGATGTTGTTACGTTAATTTCCATTTTCTCTCCTGGTTAAATTTCGTACTCTTGAACGAGAGCGCCGACGTCCTCCTTGTGCCGGGACAAAAGTTTCATGTCGTCGGCATTTTTCACCGATTTCCGACGAGGACGTGGCGCTCACTAACTACAGGGCACCTCTAAAAATCCAGATTTCATCCCAACTGCTGCGTTGCGGAAAAAATTTCTTGCTAACATATCAATCATATGCGGCGCGGCGAAATTTTTTCCGCGCCTTGCATTTGGGCGAACTCTGAATTTTTAGAGGTACCCTACACCCGAATGTGGCGCGCGCCACTCTGCATCAACCTGCCCAGCACCTGCTGCGCCATTTCCTGTATTGGAACGATCTCATCCACCGCGCCCACCATCACCGCCTCGCGCGGCATACCATACACCACGCAAGTCGCCTCGTCCTGCGCCAGATTATAAGCACCGGCCTGGCGCATTTCCAGCATGGCGGTTGCGCCGTCCCGGCCCATGCCGGTCAGCATCACGCCAATGGCATTTTTGCCCGCATGTTGCGCGGCAGAACGGAACAGCACTTCCACCGAGGGGCGATGGCGGTTGACCGGGTCGGCCTGGCTCAGTTGAGTCATATAATTCGCCCCACTGCGCTTGAGCAGCAGGTGCGAATGCCCCGGCGCGATATAGGCATGGCCGGGCAGCACGCGCTCGTTGTCTTCCGCTTCCTTTACGCTGATCTTGCATAGGCCGTCCAGGCGGTTGGCGAAGGACTTGGTGAATGCCTCCGGCATATGCTGCGTAATTAAAATTCCCGGCGCATCCGGCGGCATGCGCGTCAAAAATTCCCTGATCGCCTCAGTGCCGCCGGTGGAAGCGCCCACCACAATGATTTTCTCGGTGGTAACGATACGGTTGCCCAGGCTGGGCAGCGCCTGCTCCACCCCCCGCACCGCAACCACGCGCAGGGCTAGGCGCGCACTGAACGCGATGCGGATTTTTTCCGCGATCTCGTCGGCATAGCCGTGAATGCCCTCGGCGATGCCCAACTTGGGCTTGGGTAGAAAATCCACCGCGCCCAGTTCCAGCGCGCGCAATGCTGCATCCGAGCCGCGCTCGGTCAGGCTGGAAATCATCAGCACTGGCATCGGGCGCAGGCGCATTAGTTTTTCCAGGAAAGTCAGCCCATCCATCTGCGGCATTTCCACATCCAGCGTCAGCACGTCCGGATTCAGCGCCTTAATCATCTCGCGCGCCATCAAGGGATGGGACGCGGCGCCGACCGCTTCCATGTCGGGATAACTGTTGATGACTTCTTTGAGTATGCTGCGGATCAAGGCTGAATCATCAATGATCAGCACCTTGATTTTACGCAGGGGGATAGCGTTATTCACTTATGGGCACCTTGTACAAATTCTTCTATGGGAGCGCCAACGTCTTCCCGGTGCCGGGACAAAAGTTTCACGTAGTCGGCATCTATCATCAATTGCCGACGAGGACGTCGGCGCTCCCAACACACAATTAATAGAATTAAAACAACTCCACGTCGCCCTGTATATTCGCCACCTTGAGGCGCGAGCTGTATGCCTGTTCGCGCTCGATAATAGTGTCGTTGTGCGCGCTACGCAATTTTTTCATCAGCACCTTGCCGCTGCGCGGGAAAAAATAAATCTTGCGCGGATAGAGGTCGAGCAAGTCCTGCGCCACCACCTTGATGTTTTCCGTATGCAGGTAATCCAGCACGAAATCGGCGTTGAGTTGCCCCACGTTAGCCACGGTAAAACCGCGCAGCACCGCGCCGCCGCCGAACACCTTGGCTTCCAGATTACTGCGCTTGGCGCCCATCTTGAGCAATTCGTTGATCATGATCTCCATGGCGTAAACACCATAACGCTCCTGCACGCCCCATGTATCTCCACCATCGCGTCGGCCGCCGGGCAGCATGAAATGGTTCATGCCGGCGATGCCGCTCACCCGGTCACGAATGCACGCCGCGACACACGACCCCAGCACCGTTACCATCACCATGTCGCGCGCCGTCACATAATATTCGCCAGGCAATATCTTGATCGCCTCGACGTCAAAGTTTCTGTCGTAATATAGGTTTGGCGACAGGATTTCTTCATAATTACCATCGGCTTGCATTGTTTATCCATTCAGCTTTGTTGCAAGCGAAATAACGTAGGCTAGGTGGAACGCCCCGCTTTGGGGGCGCGTAACCCATCAACCGAACGCAAAATGATGGGTTACGCATGAAACCGCTCCACCCATCCTACAAAATTATTGTCGTTTTGATCTGAAATTGGAATTATCCCTTCAGCTTTGTGGCGAGCTCATACACGGTCTTGCCGCGCGGCTTGAAATAGTCCGCAGCGTAATAGAGATTCTCCGAATGGCCAGCGAACAGCAAGCCATCCTTGCGTAACAACGGCGCGAATTTCGCCAGCATCTTGAGCTGCGTCGGCTTGTCGAAATAGATCATTACATTGCGGCAGAAAATCGCATCCAGCGGCACGCGTATCGGCCAGCCGTCATGCAGTAGGTTTAATTGGCGGAAGGTGATCATGTCGCGCAACTCCTTGCGCACCCGCACATAGCCGGATTGCGCGCCGACTCCCTCCTGGAAAAAACGCTTGACCCGCTCCGGGGCCATTTTCTCCACTCGGTCGAGCGGATAGATGCCAGCGCTGGCAGTTTCCAGTACATGCGTATCCAAATCGGTGGCGATGATGGTCACCGGCGGCGTGAGACTGTTAAACACCTCCGCGGCTGTCATGGCCATGGAATAGGCTTCTTCCCCAGTCGAGCTGGCCGAACACCACAGCGCAATCGGCTCCTTGCCACGGCGTAGTCGCATGTGTTCGGCGAGTACGGGGAAATGGTGCGGCTCGCGGAAGAACGACGTTAGGTTGGTGGTCAGGGAATTGGTGAACGCCTCCCATTCTTTCTCGTCATTACTTTCCAGCAGCTTGAGGTATTCCGCGAACGTGCGCAGGCCGGTGTCGCGTAGGCGGCGCGACAATCGGCTATACACCAGCTCCTGCTTGGAGTCGCTCAGGGAAATGCCGGCATGGCCGTGAATCAACTCGCGCACGCGCTGAAAATCCTGGCTGGTAAAATGAAACTCGCGCCCGATTTTTTCCTTGGACCTATCTTCGTTTGTCACGTTTTATGACCCCTGCCTGAAGGGCACCTCTAAATGGATTCCCATAGGATGGGTGGAGCGTTTTTTGCGCAACCTATCCTACGGCTCTACTAATAAATAATCCAGACTAAAACTCTTTCCACTCTTCATCATCCTTCTGGCTGGGCTTCGGCAGCACTTTCTTGCCAGCCGCGCGCGCGGCAGGCTTGGCGGCAGGCTTGGCGGTTGGGTGCGCAACTGGCGCTCTCGGGGCGGCTAGCCGCGGTGTGCTGTGCGCCGCTGACTGAGCCGCTGCCGCGTTAGACAGGCGGAAGGTACCCACCAGCGCTGACAGTTGCTCCGCTTGGTCCTCCATCGATTTGGCCGCAGCTGCGGCTTGTTCCACCAGCGCTGCATTCTGCTGGGTCACGTCGTCCATCTGGGTGATCGCGGTATTCACCTGTTCGATGCCTGCACTCTGCTCGGTGGATGCCGCGCTGATCTCGGCCATGATGTCGGTCACGCGCTTGACTGCGGCGACAATTTCTTCCATGGTTTTGCCGGCCTTATCTACCAGGTCGGTACCTACCTTGACCTTGTCCACCGAATCGTTGATCAGCGTTTTGATTTCCTTCGCCGCCGCAGCAGAGCGTTGCGCGAGGCTGCGCACCTCGCTCGCCACGACCGCGAAGCCGCGGCCCTGTTCGCCTGCACGCGCCGCTTCCACCGCCGCATTCAGCGCCAGGATGTTGGTCTGGAAGGCGATGCCATCTATCACGCTGATGATGTCCACGATCTTCTTCGAGCTTTCGCTGATCGAAGACATGGTACCCACCACCTGGCCAACCACCTGCCCACCCCTGAGCGCGATATCGGATGCACCTGCCGCCAACTGGTTGGCCTGCTTGGCATTCTCGGCGTTCTGTTTCACGGTCGAGGTCAGCTCCTCCATGCTGGAGGCGGTCTCTTCCAGACTTGCGGCCTGCTCCTCGGTGCGCTGCGACAGGTCGGTGTTGCCGGAGGCGATTTCCTTGGATGCGGTGTTGATGGTGTCGGTAGCGATCTTGATCTGGCTCACTATGTCGGTCAACTGGTCTATCGTAGTGTTGGTATTGTTTTTGATGTCACCGAAAGAACCCGCATATTCGGTGGTGATCTTCTCGGTTAAATCACCTTTTGAGAGCAGGCCCAGTACGTTCACTGTGTCGTCAATGGCAGAGGAGACTACTTGCACGAGCTTGTTGATGCCTTCGCTCAGGTTCTTCATGAAGCCGGCCTTGTCGGCAAGATCAATGCGCTGAGTCAAGTCGCCATTCAGCGCACCGCTGACCACGCGATCCACTTCTTCCTGAATCTTGACCTCTGCCGTTCTGTCTTCCCACTCCACCGAGGTGCCCAGGCGCTCACCGGCATCGTTCATCACCGGGTTGGCGATCAGGCCGAAGGTGCGCCCGCCCAGTTTGATTGAGGTACGGAAGGTGGTACTCAGCGTCTTCAGCATCTGGCGCTGGTGCGCCGGGTTCTTATGGAAGTCGTCAATACAGGTGCCCATCAGCGTGGCCACATTGAAGTTCGGCAGATCCTTGCGGATGTCGCTCTCGGCCTTCCTGAACATCCCCAGCACCGCTTCGTTCATATAGATGATGTTGAGATCATTGTCCGCGATCATGACGTTGGTGGACGATCCATCCAGCGCGCGTTTCACACGCATACTTTCGTCGGTGAGTTTCTTGGCCGCCGAGATGTCGGCACTGAGCTTGGCCTGCATGGACTGCAATGCGCTCAACACCTTACCCACCTCGTCATTGTGGTCGATGACGATAGTGTCGCCGTAATTTCCATCGGAAATTCTGCCGAAATAGCCGATGGTGCGCTGCAGCGGATTGACGATAGCGCGTATCAGCACAAAACCTAGCAACATCGCCAGCGAAATACCGAGCACGATGACCGTAATGGAAACAGTGCGGGTAAAGGTATAACTTGCTTTCAACTTCACATACTCTTGCTTGGCGACATCAACCTGGAGATCAATGAGCTCCATAATGCCTTCATCAACCGGCTTGAAGAGCGTTCGCATTTTGTCGGCGATTTTTTTCGCTTCATTGAGGTCGTTGGCGCGCAAGGCGGCAACAGCTGGTTTCAAGCCCTCGGTCACAAATATCTTGCGATCCTCGGCGAATTTATCGGCTAATTTTTTCTCCTCTGGTGTGGAAAAAGTGGCCATGTAGGCGTCCCAAGCCTTGCCGATCTCAGCAATGTTCTGCTCAACCTGCTCGGTTTGCTCCTTGATGACAGCGGGAGTAGGATCAGTCAAGGCAATCGAAATGTACATCTTGTTTTTCACTATTTTAGACTGAACGTCACTTAGATACCCCAACCCGACGGTGCGGTCTTCATAAACTGTTTTCAGGCCCTCATACCCCTTGCTCAATCCATACAAGCCATACAGGCCGATGCCGACCAGGAGCGCAGACATAAAGCCGATCATAAATACCAGCCGCGATTTGATACTCATATTCTTGAACATGTTAAATCTCCCCTGATAAATCGTTGAATAATTGATCCGACTTGTCGGAGATAGTCTCCACTTTGGCCAAGCTCGCCTGCACTAATCTCATTTGCGTTTCACTCAGTTTCATTGTCTACCCCTCCTTAAGCCGCTACTTTATTCACAAGATCCATGTCGCTGTTCGACATCAGCTTCTCCATATCCACCAGGATCAACATGCGCTCATCTATCGTGCCCAAGCCTATGATGTAGTTCGTATCCGACCCCGCTGACAACTCCGGGGCGGGCTTGATTTGTTCCGGCGTCAGCGCCAGTACGTCGGATACGCTGTCCACCACCACGCCCACCACGCGCTGTCCCAGGCTCAGGATGATGACCACGGTGAGTTCGTTATATTCCACCCCGGCCAGGTTGAACTTGATGCGCAGGTCCAGGATAGGCACGATGGCGCCACGCAAATTGACCACGCCCTTGATGTAGGCTGGCGTATTGGCGATGGCGGTGACCGCGTCGTAGCCGCGTATCTCCTGCACCTTGAGGATGGCTATGCCATATTCCTCTTGCCCCAGGGTGAAGGTGAGAAATTCGGAACCCGTATTGCTACTTGCTGCCGTATTTTCATTTGCCATATTTCCTCCTGCTATCATCATTGTTGTAACTATTCTACGCAGGCTTGTTTAGGAACAAACTTCGGTAGACGCTCTCCTCGCCGTCAACGATACTTTTCAAATTTTTTGCATCATGCAACGCCGTAGCTCCGTAGGATGGGTGGTGCGTTTTTTGCGTGACCCATCCTACGCGGGTTGCCCTCTCCCTCCGCTACGCTCCCCCCTCTCCCCAAGGGAGAGGGGATAAAGTCTCACTTCGATTCCACCTATCCTACGCGGACTACCCTCTCCCCCGGGGAGAGGGGGGAGCGTAGCGGAGGGAGAGGATTGGGCTTATCCGAACAATATTGATTTAAGCCCCACTTTTTGGTCACGCCGTCATTTTTGCGCGCGCCGCGTGCTGCGCACCCAACACCGCCACATCAAGTATCAGCGCCACCCGTCCATCGCCCATGATGGTCGCGCCGGAGATGCCATGCACTTTGCGGTAGTTCGTTTCCAGGCTCTTGATCACCACTTGCAGCTGGCCTAGCAGTTCGTCCACTAACAGCGCTGTCTTTTTTCCTTCCGACTCGACGATCACCACAATGCTTTTTTCCAGATCATTAGCTGCGGGTTTGGTATTGAACACCTCATGCAGCGCCAGCAGCGGCAGGTATTCGCCGCGCACGCGCAGCAGGCGTTCCGCGCTGCCGCTCACGGATTTTAGGTCTGCGGCGTTTACCTGCAAGGATTCGATGATGGAACCCAGCGGCACAATGTAAGTTTCTTGGCCGACCAGCACCGACAGTCCATCCAGGATAGCCAGGGTCAGCGGCAGGCGGATGGTAGTGCGCGTACCCACTCCTAGCGCCGAATCCAGTTCGATGCGCCCGCCCAATTCGGCGATGTTGCGCCTGACCACGTCCATGCCTACGCCGCGCCCGGACACGTCGGTCACCACCTCCGCCGTGGAAAAACCCGGCTCGAAAATCAGCATCCACACTTCCTGGTCGGACATCTCGTCGCGCAGTGCCAAGCCGCGTTCCCTGGCCTTTTCCAGCAGCTTGACGCGGTTCAGCCCGGCGCCATCGTCCGCCACTTCGATGATGATGTTGCCGCCCTGATGGAAGGCTTGTAGCGTGATCGTACCCTTGGCCGGCTTGCCCGCCGCGATGCGTTTGTCCGGCGATTCGATGCCGTGATCCAGGCTGTTGCGCACCAGATGCGTCAGGGGGTCGGCAATTTTTTCGACCAGGCCTTTATCTAGCTCGGTGGTTTCACCTATCGTTTTTAGCTCGATCTGCTTGCCCAGCTTTGCCGCAAGGTCGCGCACCAGGCGCGGATAGCGGCTGAATACGAAGGAGATGGGCAACATGCGCATGGACATCACGGCTTCCTGAATGTCACGCGTGTTGCGATCGAGTTGGCGCAGCCCGTTTTGCATCTGCTCGTCCACCGCGCCGTCGTGCGTGGCGGATTGCGCTAGCATGGCCTGGGTAATCACCAGCTCGCCCACCAGATTGATCAGTTGATCCACTTTTTCCACACTGACCCGGATGGAGGTAGCCTCGGCCTGTGCAGACATCGCCACCTTGTCGGTGCCGCGCTGGCCGGTGCGCAAGCCTTCGGCGTCCGGCGCATCGCTGGCGCGGCGGCCAGGATTTTGCGCGACCGGCACGACGGCAGCCTCTTGTGGCACGGGTGGTTTATCTAAAATCTCATCGAAAGATTCATCGAAAAAGCCATAGCCGGGATCGGCTTGCTCCTCTGCCGCAGGGGTAGGGGTAGGCAGTTCATCGAAAAAACCATAAGCTTCTTCTTTCGGCTGCACTAGGAGCGCGGGCGGGACGCCCGCATGTGGAGAGGATGTCTGCGATCCAACCGCTGAATTAAAGTTAGTCAAATGGCCAGCGGTCCCATCAGAAACCAGGCGTTCCAGTTTTTTGCACACCGTCTCGACATCGCCCTGCTCCACCGTCCCCTCGCCACGATGTGCGGCGAGCTGCATGGCAATCACGTCCTTGGCCTCGAGGAATACGTTGACCATTTCATCGGTCAGCGTCATCTCCTGTTTGCGCAGTCTATCGAGCAGGTTTTCCAGGATATGCGTTACCTCGGTCATGTCGTTGAAACCGAAGGTGCCCGCCCCACCCTTGACAGAATGCGCCGCGCGGAAGATCGCGTTGAGGTCGTCCATGCTGGGATTGGACACGTCCAGCCCAAGCAGCAGCGCCTCCATCCCCGCGAGATGCTCGGCCGCCTCCTCGAAGAAGACTTGGTAGAACTGGCTGATATCAATGGTCATAAATTCACCACGAAAGTTTCCGTAGGTCGGGTTAGGCGCATCTTTTGCGCCGTAACCCGACGTTTTGGACCGCATAGAACAAGAACCCCTGCGGGGTGTCAGGTTACGCGATGAATCTGCTAACCCGACCTACATGTCTGTTTATCCAATGACTTTTTTCACCACTTCCAGCAGCTTCACCGGATCAAAAGGCTTGACCAACCAGCCGGTCGCGCCCGCCGCCTTACCCTGCATTTTCATGGCATCGCCAGATTCAGTGGTGAGCATCAAGATGGGTACGCTGCGGTAACTTGGCAGGGCGCGCAAACTCTTGATCAGCGTCAAGCCATCCATGCGCGGCATGTTCTGGTCGGTAAGCACCAGGTCCACGGTTTTCATCTTGGCCTTGTCCAGCCCTTCTTGCCCATCCGCCGCCTCGATCACCTCATAGCCCGCGCCTTTCAGGGTGAAGGCCACCATCTGCCGGATAGACGCTGAATCATCAACACTGAGTATTACTTTTGCCATGCCACCCTCCACTCAACCACTTTAACCAAGAATTTTATTTGAATATCCGTAAGATTGGTTACAGTTGGCGCAACTTACCGACCGTAACCCATCATTTCGCGCCAGATGATAAATTATGTGCATAAAAAGCCGAGCGCTCAACCATTCTTATGAAATGGTCAAATACAAGACGCGATAAACATTTATACAGGCAGTATATGTTTGATATATAAACAATAAACTTTTATCGCAACGCCGTAGTTGAGTTATTTCAGGGTGCAATAAGCGTAGCGCATTGGCTCAAATAATGATTGGCGCGATGTTTACTCAGGAGTCAGCAATTTAGACGACGTTATCGCCTGCGGAACCCGCATGAAATATGGTGTCCGTGTTCCCCAAGTTACCAACTCCTGAGTAAGTCTGCATGCCTAAGCCGGACGAGCCGGAACAAAAATATAGGCGGGCTGTGCCCGACCTACGCTAAAACAAATCAATATCGCCTGACTGCATCTTTTCCTGGCGCACCGGATTTTTCTGGCTGAGCTGGTCGGCCAGGGCAAAGATTTCGACGATCTCGCCGCGCATCAGGTCAATTTTTTCGTGCGACGCCACTGCGCCCTGGCTGGCTTCCTGCGCCCAGTCGCCCATGTGATGCCAAGCCGATTCCATGCTGCTGATGCGCGTGCGCGAATGTTGCAGCAACTGGTTGACCATGTCCTGGAATTGCAGCGAGGTGATGGCGCGCCCCACTACTTCACCCACCTTTTTGGCGATGGTCTCCTGCTGCTCCATCGCGCCCGCCATGTCCTGGTTGATCCGCCGCACATTGGTCATCGTGGCATCAAGCTGGCGCTTGGAGCGCAGCGCGAAATCCATGTCCAGCGTGGCCATGTACTGGATCGCCTGCTCGGTGCCGGTAATCGCATCACGCACCTGGCTGACACTGCCACGGATCTGCTTGCTGAATTTCTCGGAGCGCGCCGACAGCTTGCGTACCTCGTCCGCCACCACCGCGAAGCCGCGTCCGGCTTCACCGGCGCGCGCGGCCTCGATGGCCGCATTCAACGCCAACAGGTTGGTCTGCTTGGAAATGCCGTCTATCTCACCCAGTACTTGCAGTATGCCGCCCACCTCCTTGCTAATCTTCTCCATCTTCTCCACCAGCTCCATGGCGGTCTTGCTGTTGTTGACGATGCTGCCGACCATTTCCCTGATGATGTCCGCAGTGTTGTCAATAAATTTTTCCAGCGTATCATCGCCCTGCTGGTCCTTGGCTTGGCTCCCCATGACTGACGATGCGACCTCGCGCTGGGTCTGGATCAGGCGGTGCATGCCATCGAAACTGGCCATCAGTTTTTCGATCGCGTCGCCCAGCAGGGTCTGCACCTGGCCTAGGTCGGCGTTGGCGCTAGAAAAGTGTTCGGCGAACTGCGGATGGGTATGCATCAGAATGCTCTCTACCGCACTCTCGTGCTGCGTGGCGGGTGACGCCTGCGGAAGCGCACCATGCGCGTGTGGAACCAGCACCAGACTGGACATGAATACAAGCAGCACGGTAATCAGCGCATGCAGCCAGATAGCCGCATCGCCACCCGTAGATGCGTATGGCAATACGCCCAAGCCCCAGTGTAGTAGCAACGCTGCCAGCGCCGCGCCGATCAGAACCACCCCTTTATGCATACCCTGCTTTCCCATGCTTTCACCCATACCGCTATCTTGGTTAGTCATATAGGATGGGTGGAGCGTTTTTTACGTAACCCATCAAGCGCACGTTGCAATGATGGGTTGCGCATGAAGCCGCTCCACCCATCCTACGGTGCTGTCCTCTGTCACGCACTAACCTCGCCGATCAATTCTTTGATGTCCAGGATCAGCACAATCTCCCCTACACTGGACATAGTCACGCCAGCCACGCCCTTGGGGCGGAAGGTATCCAGCGACTTGATCACTACATCGTCGTGGCCGGCGAAACCGTCGGCAGAGAGGATAAAACTGTTTTTACCGACCTGCATCAGCACGCCCACTTCCGGCTCCACGTTCTGTTCCCAGCCGATCAGGCGCGCCAGCGGCAGCACCGGCAGCACCTCGCCGCGCACTACCATGGTGGCCTTGCCGGAAACCTGTTGCAGTTGCTCCGGGGAAACAGACAGGATTTCGCGCACCATGGACAGCGGCACGGCAAATATCTGTTCGCCGAGGCGCAACAGCAGCACCGGCAGGATCGCCAGGGTGAGCGGCAGCGCGATGATGAACTTGCTGCCCTTGCCGGGCAGGGATTCGATGGTGATGGTGCCGCTCAGCTTGTGAATGTTGGTCTTCACCACGTCCATGCCGACGCCGCGCCCGGAAGTGCTGGAAATCTGTTCCTTGGTCGAGAACCCCGGCAGAAAAATAAGGTCTAGGCTCTGCGCCTCATCCAGACCGCTCGCCGCCTCAGGGCTGATTAGTCCCTTGTCGATGGCCTTGTTGCGGATTACGTCGGGGCGCATGCCACGGCCGTCGTCGGCGATGCTGATGACGATGTGGTCGCCTTCCTGGTGCGCCCCAAGATGAATCAGGCTTTTCTCTGGCTTGCCCGCCGCCGCACGCTGTTCTGGGTCTTCCACGCCGTGGTCAACCGCGTTGCGGATCAGGTGTACCAGCGGATCGTTGAGATCCTCGATCATGGTCTTGTCTATCTCGGTCTCTTCGCCGGACAACACTAGCTCCACGTCCCGGCCAAGCTGGCGCGCCAAATCGCGCGCCAGGCGCGGATACTTGTTGAACAGGCGGCCGATGGGCTGCATGCGCGTCTTCATCACGGCGTTTTGCAAATTCACCACCAGCATATCCAACTGGCTGACCGACTCGTCCAGCGCCTTTAATGTGGCCGGGCTCGTGTTCCCTTGCAGGATGTCGCTACGCAAATGGGTGAGGCGGTTCTTGGTCAGCCCGATTTCGCCGGAGAGGTTGAGCACCTGATCCAGCCGGTCGGTATCCACCCGTATAGTGTTGTCCTTGGCCCCAACCTCACCTTCGCGGCGGCTGTTGGATTTGGATGGAGACTTACCCGGAACGTCATCAGTACGCCGGCCAAATGCGCTGGCCTTGAGCTGCGTTTCATCAATGACGGGAGCGGGCGCGGCCACGACCACCTCTGCCGGAACCCCCAGCAGCGCCTGATACAAGCCATTCCAGTCCGGCTCGGACGAGGGTTCAGGACTGAGGACTGAGGGCTGAGGACTGGGTGCTGAGTGCTGAGTGCTGAGTGCTGGGGGTTTTTCCTGAGCCCTGAGTCCTGAGTCCTCAGTCCTCTCTTGTAGCGCGGCGAGCAGGTGCGCGGGAGCGGCTTCTGGCTGGCGGTTCTGCGCCAGCGCGCCAAACATCTGCCGCACTTCTCCGGTCGCGGCAAAAATCGCATCCATAAGTTCCGCGTCCAACTCCAATTCGCCATTGCGCAGCTTGTCAAACAGGTTTTCGGTGAGATGGCACAGCGTGACCAGCTCGATCGCATTGAGGAAACCGGCGCCGCCCTTGATGGTATGAAAGCCGCGAAAAATGTCGTCGAGCAGGCGGCGGTCGTGGGGTGTCTTTTCCAGAATCATCAGCTTGCTGTCCACGTCGGACAGCAGGTCGGATGCTTCCGTCAGGAAATCCCCCATCAATTCTTCCATGCCCGCAAAGTCGTTCATTATTTAAACTCCAGTTTTTAGTCGTTAGTCGCTAGTTGTTAGTTGTTAGTTAAAAGCGCGCAGCGACAACACCAACTAACAACTAGCGACTAACGTCTGCCTTTAACTGCTTTAAAACCCCAAACTTCCCAGCAAGTCATCCACCTCATCCTGGCTGGTCACCACATCGGTGCGCCCTGCGGCATTTATCACCGGGCCATTCAGCAAGCCGGAATGGGCCTCCAGCTTGGCTGTTGAAGGGGGATACTCGATCAGCAACGCCACCAGTTGCTGCTCCATCTGTTGCGTCACTTCCACAATTTTCTTGATGACCTGTCCGGTCAGATCCTGGAAATCCTGTGCCATCATGATTTCCATCAGATAGCCATTGGTCGCCTTGGTCTGCTTCGGCACTTCCCGCAGGAAGGCGTGGGTTTGCGTGGCCAGATTTTTGAATTGCTCGACGTCCAGTTGCTGGTCGAACAGCTTCTGCCATTCCCCGGCCAGCCGCCGGGACTCAACTTCAATTTTTTCCACCACCGGCTGCGCCGCCTCGGTGGCATTCAGCACCCGCTCGGCAGCCTGCTGGGTCATGACAGCGACATAGTTGAGGCGGTCGCGCGCGTCGGGAATGGAGGAGGTGGCTTTTTCTATATTCTTGTCGTAACCCAGTTCGCGCAGGCTGTCATGCAGCGTGCGCGTCATCTGCCCGACCTTGTTGATCACCCTGTCCGCCGGATTGTCCGCCAGATTGCTGGAGGACTGGAGACTAGAAACTGAGGACTGAGCGCTGGCCTCTTTCTGGTCATGACCCGCCGTGACGATGCTATCAAATAGCGCTTCCAGATCATCGGCATCCTGGGTTGCAGTGGCTTTATTGGTCATGGCATCACTCACTTAGGCATTTTATCGAAAATTTTCTGCAGTTTTTCATCCAGTATGGCGGCGGTGAACGGCTTGACCACATAGCCGCTGGCGCCCGCCTGCGCCGCCGCGATGATGTTTTCACGCTTGGCCTCGGCAGTTACCATCAGCACCGGCAAGTGCTTGAGCGCGTCATCGGCACGGATGGCGCTGAGCAACTCAATGCCGGTCATGTTGGGCATATTCCAGTCCGACACTACAAAGTCGAACTTCTCACCGCGCAGCATTTTCAGCGCTACAACGCCGTCTTCGGCTTCCTGCGCATTGGCGAAACCCAGCTCCTTGAGCAGATTGCGCACAATGCGCCGCATGGTGGAAAAATCGTCCACCACCAGAAATTTCATGTTTGAATCAACCACAATAACCCCCTATTAGAAGACTGAGGGCTAACTATAGCACCTCTCAAATCTTCGCCTTCAGTCCTCGATTTCCGTCCTCAGCTCAGCACCGATCAGGTCGCAATACTTGGTTTTATAAAAGAGCGGCAAAGCCGCACAAAAACTCTTGCCCCTTGTCCTCTGTCCTCAGAGCTCCAGCAGCGGACGCAGTGTTTCCGCCAGCGCCCCTGCGTCAAACTTGGCCACATAATAATCCACCCCGACCCGCTTACCCATGTCGCGGTTCGCATCCGACGACAGGGATGAGTGCATCACTACCGGAATACCATCGAAACGCCGGTCCGACTTGATGTGCTGGGTCAGCACATAACCGTCCATCTCCGGCATTTCCGCATCCACCAGGATCACCTGTATCTGGTCATGCAAATTTCCGCTGCTGCCTTGCGCCACGTCCGCCAGCCCCTGCAGCCGCTCCCATCCTTCCAGCCCGTTATTCGCCTGCATGTGCTTGACACCCATCTTGTCCAGCACTTCGCTTATTTTCTTACGCGCCACGGTCGAGTCATCCACGAAAAAGACGCATAATTCATGGCCTCCTTCGACCTTCGCCACATTTCCCACCAGCGCATCGCCGAATGTGTCGGCGAGAATCTGCTCGACATCCAGCAGCGAAACCAACTTGCCGTCTGGCAGCTCGGTGATGGCGGTGATCACGCTCCGGTTGCCGGATAACATGCCTTCGGTGGCGCGCACCTTGTCCCAGTCCACGCGGATGATGCGATCCACGTTATGCACTAGGAAACCCAGGATGTGGCGGCTGTATTCGGCCACCATCATGGTCTGCGGCGCGCCCGTTGCTTCGCCTTCGAACTCCAGAAATTTGGCTAGGTCCAGCACCGGCAGGATATGCCCGCGCAAGCTGACGATGCCGTCCACGCCGGGTGGCATATTGGGCGTCCTGGTGACTCTCATCGCACGACACACTTCTTTAACCTTGAATACATTGATGCCGAAGGTTTCCTGCGTGCCGAGCGAGAACAGCAGGATTTCCATCTTGTTCGAACCGGCCAGTCCAGATCTCGCATCCACGCTGTCGAGCATGCCGCTGTTATTCCCCGTCAGCGACGGGTTATCTACTACTGCTGATAGACTAGTCATGACATTCCTTCAGGTGAGCAGGCGCGCAAGCGTCTGCGCCAGCCTCTGCGGTTCAAATTTGGGTACGTATTCATCCACCCCGACGGCTTTGCCGATCTGCTGGTTGGACGTGCTGGAAAGCGACGAGTGCATCAGCACCGGAATTTTGGCGAAGCGCTTGTCTTCCTTGATCTTGCGCGTCAGCATGTAGCCGTCCATTTCTGGCATTTCCACGTCGGTCAGGATGACCTGCACAATATCGCTCACCGGAATCCCCGCCGCTTCGGCTTGATTGGCTATCTTGCGCAATGCCTCCCACGCCTGGAGGCCATTGATAGCAGAGATGTGCTGCACCTGCATCACATCCAGCACACGCTCGATCTGCTTGCGCGCCACCGCGGAATCATCGGCGAAGAACACGGTGCGGTTAGCCAGCCCCAGGGGCTGCACACTCTTGAGTATGCTGTCGTCTTCACCAAAATGGCCTGTATCCGCCAACACTTTTTCCACATCCATCATCATCATCAGACGCCCGTCGGCCAGCTCGGTGACCGCCGTCACCAGCCCGCCCATCCGGGCGTTCAGCATGTCCGGCGGCACTTTCATGGAAGACCAGTCTAGGCGCAAGATGGTATCCACAGTTTCGACCAGGAAGCCCTGGGTGTGACCGTTGTATTCGGTGACGATCATGATTCCCGGCTTGGCCTCGGTCTGCACCCCGGTGTATTTCGCCAGATCAATCACCGGCACCAGCACCCTGCGCAGGCTCACCATGCCTTCCACTGCAGCGGGCAAAACCGGTGCACGGGGGATGGCCGGCACGCGCATCACCTCGCGCACCTTGAACACGATGATACCAAAGGTTTCACGGCGCCCGCTGCTGCTGTCCAGGCCAAGCGTGAACATCAGTATTTCCAGCTTATTGGTTCCCGCCAGCCGGGTGCGCTCATCTATGGTTTTAAGTAATTCAGACATGGTTTTTCCTGTTAAGCGTGTATTTTGTAGGGTGGGCTATGCCCGCCATGGCGGGCGTAGCCCACCCTACCTTGCTACTGGATCGCGGGTGTTCCCCGCCCGCATGCGGACGGGACGTCCGCGCTCCCAAAAAACTACACCTTAAAGCGGCCAGCTGACGTCTGTAAGTCCTGCGCCAGACTCTCCAGCCCCACGATGTCCCGCGCGACATGCTCGATGGCGGCGTGGTTTTCTTCTGCCATCTGCGCAATGCTCTCGACATGGCGCGCAATATCGTTGCTGACTTTGATCTGCTCACTTACCGATGCGGCAATGCCGTTCATCCCGCTGCTGGCATCGGTTACCGAGGTTCCCGCCAGAGTCAGTACGCCGGACACGCGGTCTATATGCTGCTGGGTGGATTGCAGCGAACGCAGCCCTTGCTCGATGGATTGCTCGACGCGCCCGGACTGCTCGTCCAGAGATTGGGTGATGCGGTCAATCTCGCTGGCGGATTGCGCGGATTTTTCCGCCAGCTTGCGCACTTCATCGGCCACCACAGCGAAGCCGCGTCCTTGTTCACCGGCGCGCGCCGCCTCAATCGCCGCATTCAGCGCAAGCAGGTTGGTCTGGCCGGCGATGTCCTTGACCTGCTGGGTCATGCCGGCAATGCTATGTACGCTTTGCACGAAATCCCCAACCGAAGAAGCGATCTGCTTCACCGCTGCTTCGATGTGGCCGATCTCGCGGATCATTTCTGCAGCGCTGGCATTGCCTTCCTGTGTGTGTTGCAGGCTAAGCCCTGCGAGCTTGCGCACTGTCTCGGTGTTTTCCGCGACCGAGGTAATGCTGACGGTCATCTGCTCCACCGCCGCAGCGGTGGAAGAGGCAGACTCGCTCGTCGCCTGGGAGCTTTGCGTAATCCGGGCCGAAGTGACGGCCAACTGGGTCGCCGTGCCGGCTACCTCGTGCGCGCTGGCATGAACCTTGCTTATAGTGGCGGAAAAATTACCCAGCAAGGAATTGAACGCCTGCGCGGCTTGCCCAATCTCGTCGGAACTGTGTACCGTAACGCGCTTGGATAGGTCGCCATCGGCCTGCATGGTGACCATGGTGCGCTGCAAGTCCTTGGCCGGCTGAATGACACGGCTGATGATCCAACTGCTCAGGAAAAACAGCACCAGTTGCACCAATAGCTGCCCTATCCACAGCAGGATGTTGGCATTTTTGATCTTGGCGTAATCATCCGCTATATTCATGGTGATGCTGGCCGCGCCGTTCACCGATCCCTCTGGGACGGTATGACATCCCAGGCAATTGGTGCCGCGGAAATCTTTTAGGGCGATGAAGGGTATCACTCCGCGCAGCGTAGTCTTGTCTCCCTCCGCGCTTAATTTGAATTGCGGTTTCCCGCTTTGCAGTACGGCGCGGTCCATGTCGTCCGTCGGCTGCTCTTCCGGCAAACCCGGGCCAAACTGATCCATGACTACTTGGCCGCGTATGACGCGCAATTCCTCAATCTTGTCGGATGTCCCCATCTTTTCCACAAACAGCTTGCGCTGGTCGGGGTCGCTGATGATGCCGTTGATCATCAGCATGTTCAGCCCGTTGATTACCCCGTCCGCTGATATCGTGACCCGCTGTTTAGCTCCGTACAGCACTTGGCTCTCGTACGAATCCAGCAACCAAAGCTGCGCAGGGGTTAAAATCGCCAGCACTATAAGCATGATGGGAATCTGCAACTTGTTCTTAAGGGATAATCTGCTCCACCAGTTTTTCATTTTTCTCTCCGATATTTTTTTTGCTTACGCATTTTTTTACATACGCGACAGGACAGCTTCGTCAGGCCAGTCACCATCATAACGACAGCATGAAATAAAACTTTAATCTAAATTTTGCACAAAATAGGCGGATTTAATTGCAAGTGTTTGATGCAGTTGTACTTATCAAGATGACAGCCGGTAAAACACAAACGGAATCTAGCCACGTCAAATTTTATCCCGAACGTTTCATAAGTTAACCGATGAATTAACGGATGAATCCGTCGCATGATCACAGCGCGCACTGAAATACAAACCGGATTGACTCCCCTACCCTCGCATGGGGTAGTCGGGGGGGGGGATGACGAAATGGGAATTTTTAGAGGTGCCCTTAATCCGAGATTGTCCAACGGAAAAAAGCTCCGTCATTCCGGCGTAGGCCGGAATCCAGCAGGACAAAAATCCCCACGAAGTGGGACAGGCACACACAATGTCTGCTTCGCAGAACCATTCTTATGACTGGATTCCGGCCTACGCCGGAATGACGGCCTAATGGGCAATCTCGGTTAATTTCATTCCCCGCCAAACCGCCGTAACAACTCCACCATCGCCCCCGCCTTATCCAAGGTCTCCTGATATTCCTCCTCCCCCACAGAATCCGCCACCACCCCGCCGCCCGCCCAAAAACGAATCTCATCATTCGAATAAACCAAAGTCCGAATGGCGATATTGCACTCCATATTCCCATCAAAACCAATATAGCCAATAGACCCGCAATACACCCCGCGCCGCTGCGGTTCAAGTTGCTCAATGATTTCCATGGCGCGCTGTTTCGGCGCGCCAGTAACAGAACCGCCAGGGAAACAATTGCGCAGCAGTGCCAGCGCATCCTGCCCCAGCGCAAGCTGGCCGCTGACTGTGCTGACCAGATGATGCACCTGAGCAAAGCTCTCCACCTCAAACAGCTTGGGCGCTTGCACCGAGCCGGGCACGCAACTTTTTCCCAGATCATTGCGCAACAGATCAACTATCATCAAATTTTCTGCGCGGTCTTTGGCGCTGTGTTGCAACTCGCGTGTCATCTGCTGGTCTTGCTGCACATCGGCCATGCGTGGGCGCGTCCCTTTGATGGGTCGGGTTTCTACCCTGCCCGCGCGCACTTGCAGGAAGCATTCCGGCGAGGCGCATAGTATCTGTGCCTGCGGCAGGTTGAGAAAGGCGGAGTATGGCGCCGGACTCAAGTGACGCAGCTCCAAATAAGCCTGTAGCGCATCGCCGGAAGCGCGCGCTGCGTAGCGTTGCGCCAAGTTGACTTGATAACAGTCGCCAGCGCGCAAGTAGTCTTGCACGGTGTCGAATGCGCATTGATAAGCGGCGCGGGTGAAGTTGGACTGTATGCGGCCATGCACTTTAAACATGCCTGCTTCGTTAACTTCATCGCCACAAGAAAATTTGTTCCCCCCTTTGAAAAAGGGGGGTAGGGGGGATTTGCTGTGCTCAACTTCGCTTATATCTTCTGAAATCCCCCCCGGCCCCCTCGCAAGCTCTCCCCCTTGGGCAAAGGGGGAAGGTGTAACTTGAAGCCGCGCCAGAATGTGTGGCAATGCCTGTGCGGTTGATGGATCGCGTTGCTGTGAAACGAGTTGAGCCGTTTTTTGCTGGTGATCCAACACAATGGCCCAATCGTAGATGCCCACCGCCATGTCCGGCAGATGTTCGGCATCTTCGGCCAGCGCAGGCAACACCAGGAAACGGCGCGCCAGGTCGTAGCCCCAGCAACCCAATATCCCGCCAGCAAAAGGGATGTCCGGCATTGCCGCCAGGGGTGCGCCCAATTGCTGGCGCAGCAAATCAAATGGGTCAGCATCTGAAAATCTCATCCCGGCTGCGTTGATGATCGTTGTTTTTGTGCCGTGCGTAACTAGCGTCGCTACGGGTTGTGCACACAAAATGTCATATCGCCCGCGACCGCCGCTGTCCAGCCACACCGCCCACGGCAGGTCGGCGATGGCCGCGTAGTAGGCGGCAGCATCGGCAGTGTAGGGAAGGTGGGCGCTATAGGACATAAGTGTTAAAATTCAGCAAAACCATGAGGAATTATTCAATATGACTACCATCGTCGCAGTGAAAAAAAATGGCGTGGTCGCAATAGCCGCCGATACGCTCACCACTTTTGGCAATACCCGCCTGCCCGCCGCGCTGGACGCTACACCCGACAAAATTCTGCGTTGCGGCGACAGCTATATCGGCGTGTGCGGCAGCGCCGCGCACCAACTGGTGTTGGGCAGCCTGCTGGCAAAAACGCCGGACGTGCAGCTTAACAGCAAGGCGGGGATTTTTGAAACCTTCCGCAAGCTGCATCCGGTACTGAAGGAAGAATGCTTTCTGAACCCCAAGGAAGACGAAGAAGACCCCTATGAATCGAGCCAGATCACCGCGCTTATCGCCAATGCCAGCGGCATCTACGGCATCTACTCGATGCGCGAGGTATTCGAGTACACCCAGTTCTGGGCTATAGGCTCGGGCCATGAATATGCCCTGGGTGCCTTGTACCATGCTTATACCCGTTACGATAATGCGCCCGACATCGCCCGCGCCGGAGTCGAGGCCGGTATTGCGTTTGACAAAAACAGCGCTGCGCCTATCACCTTGTTTACGGTCGCTCTGCTGCAAGCCTGATGGCTGCGCCCAATTCCAGGGCACCTCTAGTCTTACTGTGTCACAAATCTCGTTAACCCCCACCGCAACACGGACATCGTAGCAGCCTCGCAGCGACGGCTCGCGCGATGAGGATACGCAGCGTCGTAATAGAGTCCGGCACGTGCCGCTGCGCTCGCCCGACTTC
>CAMTXD010000035.1:0-7560 GCA_947085625.1 uncultured Gallionellaceae bacterium | reverse complement strand
TGTCTTTTGTTTGCTATGCAAAGTTTTGTTCCGTCGGGTGTATGAATAACTACACCGCTCCTCCACAAAACATGACGCCCGCTATGCGTGCTACAGCAAACAAAATCCTGCGCGATCATCACGCGAATTTATGAAATGATCGGGTTAACCCGAACGGGCGCGCGTGTTATGAAATGTTCGGGTTAACCTGGAAACGGCGATTGACCGCTCTAAATCATCTGGAATCACGCCTGAATACTGATTTTTTTGCCTTTGATGAAACTCACCAATTGAGTGAGTTATATTGGTGTCATCGCATACTGGGCTGGTAAACTTAACCTTGTTGCACTTGAACACTAACACCGCCCACACTCTTACGCGAAGAGCCACAATAATGAATCCCTGCCGCAAGCGACAGGGAATATAACCTTGAGAAATTAAAAGAGAGAGTATGACCGCCCAGAAACTTCGCGTGCTGCTAGTTGAAGCATCGCCAGACGACGCCCGATGCACGCTTGCCAAGCTGGAACGAGGCGGCTATGCGGTTGAGCATCAGCGGGTGGATAGCGCATCCGACATGCAAGCCGCCCTGGCCGGGGTGGGCTGGGACGTGGTGCTGTGCAACTACGATCCATCCGGCTTCGGTGGCCTAGATGCGCTCAAGCTGATGCAAGCGGAAGATGTTGACCTGCCATTTTTGTTCCTGTCGCATGAGCTGCGCGAGGAAATCATCATCCATGCCATGCAGTCTGGCGCGGACGATTACATTTTCAAGGGCAGCCTGAACCGACTCGCGCCCGCCATTGAGCACAATCTGCGCCAGGCGCGCATCCGCTGCGAACACCGCCAGGCGCAGCTCGCCTTGCAGGAGAACCAGGTGCGCCTGCATGCCCTCATTGCCAATTTGCCGGGCATGACCTGCCAGGTTCTGCTCGATGCCTGTGGCGGCATGTCTTTCCCATATATCAGCGAGGGCAGCCAGGCCCTGCTCGGCCTGAATCCGCAGGATCTGCAGCAGGACCCCCAGATGTTCCTGAGACTGCTGCACCCGGACGACCGCGCTTCTTACGAGCTATCCATGCGCACTTCGGCGGAAAACCTGTCGTTCTGGAACTGGGAGGGGCGCATCGTGATGCCGCCGCGGGGCGAGATCAAGTGGGTCAACCAGCGTTGCAGCCCGCGCAAACTGAATCATGGCGGGGTGCAGTGGGAATGCGTCATGTCCAACATCAGCCAGGGCAAGTTGGCGGAAGCAGAACTCAAGCACTCGCGGGAGCAGTTGCGCGAACTGTCCGCGCACATCCATGACATGCGCGAGCAGGAGCGCCTCAACATCGCACGCGAAGTGCATGATGATCTGGGCAGCACGCTCATCGCCACCAAAATCGACATCGCTTGGCTGTGTGGACGCCTCGCCGTCGAGAAGCCTGAGCTGGCCGCCAAAGCAAGGAGTATCGAGAGCCTGGTGGACAAATGCGCCGCCGCCGCCACCAACATCTCGCGCAGCCTGCGCCCGAGCGTGCTGGACAGTTTCGGCATCATCGCGGCCATCGAAACGGAGCTGGGAGAATTCGGACTACGCACCGACATTTCCTGCGCCCTCACCCATGCGGATGAAGGCGCCACCATCGCTCCGGACAGGGCCATCGCCCTGTTCCGCATTTTTCAGGAAGCGCTGACCAATATCACGAAGCACGCCCAGGCCAGCCAGGTGAAAGTGGCCATTTATAACCAGGCAGCTTGCATCAACCTGATCATCAGCGACAATGGGCGCGGCTACACCGAGGCCGACCGACGCAAGCCGCGCTCCTTTGGCCTGCGTGGCATCCAGGAGCGGGTCGCGCATTTCGGCGGCAAGGTGCAAATCAGCAGCACGCCCGGCCAGGGTGTCACAGTAGCGGTGTATATTCCACGCACACCGGAACACGCGGCAGCGGACTGCGCTCTGCCGCAACCGCAACAAACGCTGTTTTAGAACATTTATTCCATTTCTTGTTAAAACTTCGTATTAAAAAGTGGAATACGGGATCGCGGGCGGGATGCCCGCGATCCAATATGGCACACCTACAAAATTATCATCCGGGATTGCTTATTAGAACAAAACAGGCTGCTGTACTCGCATTTCACCCCGCATCCCAAAGCCCCCTCGCTGCGCTCTCCCCCTTTTAGAAGGAAAGCTAGGGTGGGGGGTGAATATTCCGCCGTAGGACAATCTGGGATTATCGTTATTTAACACAAAATGGAATTAGAACAGAAGGGTGACCATGATTAAAGTACTGGTGGTGGATGATCATGCCCTGATCCGCAAGGGGCTCAAGCAGATTCTGGATGACACCGATGACCTGCGCGTGACGGGGGAAGCCGAGACCGGAATGCAGGCCATCAAAATGGTGCAGCAAAATGCTTATGACCTAGTGTTGCTGGACATCAGCATGCCGGACAAGCATGGTATAGACGTGCTCAAGCAACTCAAGCTCAACCAGCCGCAGTTGCAGGTGCTGATCCTGAGCATGCACCCGGAAGACCAGTACGCCATCCGCGCCCTCAAGGCAGGTGCGGCGGGCTACCTAAACAAGCAAAGCGCCACGGCGCAACTGGTCATCGCCATTCGCCAGGTCGCCAGCGGCAAGCAATACATCAGCGCCGAAGTGGCGCAACAACTGGCCATTGACCTGACGCAAGACCACCAGGAACTGCCGCACAAAATCCTCTCCAATCGCGAATACCAGACCCTATGCCTGATGGCATCTGGCAAGAGCTTGAGCGAAATGGCGGACATCCTGTCGCTGAGCGCCAAGACGGTGAGCGTATATCGCGCGCGCATGCTGGAAAAAATGAACCTGAGGAACAACGCCGAGGCCGTCCGTTATGCGCTCAACCATCACCTGATCGAGTAGTGCAGCTCAAAATGCAGCAGGAATTGACCGCTATTCACGGCTTGACTTGCCCAATATGTTACAGATAATGAATGCTATTAACTGATGTTACGCAACACGCAGTGTTTGAAGTTGTGCAAACGAAACAAAAATTTCAAACATAGACAGGCAGGGTATACAGGATTTTTTTCCATCCTGCCCATTCTGTACATCCGCGTAAATACAAGATTCACCCACTTTTAGGGTAGCTGCGCAACATCAGCTATTAAGTATTAAACCTTTTAAACTCGGTGCTGTGAGTTGCATTATGGACACCTCTAAAAATTCAGAGTTCGCCCAAATGCAAGGCGCGGAAAAAATTTTAGTTCCGGCCAACCTAAAGGTTACCCTACACTGAAACTTCGTTTTGCAGCGCTGCATATGATTGATATGTTAGCAAGAAATTTTTTCCGCAACGCAGCAGTTGGGATGAAATCTGGATTTTTAGAGGTGCCCATATGACAAAACCTACCACCCCTTCTGAGATTGCGCAGGAAACCTTTAAGACGCTTGCTGCGCGCAAGATCGCTCCGACGCCGGACAACTATGCACGGGTCTATCAGGAAATCGACGGCCAGCCCGTAGCCCAGGGAACGCTGGACGGCGGCCAGAAACTGATCCCTGCCTGGCCGACTCTGATCCGCGACCTGCTCAAGCAACTAGACACCCCACACAAAGGCATCACCATCACGCGCAAGAAAGAAGGGCTGGAAACTGTGCTGAACAGATTCGCCGGCAAGCCCGATATGCTATATGAAAAATTGCACGGGCTGCTGCACTCTTGGTCCGGTGCACCAACTGTCTCCAGCCCCGGCGAATTGCTCTCGGCAGCGCTGGAACCAGCTGCGGCCAGCGCCGTGGCGGCAGCTCGCGCCACCGCAACAGATACCGGGCTGGCCACGCAACTGCGCGAGCTGCTGGCGCAAACCCTAGAAAGCTCGCTCGGCGAGCAACCTGAGCTAACGGGTGAAATTCAGGCTCTAGCGCAACAGGCGCGCACCGTTGGTCATCACGATCAAGCCACTGATCTGGCCAAGCAACTGCGCCGCTTCTGGATTAAACTGGAATTGCGCGGCGGCGACAAGATCAAGATACAGGAAGGCCTGGTGCGCCTGTTGCGCCTGCTGGTGGAAAACGTTGGCGAACTGGTGGCCGACGACAAATGGCTGCATGGCCAGATCACCACGTTACAAGAAATCATCGCGCAACCAATTGACCGGCGCGCCATCGCCGACGCGGAACGCAGCTTGCGCGACGCCATCATCAAGCAGGGCATGCTGCAGGGTAGTCTGATCGACGCCAAGACCACGCTCAAGAGCCTGATGACCACATTCATAGACCGCCTGGGCGAGTTGACCGAAAGCACTGGCGAATACCACAACAAAATTGAAGGTTACAACCAGAAAATCGGCAGCGCCGACAACCTCGCCGAATTGAGCAACATCCTCGGCGACATCATGCACGACACGCGCATCATCCAGGCCAGCGCGCTGCAATCGCGCGAGGAGCTGCTCAGAACGCGCAAGCAGGCGCAGGAAGCCGAGGAGCGCATCCAGCAACTGGAGCGGCAACTGGAAGAAGCCAGCGAAATGATGCACGCGGACCAGCTCACAGGCGCGCTCAACCGGCGCGGGCTGGATGAAGCGCTGGGGCGCGAAATGAAGCGTGCCGACCGCGAACAAACCCAGATTAGCATCGCGCTGCTCGACATAGATAATTTCAAGCAACTCAACGACACCCTGGGCCACCAGGTCGGCGACCAGGCGCTAATCCACCTCATCAAAGTCATCAAGGAGGCCCTGCGCCCGACCGATTCGGTGGCGCGTTACGGCGGCGAAGAATTCCTCATCCTCCTGCCCAATACCGGGCTGAAGGAAGCGATGGAGACCATCACCCGTTTACAGCGCGAGCTCACCAAACAATTCTTCATGACTGACAACCAGCGGCAGCTAATCACCTTCAGCGCCGGAGTTGCGCTGCGCGCCGATGACGAAGACAGAGAAGACGTCATCGGGCGCGCCGACAAGGCCATGTACCACGCCAAAAAAACCGGCAAGAACCGGGTGGTGGCGGCGGATTGAGGGCACCTCTAAAAATTCGTCATCCCTGATAATCCACAAAACACCACGCCCGCTACGCGTGCTACGGCAAACAAAATCCTGCGCGATCATCACGCGAATTTACCTCGAAGAGGTTCTTGTACCCTTTAGGGTGTGAAACGTTGGGGTTAAAATCCCCCCATAGAGTTTGTAGCGCGGCCAGTCCCGCCATTGCCGCGGTCTCGGTGCGCAACACCCGCGCGCCCAAACAGATGGGGATAAAGCCAGATAGCTGAGCAAGTTGCGCTTCGTCTTCATCAAAGCCGCCTTCCGGGCCAATCAACAGGGTGACCTGCCCTTGTGGTTGTAGCTGCTGGTGCAGTGCAGCCGTGGCTTGCGGCAGCAGGATGAACTTGCTGCCGGGTGCAGCGCGCCCCTGGGCTAACCAGGCGCCAAATTCCTGCGGGACATGAATTTTGGGCAAAACATTCCTGCCGCATTGTTCGCAGGCCGCAATGCTGACACCGCGCCAGTGATCGGTGCGCTTTGCCGCGCGCTCACCGGACAGCCTGGCCACACTGCGCCGGGTTTGCACCGGCTGGATTTCGGCAGCGCCGAGTTCAGTGGCCTTTTGTACCACCCAGTCCATCTTTTCGCTGCTGCACAGCGCCTGCGCCAGCACGATATGCAAAGGCGACTCGCGATTTATTGTGCTGTCTCGCAGCTCACCCAGCATTACCCTCTTTCCGATAATTTCACGGATGTTGCCGTGCAGTTCATTGCCTATGCCATCAAATAACTGCACCGGATTATTTACGCGCAGGCGCAACACGCGACTGGCATGGTGTGCAGCGGCTGGCGGCAACTCGAATAGGGCGCTGACGGGTAGCGGCGGGGGGCAATAGAAGCGCGGCATGGACATGGGTTGATTGGATATGTGTTGCTTTAGCAGGGATAGGCCAACGTGATAATATAACGTCCTTAAAATTGATGTAAGGGGAACATGATGGTAAGTCTACAACCGCCGCTTTGCGATTTCGGCTGGAAGGCGAGTGACTTCAATCTGCGGGGCATAGATGGCCAGCGTTACACGCCGGGAAATACCTGCGGCAAGAATGGCCTGTTGATCATGTTTATTTGCAACCACTGTCCTTACGTGAAATCCATCCGCGAGCGTATCGTGCGCGACACGCGCGAGTTGCTGCAATACGGCATCAACAGCCTCGCCATCATGTCCAACGATCCGGCTGAACATGAGGAGGATAGCCACGACAACATGAAAAAAGTGGCGCAGCAATATGCTTATCCCTTCCCTTATGTGTGGGACGAGACGCAGCAGGTGGCCAAGGACTACGGCGCAGTCTGCACGCCGGATTTTTTCGGTTTCAACGCCGCGCTGGAATTGCAATACCGTGGCCGGCTGGATGCCTCACGCAAGGAATTGGTGGCGGACGCACCGCGCGATTTGTTCAATGCCATGGTGCAAGTGGCGCAGACCGGCAAGGGGCCGCTGCAGCAGGTTGCCAGCATGGGTTGTTCCATCAAATGGTCGGATGGTCAATTGAAGCGTGAAGCGTGAACCATGCCTTGAGCGCCACGCTGCAAGCGGTCGTGGCGGCAGTCAGGCTGGTGGCGGCGGAAGAGATCATGCCGCGCTACATGAAGGTGGCGCACCAGCACAAGAGTGACGGTAGCCTGCGTACCGAGGCCGACCTTGCCGCGCAGGAAGCGCTCACGCGCAAGCTGCAAGCCATCCTCAATGTGCCGGTAATCGGCGAGGAAATGAGTGAACCGCAGCAAGTGGCGCTGTGGGCAGACGGACAACAGACGGTGTGGTGCGTGGATCCGCTTGATGGGACTTCCAATTTTGTGCATGGCCTGCCTTACTTTGCCGTGTCGGTAGCGTTGATCTGTGGCGGCAAGAGCGTGCTGGGCGTGGTGGTTGACCCGGTGGCGAACGAGACGTTTGCCGCCGAGCGCGGGCGCGGCGCGTCCTTGAATGGCGAGAAACTGGTTGGCCGCACTGCCGCCGCCACCTTGGGCGCCGCGCTGGCCGGCGTGGATATGAAACGGCTGGATAGCAAACTGGCGGCAGCGCTGGCTGGCAGCCCGCCGTATAGTTCGCAGCGCAACTTCGGCGCCAGCACCCTGGATTGGTGCTACACCGCCGCCGGGCGCTACGACATGTATTTGCACGGCGGCCAGAAGCTGTGGGATTATGCCGCCGGCTCGCTGCTGCTGGAGGAGGCGGGAGGCCAGATGTGCAGTTTGGCGTCCGATGATTTTAGCCATAGCAACGTGTGGCAGCGTTCGGTGATCGCGGCGCTGGATGCGAAGTTGTTTGATGAATGGAAGGGCTGGATACGTGCGCGGCAGTAATCGCTCCCCCCTAAGCCGAGCGAGCCGGAACCAAAATGTAGGGCGGGCTGCGCCCGCCCTACATTATGGGTACCTCTAAAAATTCAGAGTTCGCCCAAATGCAAGGCGCGGAAAAAATGTCGCAGCGCGGCATATGGATGATATGTAAGCAAGAAATTTTTTCAGCAACGCAGCAGTTGGGATGAAATCTGGATTTTTAGAGGTGCCCATGGTCATGAAGATTATTCCTGTTCCCGCTTTCGAGGATA
>CAMTXD010000034.1:0-30344 GCA_947085625.1 uncultured Gallionellaceae bacterium | reverse complement strand
GCGCGCTGAACCATCAAACACCCATCCAAGCCCTCAAGGCTTGGCGCAAAACCAACCCCGATTTGTTCGTTAAAAACGTTTATGAACACCCGGGTCTTGACAAGTAGTGAGCGTCCTTCATGGCAACTGAACTCAAGCCGCAGATCAGCCAGCCCAGATACATATCAGACTGACAGATAGCGCTTGATCTTGGCTGCATCTACCTGGTCGCGGCGGTCTTCATGTATAAATTTTCCCTTTTCGATCACGATGATGCGGTCTGCAATTGCCATGGTGAAGCTCAGCACCTGCTCGGATACGATGATGGTGATCTCGCGCATCTTGCGTATCTCGTTCAAGACCTTGGCAATATCCTTGATGATGGAAGGCTGGATACCCTCGGTGGGCTCATCCAGCAGCAGAACCTTGGGATTAGTCACCAGTGCCCGCGCAATCGCCAGTTGCTGCTGCTGTCCGCCGGATAGGTTGCCGCCCTTGCGATGACGCATATCGAATAGCACCGGGAACAGGTAATAAATATCTTCCGGTATCTCACGAGTTTTGGATTTTTCCAGACCGGTTTCGATATTCTCCTGCACCGTCATCGTAGGAAAGATCATGCGTCCCTGCGGTACATAAGCCATGCCACTGGCGACGCGCTGGTAGCTGTCTGTCCCGCCAACATTGGCGCCATCCACCGTCATTTTATTACTCTTGCTTGGCAGGATGCCCATCAGCGATTTGAACAGCGTGGTTTTACCCATGCCGTTGCGGCCCATGATGGCCAGGGTTTCATTCTTCTCGACCTTGAAATTAAGGCCATGGATGACCTGGCTCTGGCCGTAACTGACTTGCAAATTTTCGACTTCAAACATGATGTATCCTTTAGGTAGTCTAGATTAAAGACACTGGCCAACGCCTTAATGGCCCAAGTACACCTCTATCACTTTTTCATCCGCCTGCACCTTGTCCATGGTGCCCTCTGCCAATATTTTTCCCTGATGCAGTACGGTCACCTTGTGCGCAATCTTCTTGACGAATTCCATGTCATGTTCGATCACGACTACCGAGCGGTTTTTGCAAATGCGATTGAGTAGATCGGCAGTCTGATCGCGCTCTTTGGCGCTCATGCCGGCCACCGGCTCATCCAGCAGCATCAGCTCGGGGTCCTGCATCAGCAGCATGCCGATCTCCAGCCACTGTTTCTGTCCATGGCTGAGCAATGCAGATTCTGTATCCAGCATATCCTGCAGCAAAATTTCTTCCGCCACCTGCTGCACCCTGGAAGTTACCGCTTCTGTACGCTTGAAGGTAAGGCTTCCCCACACACTACGACCTATCGGATAAGACACCTCTAGATTCTGGTACACAGTCAGATTTTCGTAGATGGAGGGAGTCTGAAATTTTCGCCCCACTCCTGCCCTGACAATCTCATGCTCACGTAGCTTGGTCAGCTCCAGATTCTTGAACTTGATCGAACCTGAGCTCGATTTGGTCTTGCCGCAGATCAAATCAAGCACCGTGGTTTTTCCTGCTCCATTTGGACCAATCACCACGCGCAGCTCGTTCTTGTCTATGTACATGGTCAAATTGTCCACGGCCTTGAAACCGTCAAAGGACACAGTGAGATCCTCTATGGCCAGCACAAAATCAGTATTACTCATGCTGTCTCTCCTTGTGGTTTGGCTGTAACGCTGTTCGCGGGAACGGGGGCTGCTACAGTAGGAGTCTCCTTGTCAGACTCGGATAATCTGCGCAGGAAACCGATCTTATTTTTGTACTTGTTGTACACGCCCGCCAGACCGTTCGGGAAGAACATCACCACCGCGATAAACAAACCGCCCATCAGGAACAGCCACAACTCGGGATAAGTTTCCGAGAACATGGTCTTGCCAAAACTCACCAGCAAGGTGCCGTAGACCGCACCGATCAGAGACATGCGACCACCCACGGCGGCAAAAATCACCATCTCGATCGAGGGCACGATGCCGACAAAGGACGGCGACATGAAGCCCACCTGCAGCGTGAACATGGCCCCGCCGATGGCGGAGATCATGGCCGATACGCAGAAGATAAAGATCTTGAAATTGGCCACGTCATAACCGGAGAAGCGCACACGCTCTTCCTTATCGCGCATCGCCAGCAGCATCATGCCGAACTTGCTGCTGAGAATGTAGTGCGAAAGCATGATGCACCCGATTAACAATAGTGCGTTCAGGTAATACAACACATACCTGGCGCTATCGGTGCGGATATCCCAGCCCAATAGCGTTTTCAAATCGGTAATACCGTTCACACCACCGGTATAGCCTTGTTGGCCAATAATCAGAATACTCAGTATCAACGTAATGGCCTGAGTAATGATGGCGAAGTACACCCCGCCCACTCGCCTCTTGAACATCGCATAGCCGATGATAAAAGCGAAGAAGGTAGGCACAAGCAATATCGCCAACAAGGTCAGCGTGAGACTTTGAAAGGGTTGCCAAAACCAGGGAATGGCCGTGATCTGGTTCCAGTCCATGAAGTCTGGAATGCCGGGCGTAGTCTGAATCTTGGTGCTGATAGGGTCAGACGCCTCAAGCTTGAGGAACATGGCCATGGCATAACCGCCGAGACCAAAGAACATGCCCTGCCCCAAACTGAGAATACCGCCGTGACCCCACAACAACACCAGACTGACCGCAACAAAGGCATAAGTGATGTACTTGCCTACCAATCCGATACGGAACGGATCAAGCAGCAGAGGCAACACGATAAGGATAATGGCTGCCAGCAAGGCGAGACTCACTGCGCCTTCACGTCCGTCCAGTAATTTTTTTGCAAGACTGTTCATACAAATCTCCTGTTCATAAATTCCGGCATGACTTACTTGCGCACTTTTGAGGAAAACAAACCTTCTGGTCGCATCATAAATATCACCACGATGGTCAACAAGGTTGCAACCTTACCCATGGAGCTGGTCATAAAGAACTGCAGAATAGATTGCGTCTGTGCGATACCAAATGCGGAAGCGATGGTGCCTATCAGGCTGGCCGTACCACCGAGTACCACCACCATGAAACTGTCAACGATGTACAGCGAACCCGTAGTAGGACCGGTAGAGGCGATAGTGGTGAAGGCTGCACCGGCCACACCGGCAATACCGCATCCGAGCGCGAAAGTGACGCGGTCGACTCTTTTGGTATTGATACCAACCGCACCGGCCATTACACGGTTTTGCACCGTGGCGCGCATGCGCAAGCCCCATCTGGAGCGATACATGAATACAAATACGCCTCCGGTCACGATGAGTGTCAGCACCATGACGAACACGCCATTGATAGGAATATCAATATTAGGAGTTAGCTTGAACGAGCCCAGTAACCAATCCGGCAGCGTGGCACTCACTTCTTTGGCTCCAAAGATAGAACGGAATATCTGCTGCATGATGAGGCTCAAGCCCCAGGTTGCCAGCAAGGTATCCAGCGGCCGTTTATACAGATGCCGTATCAATCCGTACTCCACCAGATAACCAATAATAAAGGCCACGATGAATGCCGCAATGATGGCAAAGACAAAATAACTTTGAACGAAGTCATAACTGACAGCGATATTGGAAAGCAGAACGGTCGTGTAGGCACCGATCGCCATGAATTCACCATGCGCCATATTGATGACGCCCATTTGACCAAAAATAACTGCTAGACCCAGCGCCATCAGCAACAGCACACTAAACAGGCTGAGGCCGGAAAAACCCTGCATGACGAAAATGTTGCCCACTTCCGAAAGTGAATATCCAAACATGATCAGGCCTCCAACTTTTACTTACCGTGAAAATCGAATTGCATCGTTTTGACACTTTGTAACAGCCCCGTACGGGTTTTGACACTCTGCAACAGCCCTGTACGGGCCGTTGCAGATCATGCTCAATTAACTATTATTGATAACCTTTTGGAAACGGATCAGGTTTGATCAGAGCAGACTCATAAACCACTTCTGCCTGACCATCAGCTTTCCACTGGCCAACACGCAGCTTGCTTACCAGATGGTGGTTAGCATCAACCTTCACATATCCTTCTGGTGCAGTCTTGAGTTCATAGCCGGGCAATGCGATGACTACCTTGTCCACATCAAAACTACCCGCACGTTCAACACCGGCTTTCCACAACCATGGGCCAAGATAAGCAGCTTGAGTCACGTCACCCATCACAGATTTAGGACCCCACATCTTTTTGAAGTCTGCAACGAATTTTTCGTTGTTAGGATTCTTCAAGGACTGAAAGTACTTCATCGCAGAGTAGAAGCCAACAAGGTTTTCACCGCCGATACCAAGAACCTCGTCCTCGGTTACTGAGATGGTCAGCAGATTCTGCTTGCTGGAATTTAGTCCTGCAGCATTGAGTTGCTTAAACCAGGCCACGTTGCTGCCACCCACGATTGCGGCGTAGATCAAGTCAGGTTTTTTCAGCTTGATCTTGTTGATTACTGAACCAAACTGTGTATCGCCCAAGGCAACATACTCTTCGCCCACTACCTTGCCACCCAGATGCTGCTCGATGTGCTTGCGTGCAATCTTCATCGAGGTACGTGGCCAGATGTAGTCGGAGCCGATCAAGTAATAAGTTTTGACTTTCTTTTCTTTGGCGATCCAGTCCAGACCGGCGAGAATTTGCTGTGTTGCTTCCTGGCCGGTGTAGAACACGTTCTTGGACTGCTCCAAACCTTCGTAGAAAGTCGGGTAAAACAACAGGCCATTCTCTTTTTCAAACACTGGCAACACTGCTTTGCGTGAAGCCGAAGTCCAGGCGCCGAATACTGCGGCTGCTTTATCCTGCACCAGCAATTTCTTGGCTTTCTCCGCAAAGGTTGGCCAGTCACTGGCCCCATCTTCCTGGATGACTACGATCTGGCGACCCAGTATGCCCCCCATGGCATTGATCTGGGCAATCGCCAGCTTCTCTGCCTGTATGGAACCGGTTTCGCTGATCGCCATCGTGCCGGTGGCAGAATGCAGAATACCAACTGTGACTGTTTTGTCCGTTACGGCCAGACCGGTCGTATTAACCTTGGCGGTTGGAAAAGTAGCCGCCATGGCGCTACCTGACGAAAATCCTGCAGCAAGCAATACACCCGCTAACGCAGTACCCAAGAAACGACGTCTAGTAAAATTACTCATGCAATTTCTCCTCATTAAAAGTGATACAACAAGTGACATACGACAACGTTTAAAGCTTGCTTACTTTTGCTGCCTACACAACCATCAATGCCCCAGCATCCAGGGCCTTGCTGTTTTCTTTGTCTGCATCTGATACTTCGTAGCCGCGGGTTTATCTTGCAAAGCCTTGCCAGCGGTAGTTTTACAAGTGTGCGAACCCGTACAGCCACAACTTGAGCGACGTTTGAAACCCGGTGCATGGGCGGATTTTTCATTTCGCTCATGCGCAGTTCGCTTCCCCTTGTCCAACAAGGCCAGTTGCGGCACCGAGATAATGCGCACGCCCGCACCGCCACACTCGTCGCACCGGGTCGGTTCCCTGTATTCGCTCAATTTCTTGAATGCGGTGAAAACACCGCATTCGCCGCATTCGTACTCGTATATAGGCATGTGACTTTCCCCTTAACTTGCCTTGGCCAGATCGACAGACCCGGTGATAAACTTGACCGGACCATCGGCATTCGGCTTTAGATCGAAATCAAAAATCTCGGTAGGCAGCCATAGGGTGGCGCAGGCGTTGGGAATATCGACAATGCCGCTGATATGCCCCTCAACTGGCGCAGTACCCAATATGGAAAGTGCCTGCGCACCGCTGTAGCCAAACTTTTTTAAGTACTCGATCGCATTGAGACAGGCCTGACGGTAGGCCACATGTACATCCAGATAGTGCTGCTTCCCTTGTTCGTCTACCGAAATACCTTCAAAGATCAAATAATCGCGATAGTTTGGCGTCAATGGGCTGGGCTGAAAGATAGGGTTTTTAATACCGTATTTCTTCATGCCATCCTTGATCAGGCTTACCTTGAGATCGAGATAACCGGCCATCTCTATCGCACCGCAGAAAGTGATTTCACCATCACCTTGAGAGAAGTGCAGGTCGCCCATGGACAGTCCGCCATGCTTGATATACACAGGGAAGAACACCTTGGAGCCCTTGGTTAAATTTTTGATATCGCAATTGCCACCATGGTCGCGCGGAGGCACGGTGCGGGCACCTTCGGCTGCGGCAGCCTTGGCGGCGTCACCTTTCAATTTGCCCATCACCGCCGATTGCGGATTGGGCGGCAAGGCCAATGGCGGTACACGATCAGGATCGGTGGCGATCAGGTCGCCTTCGCGCTTGTTCCATGTCTCCAGCAACTCGCGCGAAGGCAGGCAACCGATCAAACCTGGATGCATAATGCCGGCAAACTTGACCCTGGGCACATGGCGTGAAGTGGCATAGATACCGTGGAAATCCCAGATGGATTTACGTGCATCTGGATAATGGTCAGTTAAAAATCCACCGCCATTCTGTTTGGAAAACAGGCCATTGAATCCCCATTGAGAATCATCAAAAGTACCCACATCAAGAATTTCGACTACCATCAGGTCGCCCGCTTCGGCTCCTTCGACACCGATGGGGCCGCTCAGGTAATGCACCTGGGTCAAGTCCACATCCCGCACGTCGTTCGCACTGTCATTGTCGCCAATCTGACCGCCGGTCCAGTCCATACACTCCACGCGGAATTCGTCACCTGGCTTGACCATCGAAATCATCGGCAAATCGGGATGCCAACGGTTATGAATCTGTCCGTCCTGTTCCCACGGCCTTTTATCCAGATCCAGCTTAACTATCGTTTTCATAGTTTTCTCCTAACCGTATTGATTTTCATAACTGACACTCCTTTTTAAATAGTTGATAAAAAACTAAATCACAGTTGCATCTACAGTTGTGTTTCGTATATCGCCATGTATGCAACGATGCACCCAACACTCAGTAGGTTCCATCACAGCAGGTTCCATGCCACACCTTACTGGCGAGTAGTTGAGTTACGCTACACACTATTATTTAATGGTATTTTTTTATTCGCCGACTTTTCAGCGAGCCTGGGTCGGTCTGTAATTTCCAGCGGATATGATTTTTTCGCCACATCTTTGTGCGCTGCCATGATGCGGATGCACTATATTGTGGCTGAGTAACTGTCAAGCCCCGGGTGTTCATAAACATTTTTAACGATCAAACGGGGTTGGTTTTACGCCAAGCCTTGAGGGCTTGGATGGGTGCTTGATAGTTCAGAGCGCGCTGAGGAATGCTGTGGTTATAGGTGTCAAGGTATTGGGTGAGCGTACTTTCGAGCTCTGCATCTGAGGCAAATCGTGTTTGTCCAATCAGCTCACTGCTGCGGCCATCGAAGCGCTCAACCAACCCGTTGGTTTGCGGATGGCGCGGTCGGATGAGGCGATGATCTATACTGAACTCTGCGCAGACTAGGTCGAATGTATGCTGACCAAAAGGAGTCTTTTTCTTACTGGTAAATCGGCCCGTGAACTGATCGGCAGCGTATTCCTGCTTCGGTATCTACATCGTCATACCGGATAAAGCTCACCCTTCAGCCATCATCCACTGCTTGCCAGCATCTCGGGCAGGTAGAGTCTGACGTTATTGCGCCCGCTTTTCTTGGCGTGATACATGGCGATGTCGGCACTTATGAGCAGCAGCTTCTCATCGCTGCCGTGCTCGGGATAGACGGCAATGCCTATGCTTGCGGAGATGCGCAGGCTGTGACCGGCCAGTTCAAATGGCTGGCTGATGGCATGCAGGATTTTGTTGGCGATCATCATGGCATCCTGCGCATCTTCGATGGTCGGCAACAGCACGACAAATTCGTCACCGCCTATCCGCGCAGCGCTGTCCGACGCGCGCAGGCAACCCAACATGCGTTCCGCCACCCCCTTCAGCAGCAGGTCGCCAACGTCGTGGCCGTAGGTATCATTGACCGGCTTGAACTGGTCGAGATCAATGAACATCATGGCCATCTGTGCCTTGTCCCGCCTGGCCTGGGTGAGTGCCTGCCGCAGACGGTCGGTGAACAGCGTCCTGTTGGGCAGGTCGGTGAGCGCATCGTAATGTGCCGAGTGGCGCATGTTATCTTCTGCTGCCTTGCGCTCGCTGATGTCGGAGAACACCGCCACGTGGTGGGTGAGCGTACCTTGTTGGTCGCGCACCTGTTTGATGGAAAGCCACCCGACATAAACCTCACCGCTCTTGCGGCGATTGCGGACTTCGCCTTGCCAGCCGCCGGTGGTGGTCAGCGTTTCCCACTGTTTTTTATAAAACGCCGACGACTGTACACCGGAAGAAAGCAGGTCCTGATTTTTACCGGTCACCTCATCCGGGAAATAGCCGGTGATAACGGTGAAGGCACGATTGACCTTGATGATTTTGTTGTCAGGGTCGGTCACCATTACCGCCTCATCCATGGTGTTAAACACGGTGGCGGCGAGCCGCAGCTCCTCCTCGGCCTGTTTGTGGGTGCTGATGTCATGGACGATGCAATAGAGCAAGGTCTTGCCCTGATAAGTCAATGGCCGTCTATACACCTCGACGTCGCGAATCTCGCCGTTCTTGAGCCGGTGACGCCATTCGAGGCGGGACGGGATGCCATCCTGGGTACGGTGCAGGTCTTTAAACAGTTGCGCGCGCGGGGCGATGTTGATATCGGTGATGCTCATACCGCGCAACTTTTTCAGCGGGTAGCCCCAGAACGCCGCCGCTGCGGCGTTGGCATGCACGATACAGGCCGTGTCGGTATCAATCAGGTAGGCGATGGAGGTATTGCTATCGAGAATCTGCTGGTACTGTGCTTCACTCTCAAGCAGTTCCCGGCCAGCTTCCTGGGCATTTTTTTCGGTGCGAGTTCGGTCTTGCCCCAGCCACGGCAGCAATTTGTCGAGGCGTAGCCATGCCAGCAGGCGCGCAAGGCGCGATGGGGCAACATTGGGCGAATGGATACGGTTCATTTACCAGCATCCTTCAAGTAACATACCGACATAGCCGCGCTGGGTCAGGCAATCGCGCATTACTTTCAATGACGACGGCCTACTTGCGCAGCCCCAACAAAATGGCCTCGGCGCGCGCGCCGAAATAGACGTATAGCCCAAGGCCTACCAGCAGGCCCACCGCAGTCAACATCATCCACACACCCTGTTGCATCTCCATGCCGCCGCTCAAGGCGCCCTTGAACATTAACATCAATGCCTCGATAGATACCGCGATCAGAATCGCGGCGATGAAGCGCGTGAAGGTGCGCCGTGTGGAGCTGTGGCGGAGAATATCTTTATGCATCAACACTTCCTCTTCCAGGATGGTCTTGCCCAGATCAAAGATGGCGAGCGCCAAGGTTATGAAGATGATAACACTGAAGGGTTTAAGCTGTATGGCCTCGAGGATATGTCCCGCCTGCGCCGCTATTTTCCCCTAAGCAGTTTGAACGATGGTGGGCTGAGGTGGTGACAGAGATTGAACGAGCAGCCCACACCAGTATGCACGGCCGCAGCAATCCGCGTGTGGTGAAAAGACACTGCAAACAATTTCCATCGCGCAAAGGTAATGAAATGCTGAATAGTCGCCACGACTGGAGCGCAAAGATTGTTAAGTAAACAGCATTGGGTCTGCCCCCCCCTACTATTCACATAGAGCCATTAAAAAGCACCACTCTGAAGCATGCCGGCGTCATACAGCGAACGAAGGGTATGACCATAGAAAAAAAGAAGAAAATGGGGTCAGACTGTTCGCAGCGGTAATTGTCAAGCTAGTTGTCCCCTATTATTTTGGTGTGCGATCATATAGCCAAACTTATTACCGGATTTAACCCAGATTTAGGTTCATGGCATGTGTATCGGGATAGGTGCAGTAGGTATTGCCACCCAGAGACTTGGCGCGATACATGGCGGCATCTGCGCAGTGCAGCAATGCTTTGATGTCACTGCTATCACGTGGATACATGCTGAGCCCGATGCTCGCGGAAATCTGAATGGAGTGGCCATTCAGATCAAATTTTTTGTTCAGCTCACTCAGTATTTTTTCGGCAATAATGTCGCAGCTCTTTGCGTCTTTGGCATCAGTAATTATGGTGAATTCATCGCCTCCCAGGCGTGCTATCGAGTCTCCCTCGCGCAAGCAGTACTTTAACCGGCTGGCGACGTTCTGCAACAGCAAATCTCCCGTGGCGTGGCCCATAACGTCATTGACAGGTTTGAAGCGGTCAAGATCGATGAATAGCAAGCCAACTAGCTCGTTGTGTCGATGTGCATGGGCTAGCGTTTGCTCTAGCCTGTCCATGAATAGCAAGCGGTTAGGCAAGCCAGTGAGAGAATCATGATAGGCGAGATGGCTAAGTTTCTCTTCACGTATGCTTTGTGCAGTTAAATCGTGCAGGCTGACAATGAACAAAGGCCGCTGCATTGCCGGTATTTCAGTCAGCGTCATGTCGAGTGAAAAACACCCACCATTTTTGCGTTTGCCAGTCATTTTAGAATCGGCTTCGATAAACAGCGCCTGCAGGTTAATTCCCGCAAGCTCACCAATCCCATAACCGAACATCATCTCGGCAGCACGGTTGCCTGATTCAATATTTTTTTCATGGTCCATCACGATAATTGCGCTGCCCATATTCTCCATGATGCGATGCAGCACTGACTTGCTCTCGGTAAGTTGGTTAAGCTGGCGCCGAAAAAAGAACAGTACAAAGCCAAAGTTGGCAAGAATAAGCACGGCAGACAAGGCCTGGATAAGCTCTAATTTATCCGACTTTTTGCGTGCGGCATCTTCAAACTCGTTGGTTAAATCGTTCATCAGCAGCAGCAACTGCTGATTATCACGAATAACAATATCAATAGCCTTGTCCAGCGATGCTGGCGAGTAACTGCCGGAGTCTGCAAGTAATGGTTGCAGGGAAAGTTGCATCGGCCGCCACAACATATAGGCATGATCGATGAGGTATTTGGCTCGAGCAGATTTGGTTGTTTGCAGCGCGAGCGTCGTGCCGCTACGATCAACAACAGTATTTTTGGCAAAACTTGCGAGGGTTTTGTCAAACTGTTCGTAGGCTTGTCTTAGTTCCTGCTGGATGGCGATGGAGTTTTTAGCAGCATGATGGGCATTGCCAAGCTCCAGCAGGTTTTTTGCCAGTTTTTGTGACAGCATGCGCTGCCTGCCTGCAGAATTAATTGTTATTGCATCGATGTCGCTTTCCGATGAGCTCCAGAAGCCAAGCCACACCGCGCAAAGTGCTTGTAGCAAAAGCAGGTAAATTGAGAGCGCAAGTGCGCGAGACTTTCCATGCTGTGCCAGCGCCAGCTTTGGGTTAGCCGCCATCATGCTCCCAATTCAAATCGCAGCAGAGAACCTGTGTCTCTAGCCCGCTTGTAATACTGACTGAAAGTGTGACGCACATGTTGGCGTCGGTAATCGAGAGATAAGGGCGGCTTACCTGCACTTCTTCGTGATTATTGATTGCGCGCTGGAAGTAATGGCGGCGCGACCAGTTGGCATCCCTGGCGTCCTGCAATGGTCTGAAGCGGGGCACACAAGATGAATGATGCAGTGCTGAAGTCATGGTGGACTCTAGCTGCATTCCCTCCTGATTTAACAGATAACACCGTGTAATTTTTGGGTGACTCAGAAAATCCAGGCAGGCGGTTTCAGCTGTCTTGCCCTTTGCAATATGTTTTGCGGAATGCAGGAAGGCAGAAATATAAGGCTGCAACTTGTTGCGATATTTCTGGGACTCCTGCAGTGTGTAATGTTTGAATTTATCACACAACTGCGGCAAGATTAGCGAAGCCGGATTACCGCTCTGAATGGATTTTTCAGGCCGACCAAAATAGTAACCCTGCACAAAATCAATGCCGCAATCCATGGCGATTAAAGCTTCCTCTTCTGTTTCTACGCCCTCGATCAGAGACAGGCTGGCGGACTCATGTATCATGCTGACCAGATTGGGGAGCACGCGTCGCACAGTAAAATTGGTGGCTGCCCGCGCAATCATGGATCGATCCAGCTTCACTATTTGCGGTGACAGGTGCCAGATGCGGTCGAAGTTTGAATGGCCGGTACCAAAATCATCAATGGCAATGAGGCAGCCCATATCCTTGTAGTAAGTGACTGCATCAGCCAGTAATGACTCATCCTGAATGCTGCCTTCCAGAATCTCAATCACGATGCGATACGCGGGTATGCCGTAGCGCTCCAGCATATCTGCAAAAAATGCACCATAGTGCTTCCCCTTGATGGTCACCATGGGGTTGATGTTTAGAAACAGCCAGCTGGTATCGTCAGCCATGGTTGCAAAGTTGCGTACGTGCATATTTCTGCAAAGGCGGTCGAGAAAAACTGTTTCAGCTTCGCTTTGCACCATGGCAAATACTTCCAAGGGTGAGATGCTTGCCCCTGTAGCCGTCCGGGCACGCAATAACGCCTCATAGCCTACCGGCCTCTTGTGCGCCAGGCTGAAGATGGGTTGGAAATGGCTGCTTAAAATCAAATCCTTGAAATGGGCGGTAACCATGCCATCAGATATTGATGTGGCCATTTCAATCTGATCCAGAGAGTAAAGCTGGATCGGTGAGTATATGCTGTTCATGGTCGGATCTAAGGCTGAAAACTTACGATTATTGCTTTTGTTTCTTGCGCGATATGTATGCAACATGCATGCGCAAATGCTCGGTAAATACGACTGCTTGCGCAAGCAGGCACTTCTCCAGTGCAAGTCCGGTCTTCTGACAGCCACGGCAGTAATTCGTCGGGGTGTAGCCATGCCAGCAGGCGTGCAAGGCGCGATGGGGCAACACCGCGCGGGTAGATCCGGTTCATTTACCAGCATCCCTCAGGTAACATACCGACATAGCCGCGCTGGGTCAGGCAATCGCGCATTGCTTTCAATGACGACGACCTACTTGCGCAGCCCCAACAAAATGGCCTCGGCGCGCGCGCCGAAATAGACGTATAGCCCGAGGCCTACCAGCAGACCCACTGCGGTCAACATCATCCACACGCCCTGTTGCATCTCCATGCCGCCGCTCAAGGCGCCCTTGAACATTAACATCAATGCCTCGATAGATACCGCGATCAGAATCGCGGCGATGAAGCGCGTGATGGTGCGCCGTGTGGAGCTGTGGCGGAGGATGTCTTTATGCATCAATACTTCTTCTTCCAGGATGGTCTTGCCCAGATCAAAGATGGCGAGCGCCAAGGTTAAAAAGATGATAACGCTGAACGGTTTAAGCTGTATGGCCTCGAGGGTATGTCCCGCCTGAAAAAGCGCAGTGAGATCCGTGAAAGCCGAATACAACAGCACCGCCACCACGCTGAATAGCCCAATCACAATCAACACATAAATGGATTTGAACAACGGCTGGTACCGTTCGCGCGAACTATCGCCCATTAAAAACGCAATGGCTTGCGCGAGATCGAAGTCCAGCACCAGGTAGCAGGGCTGCGCGTTTACTTTATCGTGTAATTGAACTGCAGCGCTCATGCACAATTTATTGCTTGCGCTGGAAAGATAGGGCTCGGTGACTACAATCTTATCTTTGTTGCGCGCCAGGATAAAATAGGGACGTTGGCTGCGGTCTCTGCCTTGGCCTGAATCAGTATAGTGCGGCTTTGCCTCACGGCTGGTATTGTCCCGCTGCTTGGTTTCCAGTGTCAGCGCCGCTCGACGGGTATGGCGCGGATTTTTCTCATTGTTGATATTGTCACTGGTCTGGATGCCATTCTGATCCAAGGTGTAAATCAGGTCTGCAAACGGATAATACGCGGTCAGTGACTGCATGGTTTTGCGCAGCCCGGCGGGGTCACCAATCAACTCGGTGGCGGCGATTCCGCTGAGTATCGAGGCAAGTAATTCCTGCAATCCTGCGTGATGTTCTTGATATCGTTCAATGACGCTGAGATAGTTCATGTGTGTGTACTCCGGTTTATTGTTCCGGCCCGGTGAAGTCTTAATACCCGTTCTGGCTGAGCCTGTCGAAGCCAGCTCTGTTCGACAAGTTCAGGGCGAACGGACTTAAAATTTCATCGGGCCGAATCAATAGATCAGGTTCAGAACTGAAAATCAGCCTGCAACCAGACCTTTTCCAGGTCGCGCGTCAGCGGCAGCCTCGCCGCCGTCGCATTGCGCGCCAGGTTAGTGGAATTCGCATCGCCGCTATAGGCGGCATATTTAACTAACAGGGTAAGATTCTTATTCATTTTCTTGGAGGCGGATACACCCCATTCGCTGCCGTAATCGTAGCTGAGGTTGTCGGAAGAAAAGCGGTCATAACGTAAAAACCAGTTGATGTCCTTCCAGCTTTTTTCGAGGGTGACGAAAATATCTTGCAGGCCATCTCTCGGGGTGGCGAGAAACTGATCAGACCAGCCATTGAAGGCATGCAGTGTGGCAAGCGGCGTGGCGAAACTATACACACCGTTGCCGCTCAAGACCTCGTAATTGAGTGTTGCCTTGATGCCTTTGATCTCGGTGCCCAGCGTCAGGTTTTTGTAGTCCGCATCCACCGCGCTTGCGCCCGTGCTTGCGCCATCCGCGTAATCGCTTTGCTTAGCGTACTCGGCGGTATAGAAGTATTTTGTTCCGCCCTCCTGCTGCCGCCAGCCGTCAAAGCGCAGCCCCAAGGTTTTGTTGGAGGCGAGGGTAGCCAATGGTTGCCCGGGCTCATAGTCAAGCAGATAGGCATAACCGGTCAGTGTCCCAAACGGAAGTCCGCGATAAGCCATGTTAATGAGTTTGCCATTCATCTCTACGTCACTCAAGGTAGGATGATTCTCTCCGAAAATTCGATTAACGTTGCTTACGTTCGCAAGAAATACGTTGAGGTTATTGGTCACGGACGAAGTCAGGGTAAGCGCGTCGAAGGTTTGTGTGTTTTGCCGCCAGCCTACAGCGCCGATAAAACGCTGGTTGTCGAGATTGATGATCTGCCGCCCGTATCTGAACGTGGTGTCCGCAAGCAGCGTGCCGGGCGCGCCCTTGTAGCTGATAAACGCCTGATTGACTTCCGTGCTGTCCGGATCCGCAACGGTTGGATACTTGGGTCGTCCAGCGGGCAGTCCAATGAGTGTAACGGTATTGATGGTACTGTTATAGCTGTCGCCGCCGAGGTTGCGCACATCCTCGAACTGCACCAAGGCGCCGAATCCCTTGAAATCTCCTGTGGTATAGCCGAGCTGTGTGCGCAGGGTCGAGGCCTTTGCCTTTTCCAGGATGCCTTCTTGGTCCACCTGTTCGAAGCGTGGGCGCAGTTGCGCAGAGACTTTTCCGCCTGTAATCGCCTCTGTAAATGTTTGTGCATGTGCGCTCGCTATATAAGCGGGAAACAGATATAGCAAAGTGATGGCTGGTAACAGTAAGCGTGGTGATAAATTATTGCAGATCATGTTATAACTCCTTTAGGTGGATGAAAAGAAACGGGTAATATCAAGCGGCCTGTTTGGCATGGCGCTGATAGAGAAATCTCATCAGCTCGCTACGCAGGTGCACATAATTTGAATTTTCGGCCAGCTCCAGGCGATTGCGCGGCCGGGGTAGATTCACGTCCAGAATTTCTCCGATGGTGGCCGCCGGACCATTGGTCATCATCACCACGCGGTCGGAGAGCAACACCGCCTCATCCACGTCGTGCGTCACCATGAGCACGGTGGCGCCGGTGGCGGCGACGATGCGCAGCAATTCATCCTGTAGCTGGGCGCGGGTCAACGCATCCAGTGCGCCGAACGGCTCATCCAGCAGCAGCGCCTTGGGCTGCATGGAAAGCGCACGCGCAATGCCCACCCGCTGTTTCATGCCGCCGGAGAGTTCGTGCGGATATTTTTGTTGCGCATCTTTAAGGCCTACCAGCTCCAACGCCTGTTCGGTGCGTTCGCGCAGTCGTGTTTTTGATTCGGTACGTTCAAACACGCGTTCCACCGCCAGATAGACATTGTTGAAGCAGTTCAGCCACGGCAGCAGGGAATGATTTTGAAATACCACGCCCCGGTCCGGCCCCGGCCCGCTGATTTCACGCCCTGCGCACAGCAGGATGCCGGAGGTGGGCAGGATGAGTCCGGCGACCAGATTGAGCAGGGTGGACTTGCCGCAGCCGGAGTGGCCGATGATGCTGACAAACTCGCCCTGCTGAATCGTCAAGTTAACTTGACTGAGCGCTATGAAGCGGCCTTTTTTGCTCGAAAATACCATGTCGATATTTTCGACCTGGATGAATTTTTTGTTCATGGTGACTCTCCGTGTTCAGTTAATAATCAAAACGCTTGGCAATCAATATCAGTGCCTGTTCGAGCAACAAGCCCACGATGCCCACAACAAAGATAGCGATGATGATGTGCTCGACGTTGAGATTGTTCCATTCATCCCACACCCAGAATCCGATCCCCATGCCGCCGGTCAGCATCTCCACCGCCACGATCACCAGCCAGGCCATGCCGATGGATAGCCTGATCCCGGTCATCATGTAGGGCAGTACCGCGGGAAACAGGATTTTGGTGAATATCTTGAACTCCGACAGATTCAATACCCGCGCGACGTTGAGATAGTCCTGCGGCACCCTGGTCACGCCGACCGCCGTGTTGATGACCATGGGCCAGATGCTGGTGACGAAGATCACCCAGATCGCCGCGTTCTGAGAATCATTGAATACCAGCAAACCGATCGGCAGCCATGCCAGCGGCGACACTGGGCGTAGCAGGCTGATGATCGGGTCCGTCATTTTGTTTAGAAAGACGAAACGTCCGATCACGAATCCCAGCGGGATGCCGACCAGCGCCGCGAGGCCGAAGCCCAACCCAACCCGTTCGAGGGAGCCCAGAACATTCCAACCGATACCTTTGTCATTGGGGCCGTGGTCGTAGAACGGATCGCTGAATACCACGACAGCGGCGTGCCAGGTTTTCACCGGGCCAGGCAGGTCCGGACTGTGCCCGGAGAGCAGCGACCATCCCACTAGAAACAGCAGCAAACCTAGCACTGGCGGAATGGCCCATTTGATCAGCGCATTCATGCCGCCAAGCAGCGCGGCCGTCCACTTTCGCGCAGCCGGCTCCGCTAGTTGGGCCACGTTCAGCGCGGGCTTGTTCGCTGGACAGGCGGGTTCATTCCTGCTTATCGGGATGACGTCTTGTTTTATGGGTACTACATTCATGCTGTACTCCTGTGTTGTAAGGTCCTAGAACTTTTTGTATGTAAGCCACTTGCCATTAAGGGTGAACACCATGCGTGGCACCCCGGCGGGATCTTCGATTTTCTGAATATCCACCGACATGTCGATCGCACTCATGATGCCGTCGCCGAACATCTCGTGCGCGATGTCTTTGTACACCGGCCCATACAACATCACGGCTTCATACAGGCGATATATAAATGGATCCGTCGGCGGCCAGGGCTGCGCAGGCTGTCGATGAGGCACTTTCATCAGCAGGCTTTTGGCCTCCTCGGAAAGCTCCAGCGCGCCAGCCAGTTTTTGTGCTTCACTCTCGCTCGCTTGCCCGTAGCCATATATCAGCATGGCGGTATACACCGGGCTTTTCCCGATCAATTCGCCTAGCTGCAGCCACGTCCAAGCCTTGCTGTCTTTAGCTGTTAGTGATAACTCCATAACTTGCTGCCGCGTCAGTGCGCTCATTATTTTTGCTTACGCTTTTATTTTGAAAGAAGCGGCATACTCCTTCGGATTCTTGCCATTCCACACCACGCCATCAAACAGTGTGCTGGTACGCAGTGCTTCCGCTGGTAGCGGAACTTTGAGTTGAGCCGCAGCTTGTTTGTACAACTCAATTTGATTGACCTTCTTCGCCACGGCCAGATAATCTGGATCGTCAGTCAACATGCCCCAGCGTTTATGCTGAGTCATGAACCACATGCCGTCGGAGAGAAAGGGGAAATTCACCAGGCCGTCGTTGTAGAATTTCATGTAGTCAGGATCAGTCCAGGATTTGCCGAGCCCGTTTTCATACTTACCTAGCATGCGGCCTTCAATCACCGGATCGGGCGCATTCACGTAAGACTTGCGGGCGATAATCTTGGCGACCTTCGGGCGGTTCGCGGTGGTATCAATATATTTGGAGGCTTCCAGAATGGCCATGATGAGGGCGCGCGCGGTGTTGGGATATTTCTGGGCAAACTCCGCCGTGCAGCCCAACACTTTTTCGGGGTGGTCTTTCCAGATCGCCTGCGTGGTGGTGGCGGTGAAACCGATCTGGTCGTAGATGGCGCGCGCGTTCCATGGCTCACCGACGCAATAGCCGTCCATATTGCCCACGCGCATATTCGCCACCATCTGCGGTGGCGGGATCGTGATATTCTTGACGTCTTTATAAGGGTCTATGCCGTGTTCCGCCAGCCAGTAGTTGAGGTACATGGCATGGGTGCCGGTGGGGAAAGTCTGCGCGAAGGTATATTCGCCTTTTTTGGAAGTAATCAGCTTTTTCAGACTCGCGCCGTCCACCGCGCCGCTATCTCTGAGCGCGTTCGATAGGGTGATGGCCTGGGCGTTGTGGTTGAGTCCCATCAGTATCGCCATATCCTTTTTCTGCCCGCCGATGCCGAGTTGCACGCCGTAAATCAGGCCGTACAACACGTGCGCGGCATCCAATTCTCCCAGCACCAGTTTGTCGCGCACTGCGGCCCAGCTCGCCTCTTTGGTCACCGTCACGTTGAGGCCGTATTTTTTGTACAGCCCCAGCTCGCCCGCCATCACCACGCTGGCGCAGTCGGTGAGCGGGATGAATCCAATCTTGAGGTCGGTCTTCTCCGGCGCATCGGAACCCGCCGCCCATGCCGCGCTGCGTATGCCCGGCGGCACCATCGCCATCAGCGCCGCGCCGCCCAGCAGCCCTGCGCCATTTTTAATGAAATCCCTGCGGCCGTCTTTTAATATATCGCTCATCACATTTCTCCTCGGTTAAAAAGACAAAACAAAAACAAAAAACAAAACAAATAAAGGCATCACACCCGCAAGAGATACAACTCTCCCGCGAATGGACGCCTTTGTCCTTTTTTATCCGGCCATCTTTGGCCGGATTTACAACTTCAACTCGACCCGCCGTTGGGTCGTTAACAGTTACCAAGCAATCATCGTGCCAGTCAAGTTAACAAGTCCGCCACCGCGACTACTTGACGCGCCACCTCGGCCAATTTCACTCCCTTGCCCATGGCGATTTTGCGTAGTGCTTGGTAAGACTCCTCCTCGGACCAGCCGCGCTGCTTCATCAATATGCCTTTAGCGCGCTCAATGTCCTTACGCTCAACCAATTGGCTTTCCGCCTTATCCAGATCACGTCGCATCATCTGGAATTCATTGAAGCGCGCGATAGCCACGTCCATGATGGCGCGCAAGCGCTCGCTTTTAAGTCCGTCCACCACATAGGCGCTCACCCCGGCGCGAATCGCCGCCTGTATTTTTGCTTTGTCGCCATCATTGGTAAACATCACAATAGGCCGAGGCTGGTCGCGGCTGATAACACACAGGTATTCCAGCGTATCCCGATCCGGGGACTCGGTATCGATGATGATCATATCCGGCTTGAGCTCGTTCACCAGTCCCAGCAGATCCGAGCTGGAAGTGACGTGCGCCGCGATGCGGCATCCCGCTTCATGCAATGCATGTTTGAGCATCGCTGCACGATCAAAGGTTTCTTCAACCAGCAGCACGCGCAGGGGAGGGTCTTTGCTATTTAAGGCCAGGTTCATACACTGTGACATAAGCAAAATTTATGCCATATCTGTTTGTGTGTCTAACTTCATGAAAATTCGAGCCGCAGTATGCCCAGCATACCAACCAGAAGGAATTACGCACCAATGTAAGGCAATGTAAACCGGTTATGCACCAAATCAGTATAGGGCACCCTATAGTCACATCGTGTTTTCACGCTGAACAGCGGGGTAAAAGGGGTGAGAGATATTTGGGTTGAACAGATGGTAAGTTTTAGGGTAGAATCACGCCTCTTTGAAAACTGGCTGGGGTAATGGTTATGGCACGTGTCTGTCAAGTAACGGGGAAGCGCCCGATGGTGGGGAATAATGTGTCCCACGCGAATAACAAAACCAAGCGTCGGTTTTTGCCGAATTTGCAACGCCGCCGTTTGTGGGTTGAGTCTGAAAAATGTTGGGTTTCCATGCGCCTGTCCAATGCCGGGCTGCGTACCATAGACAAGAATGGTATTGACGCGGTGTTGTTTGAGATGCGCGCTCGTGGCGAAAAAATTTAAGGAGTAGCAGAAAATGCGTGAAAAAATAAAGCTTGAATCCAGCGCCGGAACCGGCCATTTCTATACCACGGACAAAAACAAGCGCACCACGCCGGAAAAGCTGGAGATCAAGAAGTTTGATCCAGTGGTGCGCAAGCATGTGATGTACAAGGAAACCAAGCTGAAGTAATTCGTTGCTCTGCTTGCAATAAAAAAGCCCGCGATGCGGGCTTTTTTATTGGCTGATTCCAAAAAATGTTGACGGCGAACAGAGTATCTACCACATTCCAATTCCAATTCAATCGTGCAATTTTGTAGGATGGGTGGAGCGCCCGGCTCTTTGGGCGCGTAACCCATCAATCGGACACCGAACGATGGGTTGCGGCTGGCAAACTGCGCCAGCCTCCACCCATCCTACATTACACTCTTAAAATGAAAATGGCATCAGGCGTAGCAGCGCAGGCGCTGGGAAAATTCCTGCAATGCCGCAATACCGCTGTTCTCTGCACGATGGCACCAGTCTTCCAGTTGCTTGACCAATTGCTCTTTGGAGGCAGTGGAACGTTGCCAGATGGCAGCCAGTTCCTGGCGCAGGGTGTAGGCGGTGTGCAGGGTGGGGCAGGCTTTGATCACGATGCCGAGCTTGGTTTTTTGCTGTGTGGTCAGGTCGTTTTCATCCAGGTGCAGCCAGTGTTTGATGCGCGCCATGTCCACGTCAAACTTGCCCGAAGCATGAAGCTTGAGGCGGGTAATTTCTTCAGAATAAGTTTTCTTCAGCAATTTGGCATATTTCGCGGTCACTTCGTAGCGGTTGGCAATGACAGCGTGCAGCGTCTCCAAATCGCACGAGGTCTTGGCCGGGTTCAGACGCACTTGCGGGGCAAGTTTCTTCACCTGAGCTAAACCGAAAGTTTCCAGAACGCGGATGTAGAACCAGCCGATGTCAAATTCATACCACTTGCTGGACAGCTTGGCGGAGGAGGCGTAGGCGTGGTGGTTGTTGTGCAGCTCTTCGCCGCCGATAAGGATGCCCCACGGTATGATATTGGTGGAAGCATCTTCCGTCTGGAAATTGCGGTAACCCCAGTAATGCCCGATGCCGTTGATAATCCCGGCCGCATTGACGGGTATCCACGCCATCTGCACCGCCCAGATGGTCAGGCCGAGCGGGCCGAACAGCAGCACATTGATGATCAGCATCAGCACGATGCCGAGCATGCTGCGTCCGCTGTAAAGCTTGTTTTCCAGCCAGTCGTCCGGTGTGCCATGGCCATATCTATCCAGTGTCTCCTGATTTTTGGCTTCTTTGCGGTACAGTTCTGCGCCTTCCATTAGCACTTTTTTGATGCCCAGAATAACCGGGCTGTGCGGGTCTTCCGCTGTTTCGCATTTGGCGTGGTGCTTGCGGTGAATGGCAGCCCATTCTTTGGTGACGATGCCGGTACTCAGCCACAGCCAGAAGCGGAAAAAATGGCTGGGAATGGCGTGTAGTTCCAGTGCTCGGTGTGCCTGATGGCGGTGCAGAAAAATGGTGACGGAGGCGATTGTGATATGGGTGAAGACCAGCGCCACAACAATATAGCCCCACCACGGTAGATCAATGAAACCTGAAAACATTAACTATCTCCTGAGAAACATGTCATGCACAAATGTCATGCACAAAAAAATACACGCTATTATACCAGTCAGGTGGGTAATTTTGGCACCTCTAAAAATTCAGAGTTCGCCCAAATGCAAGGCGCGGAAAAAATTTCGCAGCGCCGCATATGTTTGATATGTAAGCAAGAAATTTTTTTCGTAACGCAGCAGTTGGGATGAAATATGGATTTTGAGAGATGCCCATTAGTCCCCGACCCAGGCTTCAGCTTGTTCATAATCAGAAAAAGCGCGAATGTCGGCATCCACGAACAGGCGTGATAGCCACGCCTGCCAGGTGAGCCACTGGTCATCGGTGACCACGGCAATCTTGCTGAAGTCGTGCTGGTGATCACGACTGAAAAATTTGATTTCTTCCCATGCCACGTCCACCGTATAACTGATCATGTCGCGCAGGTCGAACAGCAGGTTGACCACGCCGGGCGATTTAAGTTGGTACAGCACCTGTTCCTCGAATTGCTTGAAATCGGCCAAGGTGAATTCGCCCAGTATGGCGACGTTGAGCAGGTTGGGGGTTTGTTTTATGGTAATCATACGATTCTCTTTCCGATTGATTTTACGCTCTTGTGCTTGGGCGCCAGCTTGAAGCTTAACACACCGCTGGCAATGATGAGCGCCATGCCCAGCCATCCCGTAAGCGGAATCGCTTCACCCCACAAAATCATGCCGAACAGGCTGGCGAATACCACGGTACTGTAGGACAGGCTGCCCACTACCTCTGTTTTTCCCGTGCGATAGGCGCGCGTCATGGCCAGTTGCGCCAGCGTGGCGCTGCTGCCCAAACCAAGCAGGATGAGCAGGTTGCTCGCGTTGACCGGATGGATGGGTTCAAACAGCATAATGACACCGCTGACAAGCGCTGCGATCAGGCTGAAATAGAATACTACGCGCCATTCCGGCTCTCCATGCAGCCCAAGCTGACGCACATTAAGCATAGCGATGCCGGCCAAGAAACCGGAGATTAGCCCAAGCAGGCCGGGGATGAGTTGATCCTGTTCCAGGGTGGGATGCAGCAACAGCACCATGCCGGCAAAACCCAACGCAATGGCGAGCGCAAGGGGAATGTGCAAGCGTTCCTTGAGCACCAGCATGGTCAATATGGTCAGGAACAGGGGGGAGGTATAATTCAGCGTCACGGCTGTGGCCAGCGGCAACACGGTGATGCAGTAGAAAAACAGCATCAGCGCGATAGTGCCGGAAATGCCGCGCCACAGATGTCCGCCCCAGTGCTTGGTAGCGACCGATCCGCCCTGCTGGAGGATGATGACATAGACCATCAGCAGTCCAAGGAAGGAACGGTAAAACACCAGCTCAATATTTGAGAAGTGTTGTGCGCCGAGCTTGACAAACACCCCCATGCAGCCGAACAGGAATCCGGCGACCAGCATCCACAGTGCGCCCATATTATGAGGAGCGGACTATTCTGCTCCCCCCCTGGCTCTCCCCCTGATAATGGGGCTGGGGGGTTGGGGGAGAGCGTAAGCGAGGGGTCAACTGGGAGGGGTTCAAATACGGGTCGAGATTGCGCCGCAGGAATTCATGGAAATGCAGCAGGCCATCCTCAGTCGGCGACTGATACGGCCCCGCCTCTTCGATCCCGCGCTGGTACAGCGACTTGCGTCCCTGCTGCATTTTCAGACAGATGATGTCGTCTTCCTTCGCGGTTTCGCGGTAGGCGGCTTTTGCCGCTTCGACAAAATCGCGCTCAAACAACACGATATCTTCGAGGTAATAAAATTCCACGATATTGGTGCAGGCTTCCGTGCCGCGCGGGATGACCGTGCTCACCACCAAGGTGCCGGGATACCATTCGACCATGATGTTGGGGTAGTAGGTCAGCCAGATCGCGCCGTACTTGGGCAGCGTGTCGCCGTGATAACGCAGCACCTGTTCCTGCCACTTGTCATAGATCGCGCTGCCCGCTTTGCGCAAACCATTGTTGAGACCCACCGTCTGCACGCTGTACCAGTCGCCGAACGCCCAGCTGAGGTCGTCGCAGTTGACGAATTTACCAAGGCCAGGATGAAACGGCCCGACATGGTAGTCCTCCTGATACACCTCAATGAAAGTCTTCCAGTTACAAGCGTATTCGTCCACTTCCACGCGATCTAGCATATAACCTGCAAAATCCAGCTCCTTCAGCGCGGGGATGCCAGCCAGATCCCGGGCGATGTCGCGCTGACCCGCAAACAGCAGGCCATGCCAGCGTTGCAGCGGAGTTTTGTCGAGATGCAGGCAGGGATTGTGCGGGAAATGCGGCGCGCCCAGCAGCTTGCCATCCAGTTGATAGGTCCAACGATGCAGCGGGCACACAATATTCGCAGCAGTGCCGCGTCCTTCCAGCATGGTGGCCTGACGATGGCGGCAGATATTGCTTAGCAGCTCCACGCCCTGTTGGTTGCGCACCAGAATTTTTGCGTTGTCCATCCAGTCCAACACATGATAATCACCCGGATCGGACACCAGCAGCTCGTGCCCGACGTAGCCTGGGCCATGATCGAATAGCACGCGCTGTTCTGCCTCCAATACTTCTGGATCGAAATACCAGCGCAATGGCGGCTGTGTTTGTGACTGGATGAGTTGATCGGTCTTGGCGATCTCGGACATACCCACATCTTCCCTGCAAATAAAGGTGAATACGGTTTGGTAAAGAAGGGGCATTGTCCCCTAAATTAGTTTGAACACGCAACAAAAAATTGTCCCTGGGTGAGGGCTTTAACGTGAAACTCGCGCAGCGATGGCCAGTGACTTGCCCGCCTGCAGGATTAGTCAAATGGCTAGCAGTTCCATCCGACCTTGTCCCCCACACCCTCGGGGCTTTAGTTTTTTTTGGGAGAGGACTGGGGAGATAACCAGCCACTTGGTTGCCGTCTTTTGGCAGCCTAGTGCCATGTAACGCATGATATGTCGCATCATTATGCGTTAGTTTTTGTAGGGTGGATAAGCGATAGCGCATCCACCGATAAGCTCACACTGCTTCGTTGTTGGTGGATGCGCTACGCTTATCCACCCTACCAATACCCAAACAACACTATCCGTCATTTGATCTGTTACAGGGTACTAGTGAAATGGCTAGTTGTTTCATCAGGGAAACGGTCATGGCGCAGTGACGAATTTATAGCGGTGTCATGAAGTAAAGATGAGCTTGGTACCCGCGATGAGCAAGACCACCGCAAGGAAGCGTTTGATGATCGTGGGTTCAAAGTGGCGACTGCCTAGATAGGAACCGACACCACCGCCCAATGCAGCGGCGACAAAAAGCGGCACAATCAACGCTGGCAAAGTATTGCCATTCGAGAGATAGCCGGCAAGCCCGGCGCTCGAATTGACCAGTATGAATAATGCAGAGACAGCAGCAGCTGCCTTGACCTTGGCCCACCCCATAAGCAGCAGCAGTGGCGTGAGAAATATCCCACCGCCGGTACCGGTCAGGCCGGCAAGCAAACCGATACCTGCACCAGCACCTATGGCTTGCAGACGCGGTGGCTCTGAAACCTGTTTGTCGCCCTTGGCGGCGAACAGGAAGTGAACAGCCGAAAATATCAGGATCAAACCCAGCAAGACTTTAAAAACGTGAGTTGGTAACGTAACGTAACCACCGATAAATGCAAACGGCACAGCGAGAACTGCAAAGGGCCAGAACAATCTCCAGGAAAAATAGCCCGCCTTGTAGAACTGCCAGGTGGCGATCGATGCTACTAGTATGTTTAACGACAAAGCCGTTGGCTTGATGAGCGATGGCTCCAGAGAAAGCAGTGCCATGACGGCGATGTAACCTGAAGCACCTCCATGACCCACCGAGGAATACAGAACCGCAAGGGTAAAGATACCTGCTGTCAATAGCAGAAGGGTTTCAAGCGGCATCATCCTAGAAACCCCAGTTGACCGCTCATCTGGATTTTTAACAAGATAATTCCAATAAATTTATTCATGATTCATCGTTTCACCAGATTGGTGAGACCGCTACGGGATGGATTGCTGCTTGGCTAGCGCATGAGCCGGACGAAATGCCTTACACTGTGCAGGATCAGATTCCAGATATGCTCCGCCGATCAGATCTATACAATACGGGATCGCCGGAAACACCGCATTCAGGCAATCGGCGATTGCGGACGGTTTGCCGGGCAGGTTGACGATCAGGCACTGGCCGCGTATCCCGGCTGTCTGCCGCGACAGGATCGCGGTCGGCACGAATTTCAGCGAAGCACTGCGCATCAACTCGCCAAATCCCGGCATCAACTTGCTGCACACCGCTTCAGTAGCTTCCGGCGTCACATCGCGCAACGCAGGGCCGGTTCCTCCGGTGGTGACAATCAGACAGCATTGCTCCTTGCCACTCAACTCGCACAACGCCGCTTCGATCTGCGTCTGCTCATCGGGAATTACGCGGGCAACTGCTTCCCACGGACTGGTCAACACGCGCGTGAACCATGCGTGTATCGCGGGGCCGCCCTTATCTTCATACTCACTGCGGCTGGCGCGGTCAGAGATGGTCAAAATACCGATACGTGCAGCGGTCATATTCACTCCCTAAACCCTGCGCCATCCTGAAACTCTGTGCCGTCCAGCAACTGCACGGTTACCTGAGCACCCTCTGCCAGTCCGCTGCTGGCTGAGGGCACCACCATCAGGCCATCTGCCCTAGCCATCGACAACAGCATCCCGCTGCCCTGCGCACCGGTGGACGTTGCTGCATAGCCGCCCTGCTCCTTCGCCAGCGTTACCCGGACGAATTCGGTACGCCCGGGCTGATGCTTCAAGTTGTGCGTCAACCGCGCCTCTATCGTGCGGCGATGCAATCTGGTATTACCCATCATGCGGCGCAATGCCGGCGCGACAAATTCCTCAAAGCACACCATACTCGACACTGGATTTCCTGGCAAACCAAATACAAAAGTGCTTGCAGTCGTACCGAATGCGACCGGATGCCCCGGCTTCATCGCAACGCGCCAGAACTTCATCTGCACTCCCAAGGATTCGATGACCGGGCGCACGTAATCATGTACGCCGACCGAAGTGCCGCCCGACACTAGCAGCACATCGAATCTCAGTCCGCGCTGCAAATACTCCGCGAGTTCTGCTGGATCGTCGCGCGCGATGCCGAGCAAGGCAGGCTCGATGCCCAGCGCCTGCACCTGCGCCATCAGCGCATAGCTGTTGGAATTGGGTATCTTGCTCAGATTGACTGGCTCATCCATGCCTTCCAACTCGTTTCCGGTGGACAGGATTGCCACACGCGGCTGGCGATGCACCTGCACCTGTGCGCATTTCACTGTCGCCAGCACGCCAATCACACCCGGCGTGATCTCGGTGTCCGCTGCCAGCACCACCTCGCCATTGCGCATGCTTTCACCGAGCACTCGAATGTCATTACCGGGTATGACTGAACGATTTATTTGCACGTTGTTGTTTGACAGAACCTGGGTGTCTTCGACCCGCATCACCGCATCCGCACCTTGAGGCATCGGCGCGTCGGTCATGATCCGCGCGCACTGTCCGGCCTTAACAGTCTTGGTCGGCATGTCGCCCGCTTTGATGTCCTCAATAATCCCGAGCGTCGCGGGAACATTTGTCAGATCGGAACTGCAAACTGCGTAACCATCCATCGCGGATACATCGTAGGGCGGAATATCGCGGTTTGCGCGCACATCCACGGCCAGCACGCGCCCCAGGGATTGTTCGAGTTTTACTGATTCTGCGCCTAGCATTGCGACAGATTCAAGGATGCATTGTTGCGCAGCACTCACCGACAGATATTCCATCACCTCACCCAATTTAACCTAGAAACCTCAGTTGGACAGGATGGAGCGGTCTCACCCATCGGGTGAAACAATCAATCAGGAATAAATTTATTGAAATCATTTTGTTAAATACCCAGATGAACGATCAGCTGGGGTTTCTAGGTTCAACGCTACCGCGACATCTTGCGGCGTATCCAGATCGAAGAAACTGCGCAATTGCGGATCTGCACGCAACAATTCGCTCTCATCCACGTAACACACATTCAATAGCTTTAACGCACCGAGCAGGCTCTTATCACCCAGTGCCAGGCTGGCACGCATGAGCGCAACACAACTGCTCGAATAGAATGCGCCCAGCGGCTGCAAACGCCCCGCCACCACCGGCACGACTGCCTGATATCGAGCACGATGTGCGGCTAACTGTTCGATCAGTGCAGGCGAAACAAACGGCATATCACAACCCACCGCAAAGGCCCATGGCGTGGTGATCTGCGCCAGGGCACTGACCAAACCGGTCAATGGACCACCATTCCCTTCCATGTCGCAGACCTGTGGCAGATCAAATTCCGGACGTGGCTCGCGCACGCTGAGAATGGTAGCGGAAAATGATGGCTGTATCCTGTCGAGCACAGACTGTATCAGCGGCCGTCCGGCAAACGTCAGCAAGGCCTTGTCCTGCCCCATGCGGCGCGAGTCGCCTCCCGCCAAGATGATCGCCGTGCAATCTTCTAACATTTGTACTCAAGCATGAACCGGACGATCGCGCTGATATCATCGAGTGCAAAATGTGGTAATTGCGGATGGATATCATCCACATCTGTCACCATCGCGATCAACCCATCCTCTATGGCACAACGCGGCTCGACTGAATTCTCCCGACGCAGCACTTCGATCTTCGCTCCCGGCGCATGCGAGAACCCTTCAGCCAGCACCAGATCGGCATCGCCCATGAAGCGCTGCGCCAACTGCTGCGGTGCGCGCTGCTCGATATTGGTTGTGATCAGCTGCACGCCGTCGCGCGTCACCAGCATGCTCATCGCCGCACCTGCCTGAGTATAGCGCCAGCTATCCTTGCCTGGCGTATCCAGTTGCACGGCGTGGTGTGCATGTTTGATCGTCGCGACACATAGATTCCTCCCACTCAGTTCGCGTAACAATTTCTCGATCAGCGTGGTCTTGCCGCTACCGGAGTGTCCCACAAAAGAAAATACGGGTGAGATCATGGGTGAGATCATGGGTAAAATCGTGGGTAAAGTCATGGATGCGGAGTAACCCATTCATCCCCCTGCGGCGTGATCTCTTTTTTCCAGATCGGCACGCGTTGTTTAAATTCATCGATCAGCCAATGACAAGCTTGCAGTGCAGGTGCACGATGCTCGGCACCGGTCACGATCAACACGATCTGCTCGCCTGGACCGACCACACCGATGCGATGCACGATGCGCGCATCCAGCAGCTCGAATCTTACAATCGCCTCGTCGCGCAACCTGTTCATCTCTGCCAGCGCCATGCTCTCATAGGTATCGAAACTGATGCTGCTCACCTCGCGTCCCTCGGAAAAATCACGCGCACAACCGAGGAATGTGGCGATCCCACCCATCCGTTGCGAGGCAGCACGCAGTGCCAGCAATTCCTGATCGACAGAAAAATCTTCCAACTGGATGCGTACGGATATACTCATTCTGAAAGTCCCATGCACAACAGCGCGTCATTCCCGTGCAGGCGGGAATGACGGATTCGTAATTTGTATAAACTCACACTATCCACCACTGAACTTCGCCATGAAGGCGATCTCGTCATTGTCGCTCAGCAACAGATCCATGTCCCTGACCTGCATGCTGTTGAGCGCGATGAAACTGACCAAACCAAACGCATGGGCATAACGCTCCTTCGTACGCTGCACGACATCCTGCAAGCACATGCCCGGATGAAATTCTAGGTGCATCTCGCGCGCATCAACCTGTTCCGCTATCGGTCCAAAGAAAAGGATGCGTATCATTTGGCTTACCCTTACTCAAGAAACAGCCTGCCAGTGCCCGGAACGCCCACCCTGTTTTTCCAGTAGGCGAATATCAGCAATGGCCATACCTCTATCCACTGCCTTGCACATGTCGTAGATGGTGAGCAGAGCGATGCTCACGGCGGTCAAGGCCTCCATCTCGACGCCGGTGCGGCCCAGCGTTTCGGCAGTGACCACGCATTCCACCGCGCACTGCTCCTGATCCAGATTAAATTCCACCGCAACTCTGGTCAGATACAAGGGGTGACACAGCGGAATCAGTTCTGCGGCGCGCTTGCTGGCCTGTATCGCGGCAATGCGCGCCACACCCAGCACATCGCCCTTGCCAGCGGAGCCGGTGGTGATGAGGGCCAGCGTACCGGCATTCATGCGGATGCGGCCTGAAGCGCGTGCGCTGCGGCGGGTTTCGTTCTTGTCGGCGACATCAACCATGTGAGCCTGTCCATCTTTGCCGAAGTGGGTCAGGGAATTCGTCATGCCGTTACTCCTACTGAATTGCATAAAAGTGAATGGTATTACAAAAAACATTTCATGGCCTTCCTTTCCCTGTCAGCCTCATGCACCAATTACATGCGCTAGCAGCCTGCCTGACTTAAAGAATCGAAGCGAAAAAGTGGCTGGGCGAGGACAGATTTTGACGATTTTGCAGGCCAATAGTCATTCTATTGGTCAAAAAAGCGGCAAAATATGGACCGGCCAGGCGCTTTTGCAGCCGATTTCCTTTAAGTCAGACAGGCTGCTAGTCTTACTGTG
>CAMTXD010000033.1:0-9282 GCA_947085625.1 uncultured Gallionellaceae bacterium | reverse complement strand
TGATGGGTTGGTAAAACACCAGCAACTGCTTACCTGCTAAAGCGCCGCGCAAATCGTTGCCCAGACGCAGGTGGGTTTGGGCAGCTTCCTGCAAAGCCGCAGTGAAGTAGCTGAAGCGGTTGCGTCCTGAGTGTTTGGCCAAGTACATCGCCTGATCGGCGTTCTTGATCAGGCTATCAACATTCTGGGCATCGTTGGGATACAAGGTAATGCCCACACTGGCAGATACATAGACCGTCTCTTGCAGTAGCTGAAAGGGGGCGGCAAGGCGCTCCATAATGTTCTGGGCAATGCGTTCGACGCTGTTGACGTCCTCCATCTCGGACAAGATGACGGTAAATTCATCGCCCCCCAGACGGGCAACGGTATCTGATTCGCGCACACACTCAGCAATTCGCTGCGCTACCTCAACCAGCAACACATCGCCCTGAGCATGCCCCAGGCTATCGTTCACCTCTTTAAAGTGATCAAGATCCAGCAGCATCAGCGCCATCGGCAAACCGGAGCGGCTCGACTTCTTGATTTCCTGCTCCAGCCTGTCGTGAAACATGCGGCGGTTGGGCAGCCCGGTCAAGGTATCGAAATTGGCTTGTTGCCAGATCAGCTCTTCGGACTTCTTTTTCTCGGTGATGTCGCGAATGCAGCCGATAAACTGACGGCGCCCATCCAGGAAAAACTCCGAAACTTGCAGATCCATCGGGAAAGCGCTGCCATCGCTGCGCCGTCCCGTCACCTCGCGTCCGCGTCCGATGATCTTCACCTGACCGGTACGAAGATAGCTCGCCAAGTAGCCATCGTGCTCGCTGTGGTAAGGCTCCGGCATCAGCATGGAAACATTCTTGCCGACCACTTCTTTGCTGCGGTAGCCGAACAGGCGCTCCGCCGCCGGATTGAACAGTTCAATCATGCCGGTCTCGGAGATGTTCACTATGCCTTCATCCATATTGTCCAGCAGCGCCCGTTCGTGACGTTCGCTGTTGAGCAAACGGGCACTCATCTTGTGGGCTTCCGCTTCCGAGCGAACCAGCTTGACTACCAGCGGGATGAGTAGCCAACGCAGCAACAGCAGCGCGATGACAAGCACGCCAAGCAGAAGCGGAATCAGATAGCGCAGATGGTCCCGCACGGGTGCATGCAATTCGGCCTCATCCATTTTCAGCACCATCCCCAGCCCGAGATCGCCAACGGGCGCGTAGGCCGCCGCCACTTCCTGGCGGCGGTAATCCTTGGCGATAATGAATCCGGTTTTACCCTCCAACGCGTGAGTCATCGGCAACCGCGCACCGTCAGGTGACCTTTGAGGTGGTATGAAAATTTTGGGGTTGAGCGCCGTTGGAAAGCACAGCATGTTGAGGCCGAAGGGCGCACACAGCGCCAGCTCTCCCGAAGCACCCAGACGGCTGGCCTCCTTGAGCGCACCTGTGGTGGCAGGCAGCGATGTTTCCATCATTACCTTGCCAATAACTTGCCCATGATGTTGCAGGTCTACCACGGCATGTAGCAACAATTGCCCATCCCACATCAGTTGCACCTGTTCCGGAAAATTAAGTAGCACCGCCAGTTCGGATTTCTGTGTAAAAACACCGGCACGTGCCAGCTCTTGCCCGTCCTTGCTATACACCGCAATGCCCGAGAGTCCGCTCTGGAGTAAGGGGTTGGCGATGATCATGTTGATCTCGTCCCGGGCAGCGCCCCGGTTCGCACCCGCATTCACCTGATGAATCACATGAATCAGATGAGGACGATGGGCAACAGATATCGTTCTAGCCAAACCTGCTCGAATTTCAGCTTGGGTTAGCTGTATGCGACTTTGCAGGGTCGACTGGAGACTCTTGTCCAGCAGCGCCTCGGCGTGGTGCTCCATGACAACAAAGATGGTTACGCCAGCCAGCAGGGTGACGACAGTCAGAATTATTCCCGAGATCAGAACAATTCGTGGTTGATATTTTTTTGGATGTGGCATATTTTTCCGTGCCTTATCGGTGAAGAATATAAATTTCAACTCACTTATAAGAATCAAAGCACCAGAACAGCCGCGCAATTAAAGGATAGCAGGGAATGACTAAATCACAAACTACAGTCCGTGCTTTTGTCGGCGGTAGCCTTGACTTGCTACGCCATTGGCGCATAGTGCCAGATATGATTTTTTTTGATTAATACGACCAATTCTGTAGAATGCACCCCATGCGTCGCTTCATCGTCCTGATCCTCATGCTCATCGTTCCGCTCCAGTTCGCATCGTGGGCAGCGGCGGAGATGCATGGGCACACGGGAGGCAACCAGGCTCACTTGGGCGTTCATACTCACGATCATGACCATCATGACCATGGGCATTCCGGCCACGGTGTCTCTGGCGACACGAACAAGGATCACAACCAGGACGAGCATCACGATCACTACCACCCCGTCTTCTCTGCCATTCTTACTGAACCCGGCTTAACGCTGGGTTCGACCTTGCCCGGCGGGCCGATTCTGCATCTGCCTGTGGCCTACCCTTCCCGCACCCCCCTGCTTTTCGACCGACCCCCTCTAGCGCGCGCCTGAACCGGCGAGTGCTTGCCAGAACGCGGCTTTACGTCACGTTTTTCCCTGTCGCACGCCGGTGCTCTTCGTCCCAATACTTATATACGAGGAAAACCATGCGACTCACGCTATTTGTATTTCTGCTCGCGCTGCCGTTGGCAGCGTGGGCGCAAGCCCCGCTCACCGAGGCTGCGGCCGTCCGCCTGGGCTTGGCGCGCGCCGATCTTGCCGATCTGGAGCGCGGCGCGGTGCAGGCAGCTGAGGCCGATGTCATCGCCGCCGGCCTTTTTCCCAACCCCACTTTGAGCTACAGCCGGGAGCGTGTCGGCGGTTCGCCCGATACGCTCGATCAGAGCTGGATGCTCGGCCAGACCTTCGACGTTTCCGGCCGTCGCGGACTCCATCGTGAAGCCGCCAGCCACCGGGTGGCGGCGGTCACGGCCGGCAATGCCAGCCGACGGCTCGAAATGGCCGCCGAAATCAGCCGCAGCTTCCATGCAGCGCTGTTCCGCCAGGAGAGTATTCGTGCGACCGAGACTTGGGCACAGCGCTTCGCCCATGTCGAGGGCATGGTCGGTAAGCTTGCCCGCGCCGGGGAAGCCTCCGGCTATGACCGGCGTCGCCTTGAACGCGAGCGCCAGACCGCGGAAGCCCGGCTGGCGGCCGAACGCGCCGAACGGGAACGGATAGTGGCGCGCCTTGCGGCGCTCACCGGCCTGCCCGCTGTGCTGGAGGTGAGCGGCGAGCTGCTGCCGCCGCCGCTGCCGTCAGACGGCACGGCGCTGGCCCGCCTCGATCAGCGCCCCGACCTGCAGGCGCTGTCCCGCCGTGTCGAGGCGGACGAGCTGGCAGGCCGCGCCGCGCAACGGGGGAATATTCCGGACGTGACCGTGGGCATCGGCCCCATGCGGGTGGACAACGGCCTCACCCGCGAAAACGGCGTGGCACTGTCGCTTTCAGTGCCGCTGCCGGTGTTCGACCGCCAGCAGGCCGGCCGACAGCGCGCGGCAGCGCTAGCCTTGCAGGCGCGCGCCGAATACCGACTGGCGCGCAGCCGCGCCGAAGGCGAACTGCACGGTTTGCACCGCCAGGCCGAAGGGCTGCGCGCAGCGGCGGCCGACTACCGCAGCCGTGCGCTGGTCACCTCTCCCGAGTTGCTGCGCATCGCCGAGGCCGCCTATCAGGGCGGCGAATCCAGCCTGCTGGAACTGCTCGACGCCTACCGTGGCGCGCTGGAGGCGGAAACCACCACCCTTGAACTGGAACAGCGGGCGCGTGAAGCCCGCATTGAATATGACCTATTGACCGGGAGCGCCGAATGAAATTCCTACCTATTGCCCTGCTGATTACCAGCCTGCTGACACTCGCTGGCTGCGGCGACAAGACCGCCGATAGCCATGGCCCCGACACGGCAGCCGAAGTCGAAGCCGGCCATGGTGCTGGCGGCGAAAAACTCACCCACTTCACCGATCGCACCGAACTCTTCGTCGAGTTTCCGCAACTGGTCGTCGGCGAGAAATCCGCCTTTGCCGCCCACCTGACCACGCTGGCCGACTTCAAGGCCATGACGGACGGCAAGGTTACCGTGCAGCTTGGCGGTGGCGGCCAGCCAGACGAGACATTCACCGTCGACGCCCCCAGCGCGCCCGGTATCTTTCGTCCCGAGGCAACCCCGAAGTATGCGGGCGAGCGTGAGTTAAGCATCAAGGTGATCACGCCGGTATTTAGCGTGGTTCACCTGCTCGGACCGGTCACTGTGCACCCCAACCGCCAGGCCGCTGAAGCCGACCCCGTCGGACACGAGGATGAGGGAACCTCCTTTACCAAGGAGCAGCAGTGGAAAGTGGACTTTGCCACCGCCGAGGTGGTGACGCGGCCCATCCGCACGGTGATCCAGGCGACCGGCACCCTGCGCGCGCGCCCGGATGGTGAGGCTCAGCTCACCGCCCCGGCGGCGGGGCAGGTGCAGCCCGCAGGGACGTTCCCGCGCCTGGGTCAGACCGTCAAAAAAGGCCAGTTGCTCGCCTACCTGGTGCCCCGTCTCGGCGGCGAAACCGATCTCGCCACCTTGCGGGCGGCGGCGAACAAGGCCCAGGTTGAACACCAGCTGGCGAGTCAGACGCTGGCACGCCTGGAAGGGCTTTATCGCGCAGAGGCGGTGGCGGAAAACAGAGTCCTGACCGCTCGCGCAGCCGAGGCCTCGGCCCGCGCCGAGTTGACCGCCGCGCAGCAGCGCCTGGGCCAATACGGCGGCGCCGGGGGCGGCGTGCCCGTGCGCGCGCCAGTGGCGGGAACGATCGTGGATGTGCGCGTGTCGCCCGGGGCCTACACCCAGGACGGCGCGCTGCTGTTCCATATCGCCAACCGTAGCAAGCTGTGGCTAGAACTGCGTGTCCCCGAGTCGGAGGTAGCGCGGCTGGACTCTCCCGGTGGCGCCTCTTTCAGGGTGGCGGGCGGTGAGCGCAGCTTTGAAATTATCCCCGGCAAGAACGGACGGCTCATCGCCGTCGGCGGCGTGGTGGATGCCGTCACCCGCACCCTGCCAGTGATATTCGAGTTTTCTCCATCGGACGCGCCTCCCCCCATCGGCATGGCGGTTCAGGCCCAGGTATACGCGGGCAGCGCACGCGCGGCCGTGGCGATTCCCGCTTCCAGCGTGCTGGACGAAGGTGGCATGGCGGTGGTGTTCGTGCAGGCTGGCGGCGAATCTTTCGAGCGACGCACGGTTCGCCTCGGCGCGCGCGAAGGCGACTGGGTGGAAGTGCTGGACGGGTTGACGCCCGGCCAGCGCGTCGTTTCGCGCGGCGCTTATCTGGTCAAGCTCGCATCCACCGGCACCGCGCAAATCGGCCACGGCCATGCGCACTAATCAGGAGAACCAGACATGATCGAACACATTATTGCGTGGTCGCTGCGCAACAAACTCTTTGTCGTTTTCACTGGCGTCTTGCTCCTTGCCTGGGGCGGCTGGCAGGCCGCCAAAACGCCGGTGGACGTTTTCCCCGACCTCACCGCGCCGAGCGTGACGGTGGTCACCGAAGCGCGCGGCATGGCACCCACCGACGTGGAAAACCTTGTCACCTTTCCCATCGAGACCGCGCTCAACGGCGCGCCGGACGTGCGCCGGGTGCGCTCGTCCACCAAGATCGGCTTGTCTGTGGTCACGGTGGAGTTCGAGTGGGGCACCGACCTCTATCTGGCCCGTCAGATCGTGGCCGAACGCCTGCAACTCGCCCGTGCGAGCCTACCGGCGGATATCCCAGCTCCCGCCATGACGCCGGCGTCGTCGATCATGGGCGAGATTCTGTTCATCGCCCTGGCCTCGGACACGCACAGCGGCATGGAACTCAAGAACACCGCCGAGCAGGTCATCAAGCGCCGCGTGCTGGCCGTGCCCGGCGTGGCCGAAGTGCTGCCCATCGGCGGCGACACCCAGCAGTTTCAGGTGACGCTCGATCCCGAGCGACTGACTGCTTATGGCCTGACCGTGGGCGAGGTGGCCCAGGCACTGCGCGACGCCAACCAGAACACCTCGGCTGGCTTCATGGTGGAAGGTGGCCAGGAGTACCTGATCCAGGGACTGGGGCGCATCGAAGCGCTAGACGACATCGCCGACACTGTGGTGACCCGACGCGGCGGTCAGCCGGTGCTGGTGCGGCATGTGGCGCAGGTGGACATCGGTGCCGCGCCCAAACGCGGCACCGGCTCCCATAACGGCAAACCAGCGGTGGTGCTGGGCATCCAGAAACAGCCGGGCGCCAATACCCTGGAACTGACCGGCCGACTGGACGCGACGCTGGAAGAGATTCAGGCGGGGCTGCCGGCCGGCATGAAAATTGATCGCCACATCTTCCGCCAGGCCGATTTCATCCGCGTTTCCGTCGACAACCTGATGGCGGCGCTGCTTGAGGGCGCGATTCTGGTGGTGGCCATCGTGTTCGCCTTCCTGCTCTCGGCGCGGGCAACGGCCGTCAGTCTGGTGGCGATTCCGCTGTCTCTGGTGGCGGCGATTCTGTCGATGAAAGCGCTCGGCGTAACCATCAACACCATGACCCTGGGCGGCATGGCAATCGCCCTGGGCGCGCTGGTGGACGACGCCATCATCGTGGTCGAGAACATCGTGCGTCGTCTGCGCGAGAACCGGCTCAGATCGCCGGAACAGCAAGTGAATCCGCTGCATCTAGTGTACGAGGCGACGCGCGAGATCCAGGGTTCCATCGTGTTCGCCTCCCTGATCATCATGCTGGTGTTTCTACCGCTGTTTTTCCTCTCCGGCGTCGAGGGGCGGCTGATGGCACCACTGGGGCTGGCCTACGTGATATCGCTCGCCGCTTCCATGGTGGTGGCGATCACGGTCACGCCGGTGCTTAGCGCCCTGCTGCTGCCGAACTCGAAGACGGTAAGTGTAAGCGTCGAGCCGCGCTTCATCCACAGCCTCAAGGTTGGCTACCGCCGCATCCTGGATGCGACCCTCACGCGCTGGAAGAGCATCGCCGCGATCAGCGTGGCCACCCTGGCCGTTGCGCTGATCGCCTTGTCCTTCGCCGGTCGAGCCTTTCTGCCCGACTTCAACGAGGGCACGCTGACGGTGGGCATGGCCACGCTGCCCGGCACCTCGCTGGAAGAATCCGACCGCCTGGGGCAGATGGTGGAGAAGATCCTGCTCGCCCAGCCCGAGGTGGTGGCCACCGGCCGCCGCACTGGCCGCGCCGAAGGCGATCCTCACGCCATGGACGTGTCGGCATCGGAGATGGAGGTCACGCTGAAGATGGGCGAACGCAGCAAGGAGGACTTCCTCGCGGCGCTGCGCGCCGATCTCGTCAGCGTGCCCGGCACCCAAATTGTCATTGGCCAACCCATCTCGCACCGCATCGACCACATGCTGTCGGGTAGCCGCTCGAATATCGCGGTGAAGATCTTCGGCCCCGACCTCAACGAACTGCGCCGCCTGACCCGGGAAATCAAGGATATCGCCCAGGCCGTGCCGGGAGCGGTGGATGTCACCGACGAACAGCAGACCGACATCCCCTTCCTCACCGTGCACTTCCGCCGCGACGTCCTGGCGCAGCATGGCCTCAGCATCCGCGAGGGTTCAGAGGCGATCGAGGCGGCCTTCACCGGCCTGCCGGTGAGCCGCGTGCAGCAAGGCCAGGCCACCTACGATCTGGTGGTGCGCTTTGACCCGGCGGCGCGGGCGAACCTGGATGCGGTGCGCGCCACCCTCATCACCACCGCCGAGGGTGCGCGCCTGCCGCTGTCGGCCCTGGCTGATATCCGCAACGACCGCGCGCCGTATTCCATCAGCCGCGAGAACGTGCAGCGCAAGATGGTGGTGATGGCCAACGTGGCGGGGCGCGACCTGGGGAGCGTGGTGAACGACATTCGAAAACGGGTGGCCGCACAAGTGAAACTGCCCACCGGCTACCACATCGAATACGGCGGCCAGTTCGAAAGCGCGGAAACGGCTTCGCGCACCCTGCTACTGCTGAGCGCGGCAGTGACCGTGGGCATTTTCCTGCTGCTGTACGTTGCCTTCCGCAACGCGCGCGATGCGCTGCTGGTCATGCTCAACCTGCCGCTCGCCATGATCGGCGGGGTGGTCGGCGTGTTCGCCGCCGGTGGGGTGCTGTCGGTGGCGTCCATCATCGGCTTCATCGCCCTGTTCGGCATCGCCACCCGTAACGGTGTCATGATGATCTCCCACATCCACCATCTGGTTGAGCACGAGGGCGTGCGCGACGTGTTTGACGCCGTGAAGCGCGGCGCTGAGGAGCGGCTGGTGCCGATCCTGATGACCGCGCTCGCCACTGGCATCGCCCTAGTGCCGCTGGTGCTCGCCGCCGGCGAACCCGGCAGCGAGATCCAGTCGCCGATGGCGGTGGTCATCCTGTTCGGTCTGCTGAGTTCGACCCTGCTCAACATGATCGTCGTGCCGGCCCTCTATCTGCGCTTCGGCGCCATACCCCGTATGCTGGCAAGCGGCGACCTGCCGCAGCCGCACACGGTTGACAGCATCCATCCCGTCTGAATTTCTCTCAAATAAAAAGGAGTCAAGCATGAAGTCATCCATTTTCACACTCGCCGCCGCAGGCCTTGTCGCCGGGCTTTTCGTTGCGCCCGCCTTCGCCGGCGTGGGCCATGACCACGGGCCGAAATACGGCGGCGTGGTGCGCGAGGTCAAAGACATCGCCTACGAACTGGTCGCCCGGCCCGATACCCTAACGCTCTACCTCAACGATCACGGTAAGCCGCTGCCCACCCAGGGCGCAAAGGCGGAAGCGACCCTCTATGCAGGCAACGAGAAAACCACGGTTGCACTCGAACCCGCCGGCGAAAACCGGATGACCGCCAAAGGCAGCTTCCGGGTCGGGGTCGGCGTGCGTGCCGTTCTGACGGTCACGCTCCCCGGACAAGCCGCGACCAAGGTGAGTTTCAAGCTTAAATGAACAACCACTGGCTATATGGATGGAATGCGGCGACAAAAATATGGACACCTCTAAAAATCCATAGTTCGCTCAAATACAAGGCGCGATAAAAATTTTAGTTCCGGCTAACCTAAAGGTTACCCTACACTGAAACTTCGTTTTGCAGCGCAGTATGTGTTTGATATATAAGCAAGAAATTTTCATCGCAACGCCGTAGTTGAGATGAAATATGGATTTTTAGAGGTGTCCATATTTTTGTCGCCGCATTCCATCCATATAGCCAGTGGTTGTTCATTTAAGCTTGAAACTCACCTTGGTCGCGGCTTGTCCGGGG
>CAMTXD010000032.1:0-21586 GCA_947085625.1 uncultured Gallionellaceae bacterium | reverse complement strand
GCCATGCAAGAAGCTCAAGATGCGGCGCGCTATCTGAAGGTCGAGCTTGCCCAATTCCCGCTCTGCGGCGGGGTCTAGCTCAACCTTCCACGCCATAACGCTTCATCACTTCCTCAAGCGGAACTGTCTGAGTTCTGCCAGCGCGGATTTCAATCAAGCGCTGTTCGGCCAAGTACAAATCTTCGAGGTCGTCCAAGTGCTCACAAATGGCCTCGGTTACGTAGTAAGTCTTGCTGCGCCCGGTGAGGGCAGCCAAGTTTTGCAATCTAGTTTCCACATCGCCGGGTAACCTAATCGAGATAGCCATAATGCCTCCTTTGTTGGATGGTGCGATACAAGTATCGTCCAATCCACGAGGAAGTGCAAGCCTTAACTGCCCCCTATTTACTGACCCCTATTTTTGAGGGCGACCAAGGGAAATCGAGGATGGGGAAATAAAGGGAAGCGTCCCCTTTTAGTTTCCCTTTATAGTTTCTTGGTGGAACAAGGCACGTACCCGCTGGATTGGGCGAGTGGCGAGGAAACGGTGCTGGATTACCCTGATTGACATTCTGCGCAATGCCCTTCGGTAATTGCGCACTACTACGGGACTGGCAGGTTTGGTTAAGCCTGTGTAGGGTGTCAATAAGCGAAGCGCATTGCACCAATTACCATACGGCGCAATACGCTTCGCTATTGACGCCCTACGGAGTACGCCTTACGCGCGTTTAGATAAGTAACAGGGGTCGGATAAGTAACAGGAAGTAACAGGGGTCGCGTCTTGTATTAATACATTTTGTGCATTCATCACAATACAAGACACGACCCCAGAGGTGTTTAAATAAAGGGTAGCGTCCCCTTTTTCTCGGTTGCTACATAGCTAGACCTGACCCCTGACTTTGAATTTGCGTAATTTTGCCTTAAGTCCTAGGTCAATCTTCGTTAACCATTACAGAGCTCTCGTCTAACCCATTTTCATTGAGGTAATTTGCCACAACCGCTTCAGTTCCTGCGGGCAAGATCAACTTCAGGAGAGCTCTCTTGCCAATATGCTGTTCATGAATCCGCCAGATTTCGCTGAGATCGATGCGCAAATCCATATGGGCAAAATAATGTGCCGATTGTCGTTTGGCACGCAGCATCTTAATCTGTTTAGGTGGGCAAAATAGTAGAGGCAAACCGGGAGCGCGCTCATGCAATGTTTCTTCGAGAATCTGTAGTATTTCCGCCACCTTCTTTTCCATCTGTATCGGCCCAAGCTCTGTCGCGTCCAAGATGAAAACTGCGCCTGCTTGTGATGGCACGCGATGTCGATTTGCAAAAAACAACCCCATGTCACCAGACAAAGACCAATCGACAAGTGGCGTCCCCGGCAGTTCTGCCCAGTCTGTTTCTTTCTCTGGATGTTGTTGCATGCGCTTCATTAGCTCAAACAATGCATCGAGTTCTGGTTCCTTTTGCTCTTCTGCTAAGAGGTCTGGGTGAGGCCCCATTACATGTCCGAATTTCCAAAGAACCGCAGATACCAAAAGCCGATGAAGCTCAAAAGTATTTTTAGCTTTCTGATTGAATGAATGGCCGTCTGGAACGCCAAACCATTTTTGTTTCAGGTTTCGCGCTATTGTCGAATCGATCAACCACGAGCTGTCCCGTTGCCCACGATAGAGAATCAAGTGATTGGTATCCAAGAGAATTGAGGATGCATGTTCAAGTTCACGCAAGCAATTTTCAAATGAATCTGGCTTCCAAGTCCAGTCCGTAGTTGAGGAAAAGACTTTGGTGGTGAGACTTAAGGGCTGAAATTCTTCCATTCAATTATCCAGAGCAAAAAGCACGGGGTCAGGTCTCAATGCTGTTCCATGTTTCTGGCATTCCTACTACTTTGCCAAACTGAACCAGTTCGCCTTTGTATTTGTAGTGCGCCGCTGAAACATAGCATTGGTTTCGATCACGCTGTTCAAAGTAACAGGGGGCGCGTCTTGTATTAATACATTTTGTGCATTCATCACAATACAAGACACGACCCCAGAGGGGCCAACGGGAGCGGTTATTCCCCCAGTATTCGCAAAGCCTTCGCTGCACTTTCATCGCCCTGCTCGGCGGCTTTGGTAAACCAGTAAACAGCTTGCTTGAGGTCGTGCGTTACGCCTTCGCCCTTGCCATACATCAGCCCCAAGTTGTACTGCGCAGAGGCACTGCCCTGCTCGGCGGCTTTGGCGTACCAGTAAACAGCTTGCTTGGGATCGCGTGTTACGCCTTCGCCGTCGGCATACATCACCCCCAAGAGGAGCTGCGCTAAGGCTTGACCCTGCTCGGCTGCCTTGGCATACCAGTAAACAGCTTGCTTGGGATCGCGCGTTACGCCTTCGCCGTTGTAATACATCAATCCCAATTTGTACTGCGCCAAGGCTTTACCCTTCTCGGCTGCCTTGGCATACCAGTAAACAGCTTGCTTGGGGTCGCGCGTTACGCCTTCGCCGTTGGCATACTTCAGCCCCAAGTTGTACTGCGCTAAGGCTTCACCCTGCTCGGCTGCCTTGGCATACCAGTAAACAGCTTGCTTGGGGTCGCGTGTCACGCCTTCGCCGGAGTTATACATCACCCCCAAGAGGAGCTGCGCAGTTGCATTGCCCTGCTCGGCCAACTTCTTAAATAAAGGGAATGCCGCTTTAAGGTTTTTGGCGCTGTAGTGCCGCACGGCTTCGACGAACGCCTCGTTTTGCGTCAACTGTTGTGCCTGCTGCTGATATTGCGTTTGCAGGCTGTTGCGTTCGGTTTCGCTTTGCTGTTTGGCGAGTTCACCTTTCAGGCGTTCGATTTCGGCGAGGGCGACGGCATTTTCTGTGCGGGTGCGGGCGAGTTCTTCCGAGGTTTTGAGGGTGGCGGTTTGGGCTAGGGCGAGGTCGCCACCCAGTTGTTTGATTTGCGTCTGCTTGCCTTCCGCGTCCAGCATACGGTTGACTGCGTTGAGTACTTCTGCGGGGTCGGCCTTGATTTGTGCTTTAAGGAGGTAGGTTACGCCGTTCCAGTGTTCTTCGAGTATTTCGACGCGGACGATGCTGGCGGAGAGGGTTTCGATCTGCACGCTATTCAGCGAGCGACCGTCAGAGCTAGTATTTTGCTTCACCAATGCGCTGACGTGGGTGCCCAATTCGCCGAGCAGGATTTGCTTCACTTGTTGCAGGGCGATGGCGCGCGCGGTGATTTTGCTGTCCGCTTCGCTGGCTTGATATTCGTATTCGCGGAGGTAGGTTTGCTCGGCAGCGAGGGTGAAATTAGCGACGAAGCAAAAGCAGGCAGCACAGGCAAAACGCAAGGAAATATTTTTTATGGGCAGGTTTTTCATGGGCAGGCAGGGTTCGGTGAGTTGAAGTATTGGGACAATTCATGGTGTGCGAATTTAGCAATATAACCTTGTTTTTACTGTATGCCAAAATATAGGCAGCACAACCACGGGGTCAGGTCTTGCGTGTTGCCTTTTCAATGGCCATCTGCCCCAGAAGCTAGTGGTGGATACAACGCTGCGCGTCTTTATCCACCCTTACATTAATTTCACTTTTTATTGAGAAGCGGAATAAGAAAGTGTAAGCACGCAAGAGAGCATACACAGATCGCGACCAGCCGCCCGCGCCATTGCGGCGCAAACCACCTACCATTTCATCCTGAACGAATCGCAACACCGGGGCTTTCCCCTCATCTCTTTAAGCGATAGCCCTTGGCCATTGAAGTTGGCACGTTGGGGCTGGCTGGGTTGATAAGTACTTCGCGGGTCATGGGACGTACGATCAGATCCATGTCTTCCATCGGAATTGCGCCGAGCAGCACTTCGTCGCCCATAACCATGGCTCCGACAAAGCAGCGTCGGTTCCCAAATTTAACTTCTATAGGGCCGACATAGGGTATGAGCCGCCTGGAACCGTCAGCCAAGGTGACTTCCCGCTTTTCCTGCTCGGTCAGCTCCAACTGAATAGCGACATGTTCTGGAATGCATAGGTGCACTGCCCCGGTATCGGCCAATGCCTTGGCCTCGATGGGTTCAAGATCACGCTGTACCGGATTAGACAGTGTCAGGGCGGCATACGCAATTCCCATGTGTATCTCCTCAAGTTTACTGTAGCAGCACTATAGCAGGTGTGCCCGCATGGACAAATAGGCCATTCTGAACCATAGGCAGAAATTCAACCTTGCAAAATTTTCTGCATCACCCGCCCCATTTCCGCCGGATTGCGCGTGATGTGTATGCCGCATTCCTCCATCACCGCCAGCTTGTCTTCGGCCCCCCCTTGTCCCCCGGAAATGATCGCCCCCGCATGGCCCATGCGCTTGCCGGGCGGCGCTGTGATACCGGCAATGAAGCCGACCACGGGTTTCTTCATGTTGCCCTTGATCCAGCGCGCGCATTCTTCTTCATCGCTGCCGCCGATCTCGCCCACCATCACCACCGCATCGGTGTCCGGGTCGTCATTGAACAACTTCATCACATCCAGATGCTTCATGCCATTGATCGGGTCACCGCCTATGCCGACACAAGTGGACTGGCCGAAACCGAGTACGCTCAATTGGCCGACTGCTTCATAGGTCAGCGTGCCGGAACGCGACACCACGCCGACGCGCCCCTTGCGGTGGATATGTCCGGGCATGATGCCGATCTTGATTTCATCCGGCGTGATCACGCCGGGGCAGTTCGGCCCGATCAGGACTGTCTTCTTGTTTTTCATTTTGTAGCGGGTGCGCAGCATGTCATGCACGGGTATGCCTTCGGTGATGCAGATCACCAGCTCCAGCCCGGCCTCCACCGCCTCATCAATCGCGGCGGCGGCGTAGGGCGGCGGCACATATATCACCGACACGGTGGCACCGGTTTGCGCCCTGGCTTCAGCCACTGTGTTAAATATCGGAATGCCTTCATAGCTTAGGCCGGCCTTGCCCGGCGTCACGCCTGCGACAAAACAGTTCGCGCCATTTGCATAATTTTTGCTGTGCAAGGTATGAAATTGCCCAACCTTACCGGTCATGCCTTGCGTTATGACCCGGGTATTCTTGTTAATCAGGATGGCCATTATTTTGCCTTCGTTATTTTGCCATCGTTATTTTATTGGCAGCCGCAGCAACAACCTTTTCCGCCGCATCCGCCATATTACCGGCAGAAATTATCGGCAACCCGGATTCAGCCAGAATTTTTTTGCCCAGATCGACATTTGTACCTTCCAGCCGCACCACCAGCGGTACCTTGAGATGCACCTCGCGCGCCGCCGCCACCACGCCTTCGGCGATCACGTCGCATTTCATGATGCCGCCAAAGATATTGACCAGGATGGCTTTCAATTTTGGATTGCGCAGCATCAGCTTGAATGCCTCGGTCACTTTCTCCGTGCTCGCACCGCCGCCCACATCCAGGAAATTCGCAGGCGCGCCGCCATACAGCTTGATGATGTCCATGGTCGCCATGGCCAGCCCGGCACCGTTCACCAGACAGCCGATGTCACCATCGAGCGGGATATAACTGAGATCGAATTGCGACGCCTCCACTTCGGCTGGGTCTTCCTCATCCAGGTCGCGCAGCGCCACGATCTCTGGGTGTCGGTAGAGCGCATTGCTATCGAAATTGATTTTCGCATCCAGCGCCAATACTCGTTGATCGGCGGTCAATACCAGCGGATTAATTTCCGCCAGCATCGCATCCTTGTCCACGAAGGCGCGGTATAAACCTTGCAGGGCGGCGCGCGCCTCCACCAGCGCCGCATCGGGAATGCCAATCTGACGCGACACCGCATCCGCCTCGGCATCACGCAGCCCGGCCACCGGATCTATCCATACCTTGTAAATTTTTTCCGGCGTGCGCGCGGCGACCGCCTCGATCTCCATCCCGCCCTCGCTGCTGGCCATCAGCACCACGCGCTGTTTGCTGCGATCTATCACCATGCCAAGATAATATTCCTTGGCAATCTGCACGCCTTCTTCTACCAACAAGCGCCGCACCTTTTGCCCACCCGACCCGGTCTGGTGCGTCACTAACTGCATACCTAGAATTTTTGCGGCGTACTCGCGCACCTCCTGCAAACTGTGCGCGACTTTAACTCCGCCGCCCTTGCCGCGCCCGCCGGCATGAATTTGCGCCTTCACCACCCACACCTCTCCGCCCAGCGTGCGCGCAGCAGATTCCGCTTCATCCACACTGAAGCACGCCACCCCGCGTGGGGTAGTCACAGCATACTGACGCAAAATTTCTTTCGCCTGATACTCGTGAATTTTCATTTTTTACCTTGCACCATATCTTAACCATGCGCTGAAGGCGCAATGTTATTCCAATTCCATTTCATCGGTGACACTGCGTTGGCTTCGTTGCTCGCTCGTCGCCGCCTTGTTTCACCTTCGAAATAGAATTGGAATTACCGAATTATTCAGGGGGACACGGGGGAAGTCTAAATTACAAATCCAGCAGCACCCGCCCAGGAAACTCTAGCGCTTCCTTGATGGTGGCGAGGAACAGCACGGCATCGCGACCATCCACGATGCGGTGGTCGTAGGACAGCGCGAGGTAATTCATCGGCCGTATTACCACCTGGCCGTTCTCGGCCACGGGCCGGTCTTTGGTGGCGTGGATGCCGAGGATGGCGCTTTGCGGCGGGTTGATAATCGGAGTGGAGAGCATGGAGCCGAATACGCCGCCGTTGGAGATGGAGAAGGTGCCGCCAGTCAGCTCTTCCAGCGTGATCTTGCCGTCCTTGGCGCGCGCGCTGAAATCGGCGATCTGTTTTTCGATGTCGGCCAGCGAAAGTTTATCGGCATCACGGATAATGGGTACCACCAGGCCGCGCTCGCTGCCTATGGCCACGCCGATGTCGTAGTAGCCGTGATAGATAATATCCGTGCCATCTACGGAGGCATTCACCAGCGGGAATTTTTGCAAGGCCATGACCGCCGCCTTGATGAAGAAGGACATGAAGCCGAGTTTGACGCCGTGTTTTTTCTCGAAGGCCTCTTTATAACGGGTGCGCAGCTCGATCACCGGCTGCATGTTCACTTCGTTGAAAGTGGTGAGAATGGCGGCGTTCTGTTGCGATTGCAACAAGCGTTCGGCGATGCGCTGGCGGATGCGCGTCATCGGTACGCGCTGTTCGATGCGAGCACCGGCAGTTGCAACGATTGCACCCGGCTCCCTCGCAAGCTCTCCCCCACCCCCCCCCTTAGAAGGGGATGGAGTAACAGGCTTTTCCGATACTGCTGTCAGCACGACTGCTTGTAGCTTAACCTCAGCCGGTTTTTTCTGTCCTCTGTCCTCTGTCTTCTGATCGGTATCCAATATGGCAATCACCTCATTGCTGGTCACTGTTTCGCCATTCTGTTTGAGAATCTTGGTCAGCACGCCGGCCTTGATCGCGGGTAATTCCAGCACCACCTTGTCGGTCTCGACATCAATCAGGTTCTCTCCCTCCGCCACCGCCTCACCCGCTTGTTTGTGCCAGGATAGCAGCGTGGCTTCGGAAACTGACTCGGACAATTCCGGCACTTTGATTTCAATTTGCATGATGTCTTGCTCCTGGTTTGATATCGAGGTCGGGACGGAAGGCGGCATCTATCACTGCCTTTTGTTGTTCGTTATGCACGGAGAGATAGCCTGCCGCCGGCGCAGCCGAGGAAGCTCGCAGCGCATAGTCCAGTTTCATGCCGGGGCGCAAATGGCGCAGCAAATAATGCTGGATGCGATGCCACGCGCCCTGGTTGCCCGGCTCTTCCTGGCACCATACCACCTCCGTGGCGTTCGGGTAGGCGGCGATTTGCGCGGTGAAGGCGTCGTGCGGGAAGGGATAGAGTTGCTCAAGGCGGATGATGGCCATATCTGCAATGCCGCGTTCACGGCGCGATGCGATGAGATCGTAATAGACTTTTCCGCTGCACGCGATAATGCGCTTGACCTTCTGCGCGTCGAGCTTGTCGGCCTCGCCCAGCACTGGCTGGAACGCACCCTCCGCCAGCCATTTCAAGGGTGAAGCCGCATCCTTGCTACGCAACAAGCTCTTGGGCGTGAACACGATCAGCGGCTTGCGGTACGGGCGTAACATCTGGCGGCGCAGCAAATGGAACATTTGCGCCGGGGTGGAAGGAATGCATACCTGGATGTTGTAGTCGGCGCACAGTTGCAGATAGCGCTCGATGCGGCCCGAGGAATGCTCCGCGCCCTGCCCTTCGTAGCCGTGCGGCAACAGCAACACCAGCCCGCACAAGCGTCCCCACTTGGCTTCGCCCGAGGCGATGAACTGGTCTATGACCACTTGCGCGCCATTGGCAAAATCACCGAATTGCGCTTCCCAGATCACCAGCGAATCCGGCTCGGCGGTGGCATAGCCATATTCAAAAGCCAGCACTGCTTCTTCGGAAAGAATGGAGTCTATGACCACAAAATCCGCCTGCTCCAGATGTAGGTGACGCAACGGCAGGTAAGCGCCCTCGTGCCATACCACGCGATTCTGATCATGCAGTATGGCGTGACGGTGAAAGAACGTACCGCGACTGCAATCCTGACCGCTTAATCGCACCGGATAGCCTTCGGTCAGCAGGCTGGCGTAAGCCAGATTTTCCGCCATACCCCAATCCAGCGACAATTCGCCGCGCCCCATGGCGCGCCGGTCCGCTATAATTTTTTCCACGCGCGAGTGGAGCTTGAAATTCTCCGGCACGGTGGTCAGACGTTCGGCCAGGAATTGCAGGCGCTCGCGCGGTACGGCGGTTTGCACCGGCGCATCCCAGGGCGCATCGGCGCTGAATTTTTCCCAGCGGGTGGCATGTTTGCGCCCGGCATTGGTGGGCACGGTCTCGACCGGACTGCGCCCCTCATCCATCGCTTGCCGATAAGCCGCGATCATCGCCTCTGGTTCATCCGCCGCGACCACAAGCGCCTCCACCAGACGTTTGGCGTACAAGGCGCGCGTACCCGGATGCTGGTTGATATAGCGATACATGAACGGCTGCGTGACCAGCGGCTCGTCCTGCTCGTTGTGTCCGAGCTTGCGAAAACATACCAGGTCAATCACCACATCGCGCTTAAAAGCCATGCGGTAATCCAGCGCAATTTCGGTGACCAGCAACACCGCTTCGGGGTCGTCCGCATTGACATGGAAAATCGGCGCCTCTATCATCTTGGCCACATCACTGCAATAGGTTGAAGAGCGCGTGTCGCGCGCATCCGACGTGGTAAAGCCGATCTGATTGTTGATGATGATGTGCACCGTGCCGCCGGTGCCGTAACCGCGCGTCTGCGACAGGTTAAAAGTTTCCATCACCACCCCTTGGCCCGAAAACGCCGCGTCGCCATGCAGCAACACCGGCATCACCTGGCTGCCGTCGTGGTCGCCGCACGTGTGCTGGCGCGCGCGCACGGAACCTTCCACCACCGGATTTACGATCTCCAGATGCGAAGGATTAAATGCCAGCGTGACATGCATGGCGCCACTCGGCAAGACGATTTCTGCAGCAAATCCGTTGTGGTATTTCACGTCGCCGGAAGCAAGGTGTCCACTATGCTTGCCCTCAAATTCGGCAAACAACATGGACGGCAGCTTGCCCAGAATGTTCACCAGCACATTCAGCCGCCCACGGTGCGCCATGCCAATCACTGTTTCCTGCACCCCCTGGCTGCCGGCGCGCTGCAACAGGTGATCCAGCAACGGGATCAGCGTTTCACCGCCTTCCAGCGAGAAGCGTTTTTGCCCGACATACTTGGTGTGCAGATAACGTTCCAGTGTTTCGGCGGCGGTGAGCCGCTGCAGGATGTGGCGGCGTTGCGCGTCTGGGTAATCGGGTGCGCCGCGCGCACCTTCGAGGCGTTGCTGGATCCAGCGTTTCTGCGCGACATCGCTGATGTACATGTATTCCGCGCCTATGCTGCCGCAATAGGTCTGCCGCAGCAGCTGCAGGATTGCGCGCAAGGTCATGCGCGGCGCGCCCACCAGTGAGCCAGTCTCGAAAGTGGAATCCATATCCGCCGCAGTAAAACCATAATAGGCCGGATTGAGTTCCGGCACTTCCGGCTTGGCGTGTCGGTTGAGCGGATCGAGCTTGGCGATGCGCACGCCGAGGAAGCGGTGCGCGTTAATCAACTGCAAAACAGCGACCTGTTTGCGTTCTAATCCGATATCCTGCGGGGAAAGGCTAGACGCATTCCCTGGCAAGGCCGCGAAAGCCCGCTGAATCGGGCTGTGCGCCACATCTCGCGGTGCGCTTCCGGGCTGTTGCAGCGCGTCGAAATAGCTGCGCCACGCATCGGAAACCGCAGCTGGATTGGCGAGATAATCCTCGTACAGACCCTCGATAAACACGTCATTCATCCCGAACAACTGCGAGGTGTCGCGCATGACCTGCATGTAATTTTTTTCCTGGGCGGCCATAACTTACCGGTCGCCCACCGGCACATAATCGCGCTTCGCTGCACCCAGATACAATTGGCGTGGGCGGCCAATTTTGCGCTCGCTGTCGGCGATCATCTCGTTCCACTGCGACACCCAGCCTATGGTGCGCGCCACGGCAAAAATGACCGTGAACATATTAGTCGGGATACCCAACGCGCGCAGCACAATGCCGGAATAAAAATCCACGTTGGGATACAGCTTGCGCTCGATGAAGTATTCGTCGCGCAGCGCAATCTGCTCCAGCTCCAGCGTCATCTTGAAGATCGGATCGTTTTCCAGCTTGAGCTCCTTGAGCACTTCATAACAGGTTTCGCGCATCACCTTGGCGCGCGGATCCATGTTCTTATATACGCGATGGCCAAAGCCCATCAGGCGGTATTTCTTGTCCTTCACCCCTTTCATGAAATCCGCCACACGCGACACATCACCTATTTCTTCCAGCATTTTCAGCACCGCCTCATTCGCGCCGCCATGCGCCGGCCCCCACAGTGCCGCGATGCCGGAAGACACGCAGGCAAACGGGTTCGCCCCGCTGGAGCCAGCCAGCCGTACAGTCGAGGTGGAAGCATTCTGCTCGTGGTCGGCATGCAGAATCAAAATGCGTTCCAACGCGCGCACCAGCCTGGGGTTAGGCACATACTCTTCCGCCGGTGTGGCGAACATCATGTACATCAGATTTTCCACGTAGCTGAAAGAATTTTTCGGATACATAAAGGGAAAGCCGGTGTAATACTTGTAGGTCATCGCGGCGATAGTCGGCACCTTGGCCAGCAGGCGCAGCGCGGAAATTTCGCGGTGTTCCGGATTATTGATGTCGAGCGAATCGTGGTAGAAAGCCGACAGCGCGCCGACCACGCCGACCATTACCGCCATCGGGTGCGCATCACGGCGGAAGCCGTTGAAGAAACGGGCTATCTGGTCATGCACCATGGTGTGTTGCGTGACCTTGCCCTTGAATTCGGCTTTCTGTGCCGCATTTGGTAACTCCCCATGCAGCAGCAAGTAACACACTTCCAGAAAATCCGAACGCTCCGCCAGTTGTTCGATAGGGTAACCGCGGTAATACAACTGCCCAGCATCGCCGTCAATAAAGGTAATGCTGGAAGAACAACTGGCAGTGGACAGAAAGGCCGGGTCGTAGGTGAACATGCCGAGCTTGCTCAGCGCATGGATGTCTATAACATCGGGCCCCAGCGTACCGGATAATATCGGTAGCTGGACACTTCTGCCGTCATCCAGGGTTAATGTTGCAAAGCGTTTTTTTTCCATAACCAAACCCCCCTTAAACTGCTTGTAACAATTTCAGAATAGTACCTAGTTCACCATGCCGGGGCGTTGAATCCTTGCCTGCAATCATATCCCAGAGTGTGGCGTCGGGCATATCCAGCAAACTATCAAATGCCAGCCGCTGCGCCTCGTCCAGATGCGGATAATGCTGCTCAATGAAACACCCCAACACGATGTCCAGCTCCAACATGCCGCGCCGACAGCGCCAGCGGACTCTTTCTAACTCTTTCATGCCGGATCCAATTCTTTCATACCGTGCGCTTTACCATCAGCGCTTTGATTTTTCCTATTGCCTGCGTTGGGTTCAGATCCTTGGGACACACATCCACGCAATTCATGATGGTATGGCAGCGGAACAAACGGTAGGGGTCTTCCAGATTATCCAGGCGCTCGGCGGTGGCTTGATCGCGCGTATCGGCAATAAAGCGATAAGCCTGCAACAGTCCGGCGGGGCCGACGAACTTGTCTGGGTTCCACCAGACTGACGGGCAAGCCGCGCTGCAACAGCCGCACAGAATGCACTCATACAAACCATCCAGTTCCTTGCGCTGTGCAGGTGATTGCAGGCGCTCGGTTTCCGGCGGCGGATCATTATTCACCAGATACGGTTTGATCGAATGGTACTGCTTGAAAAACTGCGTCATGTCCACCACCAGATCACGGATCACCGGCATGCCGGGCAAGGGACGCAGCTCGATCGGCTGCTTCAGGCTGGACAGCGGAGTGATGCAAGCCAGCCCATTACGGCCATTGATATTCATCGCGTCCGAGCCGCACACCCCTTCGCGGCACGACTTGCGCAAACTCAGACTGTCGTCCTGCTCTTTGATGAGCAGGATCGCATCCAGTAACATCATGTCGCCCGCCTTGATGTCCAGCTCATAATTGCGCATATGAGGCTGCTCGTCTGTTTCCGGGTTGTAGCGGTAGATTTTGAATTTCATCGTAACTCCTAGTACACCCGCGCCTTGGGCGGGAACGATTCCACCGTCAGCGGTTTCAATCGCACCGGCTTGTAATCCAGTTTGTGCCCATCGCTGAAATACAGCGAATGTTTCAGCCATTTGTCATCGTCGCGGTTTGGAAAATCATCGCGCGCATGCCCGCCGCGACTTTCTTCGCGCGCCGCTGCGGCATGCATGGTGGCTTGCGCCACTTCGATCAGGTTATCCAGCTCCAGTGCTTCGACACGCGCCGTATTAAAGACTTTGCTGTGGTCCTTGATTGCAGTGCGCTTGACCTGTTCGGCGACGGCGCGGATTTTAGCTACGCCCTCAGCCAGTAAATCAGGAAAACGAAACACCCCGCAATGGGTTTGCATCACCTGCCGCATCGCAGCGCCGACCTCGGCCACACTTTCGCCGCTCTTTTGTGCTCCCAGCCGTGCCAGCCGCGCCAAGGGACGATCTGCGGCATCGGGCGGCAGCGGTTTGGGATGCGGGTTGCGCTGCAAGTCTTCGATAATCTGCCGCGCCGCTTCACGCCCAAACACCAGCAAATCCAGCAGCGAATTACAGCCCAGCCTATTCGCGCCATGCACCGATACGCAGGCGCATTCGCCCACCGCATACAAACCCTGCACCACTTCTTCCGGCCCGGTTTTATACGGCGCGACCACCTGGCCATGATAGTTGGTGGGGATGCCGCCCATCATGTAATGCGCGGTGGGCACGACCGGAATGGGATCCTTGGCCGGGTCAACATGCGCGAATTTAAGCGCAATCTCACGTATGCCGGGCAAGCGTTGCCGGATTACCGCTTCACCGATATGATCCAGCTTCAGCAACACGTGGTCAGCGTGCGGCCCGCATCCGCGCCCTTCCTTGATTTCAGTGGCCACAGCGCGTGACACTACGTCGCGGCTGGCCAGGTCCTGGGCGGTGGGAGCATAGCGCGGCATGAAGCGTTCGCCGTCCTTGTTAATGAGATAGCCCCCCTCGCCGCGCACGCCCTCCGAAATCAATACGCCCGCGCCATACACCCCGGTCGGATGAAACTGGAAAAATTCCATGTCTTCCAGCGGTATGCCCGCACGTGCGGCCATGCCCAAGCCATCGCCAGTATTGATGTAGGCGTTGGTGCTGGCCTGAAAAATTCGTCCCGCGCCGCCGGTGGCCAGCAGGGTAGCGCGCGCCTGCAAGATCATCACTTCGCTGGTTTCGATTTCCATCGCCACCACGCCCAGCACATCGCCCTCCTCATCGCGGATCAAATCCAGCGCCATCCACTCGACAAAAAAATTGGTGTTGGCCTGTATATTCTGCTGGTACAAAGTGTGCAGCAAGGCATGTCCGGTGCGGTCGGCAGCGGCGCAAGCGCGCTCCACCGGCGACTTGCCGAAACCCTGCATATGGCCGCCGAAGGGGCGCTGGTAAATCTTGCCGTTATCCAGGCGGTCGAACGGCATGCCGAAGTGTTCCAGCTCATACACCACCTCGGGCGCGGCGCGGCACATGAACTCGATGGCATCCTGATCGCCCAGATAATCCGAGCCTTTCACCGTGTCGTACATATGCCAGTGCCAGTTGTCTTCTTTGACATTACCCAGCGACGCGGCAATACCGCCTTGCGCCGCCACGGTATGTGAGCGCGTGGGGAAAACTTTGGACAGCACAGCCACTTTCAGCCCGGCCTCCGACAAGGCCAAGGCCGCCCGCATCCCAGCTCCGCCTGCCCCCACGATCACTACATCAAACGTCCGTTTCGACACCATCATTTAAAGGTACCCATTACATTCCCCACAAAATTTGTACCGACCAGATTACATACAGCAACAGTGCCACGATCACCACAGTGTAGATCGCAAGACGTATGCCCGCTGCCCTGACGTAATCCATCACCACGTCACGCACCCCGATCCACGCGTGGTAATAAACGGCCAACAGGAACAGCAATGAAAATGAACGCATTACCTGGCTGGAAAACAGCGCAATCCACTTATCGTAACCAAGGTCAGGATGCAACAGCGCGTAGCCCGCCATGAACAAGATATAGGCCACCATCAGCACGGCGGTAATGCGCTGCACCAGCCAATCCCGCAAGCCATAATGCGCGCCGGTAACGATGCGGCCTACCATAGCCATACCCCCATCAGAACGGTCAGACCCAAACTCGACCACAACACCCACCGGCTGCTGGCGCGTGCCTGCGCCAACCCGACACCGTAATCCAGATCAATCGCCAGATAACGGATACCGGCGCAGAGATGGTGAAAAAAAGCCCACAGCAGGCTCAGCAGCAACAATTTGCTGACAGGATGTTGCAACATCCCGGCTAAATGGGTGTAAGTCTCGATTGAGCGCAGGCTATATTGCAGCATGGTCAGCAACAGCGGCAGCGCCAGAAACAGCAGCAAGCCGCTGACGCGGTGCAGTATGGAAACCAGGCCGGGCAAAGGCAGCTTAATCAGGTGCAAGGCAAGGTGTATGGGACGATTTTTGTTCATCAATTGTTTCCCACAGTATTCGTGACGTAATCTTACATGCTTTGGGCTGCAACGGAATACGGATTCCGCTGCTTTCGTAGCTTCCTCTTTGCCTGGCCGACAAACACTGGCAGAATGTCTCCATCGCCCACCGCGTAGGAGATATCAATGAAAGCCCCCATCCGCATTACCATCACTGGCGCCGCGGGCCAGATTAGCTACAGCCTGCTGTTCCGCATTGCCAATGGCGGCATGCTCGGGCTCGATCAACCAATTATATTACAATTACTGGATGTGCCGCAGGCGCAACAAGCCCTGCGCGGGGTGGCGATGGAGCTGGAAGATTGCGTTTTTCCGCTGCTACAACAAGTTATCATAAGTGACGATCCCAAGGTTGCCTTCCGCGATGCGGAAGTGGTAATGATGGTCGGCGCCCGCCCGCGCAGCAAGGGTATGGAACGCAAGGATCTGATCGATGCCAATGGCGTTATTTTTGCGCAACATGGCAAGATATTAAATGAAGTTGCCGCGCGCCACGCCAAGGTGCTGGTGGTGGGCAACCCGGCCAACACCAACGCGCTGATCGCGATGCATAACGCGCCCGATCTTGACCCCAAGAACTTCAGCTCCATGATGCGCCTGGACCACAATCGCGCCATCGCGCAAGTGGCAGGCAAACTGCTTCAGTCCGTCTCTGACATCAAAAAAATGGTGGTGTGGGGCAATCACTCCGGTACGCAATATCCTGACCTGACCCATGCCGAAATTCGTGGGCGCCGCGTACTTGATATTTTACAGGATCACGCCTGGATAGAAAATGAATTCATCCCCACCGTGCAGCAGCGTGGCGCGGCGGTAATCGAAGCGCGCGGCCTGTCCAGCGCCGCCAGCGCCGCCAACTCGGCGATCGCACATGTGCATGACTGGATGCTTGGCTCGCATCACAACGACTGGGTCACCATGAGCGTGCCGTCGGACGGCAGCTACGGCATACCCGCTGGCGTGGTGTACGGTTTTCCGGTCACCTGCCGCCACGGGCATTATCACATCGTGCAGGATCTGCCGATCAGCGAACTGGGCCGCAAACACATGCTGGACAGCCACCGCGAACTGCTGGAGGAACGCGAGCATGTAAAACAACTGCTGGGATAGCCAGCTTGCAGGATGGGTGGAGCAAAGTGCATCACCATTGCAGCACGACTTCTTGCGCGATGTCTTACAACGCATCCTACCTCGAACTGGCATTACGCCAGGGCATTCCCCTTGCCACGCTGGACGAAAATTTACAAAAGACCGCGACAAAAAACTAGCGAGGGCCCGCGCGTGTTATGAAGTATTCGGGCTAGGGTGCAATAATCCGCATGAATAGGGCATAATGGCGCATATTAGGGGATTTAGGTCTGGCCATTGTTTGGCTGGTTTGTACAACCCATTAAGTTAAGGCCAACAAGTATGTTGCACACCCCAGCCAAGGCGGGCGTCAATATGGACTATCACAGCACCGACCGGAATCAGAATCTCGTGCTAAAACTGTTCAACGCTTATTACCAGGCGCAGCAACATTCCGGCAAGGTGTTTGACGACTGCCCCGATTTTTTCCTGGTAAAGCCGCAAGTGCTGGGTGACGGGAGCATCGCGACCCGCTCCTCCGACAAGCTGATACTGAAAGACTGCATCCAGCGCACTACTGCCCGCAACGGTTATATTGGCATCACCAAACATCGCAATCTAAAATTTCAATACTATTGGCTGGAGCTGATGCCCATGCCATTTATGTTAGGCGACCCGGTTACCGAAAATAACAAGGGTCAATTTTTTTATCTGCTCAGCCACTTTGTGGAATATGCCAAGCAGAACCCGAAAATGTACGGCGACCTGACGGCTGAACTCGACTCCGACAAGGATTTGGCGCTGATGCTCAAGGAAATAAACAAGCTGGGCGACAAATTGCAGCCTTTACTGGAAATTTATCAAGAGGAACGGCTGGTTTCATTTAACCGCAACTGGCCTATCACCGAAGTAAAAAACCTTCTGAACGCGTTGAAGAATAGTGACCAGGGCTGGTGCGAGTTGTTCTGCGAATGTCTCATCTATGTCATGAGCCGGAAAAGCGGTGACAGGTGACATGAACCGGGGTTACGTCACCCGTCACTATATTAATTAAAGCGAGGCGTTAAGCATGCGTATCACCCAAAAAGCCCTGACCTTTGACGATGTCTTGCTGCTACCGGCACACTCCAATGTGTTGCCGCGTGATGTCAGCCTGCGTACCGAGCTTACCCGCAACATCACCCTGAATATTCCCCTGCTGTCCTCCGCGATGGATACCGTTACCGAGGCACGCCTGGCGATTGCTTTGGCGCAGGAAGGCGGCATCGGAATTATTCACAAAAACATGAGCGCCAGGGCACAAGCGCAGGAAGTTTCCAAGGTAAAACGTTTTGAAAGCGGTGTGGTGAAAGACCCCATTACCGTCACACCCGGAATGACGGTACGTGATGTACTGAACTTGACCCGCCAGCACAAAATTTCCGGATTGCCGGTGGTGCAGGGCAAGCAGGTGGTCGGCATCGTGACCAACCGCGATCTGCGCTTCGAGAGCAATCTCGACCAACCTATCCAGAACATCATGACGCCGCGTGAGCGGCTCATTACGGTCAAGGAAAATGCCAACCGTGAAGAGGCGCGCGCCTTGATGCACCAGCACCGCATCGAGCGTGTGCTGGTGGTGAATGATGCGTTTGAGCTGTGCGGACTAATTACGGTAAAAGACATCCTAAAATCCAGTGAACATCCGCAGGCATGCAAGGATGAACTGGGACGCTTGCGCGTGGGTGCTGCGATAGGCGTCGGCGAAGGTACGGATGAACGCGCTGCACTGCTGGTTGACGCGGGAGTGGATGTGCTGGTTGTAGACACTGCGCATGGTCATGCACAGGGTGTGCTGGATCGCGTTCGGTGGGTCAAGAAAAACTTTCCTACAGTGGACGTGATCGGCGGCAACATCGCCACCGCCGCAGCGGCCAGGGCATTGCTGGAGCATGGCGCGGACGGCGTCAAAGTCGGCATCGGCCCCGGCTCAATCTGCACCACGCGCATGGTCGCCGGTGTCGGTGTTCCGCAGATTACCGCCATCCAGAATGTGGCCGAAGCGCTGCGCGGTTCCGGCGTGCCCTTGATTGCGGACGGCGGAGTGCGCTACTCCGGCGATATCTCCAAAGCCATTGCGGCTGGCGCGCATGTGGTGATGTTGGGCGGCCTGTTTGCCGGCACGGAAGAAGCGCCGGGTGAGGTGGAATTATTCCAGGGGCGTTCCTACAAATCCTATCGCGGCATGGGCAGCTTGGGCGCGATGCAGCAGGGTTCCAGCGACCGGTATTTCCAGGACGACGAGGATAACCACGAAAAACTGGTGCCGGAGGGCGTGGAAGGACGCGTACCGTACAAGGGTAGTGCGCTGGCAGTGATACACCAGTTAATGGGCGGTTTGCGCGCCAGCATGGGCTATCTGGGTTGTCCGGACATCGCCACCATGCATGCCAAGGCCGAATTCGTGCAGATTACTTCCGCCGGCATGCGTGAGTCGCACGTACACGACGTGCAGATCACCAAGGAAGCGCCGAATTATCATATTGATTAAAGTCGGTACAAGGTGCAAAGTAAGACCTCCGCACCTTGCACCTTTCAAATTTCATTAAACCATGCCTCATAAAAAAATCCTCATCCTCGATTTTGGTTCACAATACAGCCAGCTCATCGCGCGCCGCGTGCGCGAATGCCATGTGTACTGCGAACTGCACCCATTCGACGTCGGCGATGCATTCATCCGTGAATTCAAACCGGACGGCATCATCCTTTCGGGTGGTCCCAATTCGGTGACCGAGGGCGACACGCCACGCGCACCACAAGCGGTGTTCGAGCTGGGCGTGCCGCTACTGGGCATCTGTTATGGCATGCAGACCATGGCGGTGCAATTGGGCGGTGCGGTAGAAAACGGTTTGGTGCGCGAATTCGGCTATGCGGAAATCCGTGCGCGCGGCCATTCAAAATTGTTGCGCGACATTCAGGATCGCAGTAACGACGCAGGCCACGGCTTGCTCGACGTGTGGATGAGCCACGGCGACAAGGTAACGAAGTTGCCACCCGGCTTTGCCGTGATTGCGTCCAATGCAGCGACGCCCATAGTCGCGATGGCTGACGAGTCACGAAGTTTTTATGCCGTGCAGTTTCATCCTGAAGTAACTCACACGCCGCAGGGCAAGGCGCTGCTTGGCCGCTTTGTACACGACATCTGCGGCTGCGGGCAGGACTGGAATATGCCGGATTACATTGCCGAAGCGGTTGAAAAAATCCGCGCGCAGGTGGGCCGGGAAGAGGTCATCCTCGGCCTGTCCGGCGGCGTGGATTCTTCCGTGGCAGCGGCGCTGCTGCATCGCGCCATCGGCCAGCAACTGACTTGTGTGTTCGTGGACAACGGCCTGTTGCGCCTGAATGAGGCGCAGCATGTAATGGAAACGTTCGCCAAAAATCTGGGGGTGAAAGTTATCCATGTGGATGCCAGCGCGGAATTCATGAAACATTTGGTTGGCATATCCGACCCCGAGCAAAAGCGCAAAATCATCGGGCGCGAATTCGTCGTTGTGTTCCAGCATGAAGCCGCCAAGCTGCCACAGGCCAAATGGCTGGCGCAGGGCACCATCTACCCCGACGTGATCGAATCGGCTGGTGCCAAAAGCAAAAAGGCGCACGCCATCAAATCGCACCACAACGTCGGTGGCTTGCCCGATACCTTGCATCTTAAATTGCTGGAACCGTTGCGCGAATTATTCAAGGACGAAGTGCGGGAACTCGGCGTGGCGCTTGGCTTGCCACCCGACATGGTGTACCGCCATCCCTTCCCGGGGCCGGGTCTGGCGGTGCGCATCCTGGGTGAAGTCAAACATGAATACGCCGAATTGCTGCGCCGCGCCGATGCAATTTTTATCGAAGAACTGCGCATCACCCCCGGCCCCTCGCCACGCTCTCCCCTAGCGGGGGAAGATTTGAAAGAAGAGGAGAGTGCAAGGAAAACCTGGTACGACCTCACCAGCCAAGCCTTCGTTGTCTTCCTGCCGGTAAAATCGGTCGGGGTAATGGGCGATGGCCGTACTTACGAATGGGTGGTCGCGCTACGTGCCGTGCAGACAGAGGATTTCATGACCGCACACTGGGCGGAGTTGCCATATTCCTTATTGGCTAAAGTATCCAACCGCATCATCAACGAAGTGCGCGGCATCAACCGCGTGGTTTACGACATCTCCGGCAAGCCGCCAGCCACCCTCGAGTGGGAATAAGAAGGACGTTTCACGTCCGTGGCATTATGGAGTGACCATGGAAATTCGCCCGATACACAAAAAAAGGTAACTACTCAGGTGCTTGGTTTTCATCATCATTCCCCCCCTTTGAAAAATTTGGGTAGGGGGATTTACGGTGACCGCAAACCCGCTGTATGCACAAACATCACGCCCCCTCGCTTCGCTCTCCCCCTCAGCTCCCCTTTTGCAAAGGGGAAAGTGGAAGTGACTACCCGGGTCTTGGCAGTTACGGACAGAATGACGGGTATAATTCTCGAATGGAGGTAAATATATGCAAACTGCGAAGCAGGAAGTAAATCGGCTGCTCGGCACCTTGACCGAAGATTGTTCGTTGGAGGATATTCAGTATCACCTGTACGTTCTTCAAAAAATTGAACGTGGGCTGGCAGATGTCGGCAAGGGAAATGTTCACACGCAGAAAGAGGTTGAAAAGCGGATGGCAAAGTGGCTCGGAAAATAATCTGGTCGGACGAAGCTCTCACCGACCTGGAAGCGCTCGCCGAGTTCATCGGAAAAGATTCACCGTATTATGCAGCAGCCTTTGCGCAGGAAATTCTTGATGCGGCTCGGCTGCTTGAGCCTTTCCCCGCACGCGAGAGGATTGTTCCTGAAATTGGCAGCAAAGACATCCGCGAAATCTTAGTCAAAAATTATCGTCTCATCTACAAAATCGGAGAAACCAGCATCGTAGTTCTGGCACTGATTCATGGCGCAAGGGATTTGGACGCATTGTGGGAAAGAGAAGATAGGGGGTGACCAAGCTCACTACCTGTGACATTTTCTGCGCCGTGGTAGACAACTATGGCGACATCGGCGTGTGCTGGCGGCTGGCCAGACAACTGGCGCACGAGCACGGCATGACGGTGCGGCTGTGGGTGGACGATCTGGCGAGTTTTCGCAGGCTGTGCCCGGCGGTGGATGCATCGTTGGCACAGCAACACTGTCGAGGCGTCGAGGTCAGACATTGGACTGCTGACACCTTCCCCCCTTTCTCCCACACAGGGGAGAGGGGAGTGGCTGACCTGGTAATTGAGGCATTTGCCTGCGAACTGCCGCAACGCTATGTGGCGGCGATGGCGGCGCAATCTCATTCCAATTCTATTTCGAAGGTGAAACAAGGCGGCGACGAGCGAGCG
>CAMTXD010000031.1:0-12934 GCA_947085625.1 uncultured Gallionellaceae bacterium | reverse complement strand
TTTGTGTTTTACAACGGGGAAAGAAAGCACCAGTCGCTGGGCTACGACACGCCCGATGAGGTCTATCGGACAGGGGTCGGTGGTGGCGCCAGGATTGTGGATAAGTACAAGGAAACAGAAAAATCGTCTTCAGAAAAAATGGCAAAAACAGAAGCAGGAAATCGGGGCAGCGCCGTTCAGCTGCGTGAAAAAGGCGACCATCTTAAACTCGATGCATTATTGTCTTGACCGAGGGGTCCACAGTATAGCCAAAATTAAATCGGGCTGCTAATATTGCCGCTCGTCAAATTCAAGGGAGTAAGGTCATGAGCAGAAAAAGCAGCCAAGGATTGGCAACAGAAAAATACATCACAATGGCTACAGTCTTACTGATATTGAGTGGGATCACACCCAGTTATGCGCAATTCGTCCAAACCTCGCCCAGCACCAACCAACAGTCAACAATCGCAGCGTCAACTTGTAGGCAACAGCTAGATAACACCCTCATAGGGCTGTATAGCGCGGCTTTTGCCGCAGATGGAGCGGGTATTGCGGCTGAAGCGGTGGGTGCGGCGTTTATTGTCACTGAGATCCCCGGAGTCGTCGCACAGGGCGCTGCGCTAGGATTGACCGTCGGGGCCTATGCCCTTGAAACAGATGCCGGCAGGCAATTGCCTTATTGTGAAGAAACCTTCGCCGGTTCAGTGGTGGTTACGGCTGGCGGCACGAGCGTTGCCGGCAATTCGGAATTCAACAACGATCTGCATGTACGGGGGGGACTCGGCGTGGATGGCGGGGCGAACATCTCGGGCAACTCGAACTTCCGCAATAACCTGAGTGTGACGGGTAATCTCGGTGTAAATTCAGGTGCGAATATTGGGGGAGGTGCGGCGATTTTTTCAGGCGCGCCAGGTACGGGCAACGGAATAATAGTCGATAGCAGCGGCGTGAGCCTGGTGAATGCGAGCGGCACGAGTTCTATTGCGGTGACCACGAACAACGGTGTGGCGATGGTGGGCAAGGGCGCGACGGCTACTTTGAATGGCGCCAGCGCCAGCCTGCTAAATAATGCGGGCAAGGGCCTCAGCATTACCGCTAGCCAGACGACGCTGACAGGCGGCACTAACTCTTCCAGCTTAACGCTGGCCGACTCAAGCGCCACATTGGCAGTCGGCACCCTTGTTTCACCCGAAATTACCGTGATCAATGCCAGCAATACAGGCGGCGCGACTTCGGTGATGATCGGTGGCGTAAACAATGTGTCCAACCAATTACTGGCGAATGCGGCAGGTGGCACGAATACCATTCAGGCGGCAACAACGAATACCTTGACCGCAGGTATCAGCAACACCATCACGGCATCGACAGGCAGTAACACCATCGCCTCAGGCGCTGGTTCGGTAGTCACAAACGCGGCTGGCGCAACGACAGGTGTTGCGCTGACAGGCGAAGGCACCGTGTATGGTGTGAGCGTGACGGGGACTTCAGGTGAGCAAACCGCCAGAATGACCTTGGGGCAGGATACCCGCTATGGTCAAGCCAGCCCGGTCGCCAACTTCTTGACTGACGCAGGCGCGCCGATTCGGGTAACAGGCGTTGCGGATGGCCGCTACGATTTTGACGCAGTTAATTTTAGTCAATTAAAAGGTGCCTACTCGGGCATCGCTTCCGTGGCGGCATTGGCTGCCGTGCCCAATCTTGTCGCGGGAAAGCGCTACATGTTGGGCGTGGGCTACGGCAACTTCAAAGGGCAACAGGCTATGGCAGCGGCCTTTCGTGGCGTAGTCACAGATAATCTGTCTGTCACGGCGGGCGTGGGTTTTAACCGCAATTCCACCACATTCAGTGCGGGTGCTGGTCTAAGCTGGTGAGGCATGTCAGCGAATCGGCCATCGCGCCTGGCGTGAAGTAAATCATGTTGCTAAAATTCCCGATATTGCGGTAGCCCTTGGCGCGTCTTTTGGCTAGCTGCACCTTACTGTTAATCCCCTCCAATATGGCGTTGGTGATGCGCGATTCGACGAAGTGGATGATGCCCGACCAATGTGATTTTACTGTTTTTGCGAAGGCCATTGCCCGATGGCAAGCGCTGGGCGCGCCCGGTGGGGGTGGCGATCGGGCCGGACGGCGCGCTGTATTTCAGCAGTGATAGAGAAGTTAACAGACTTTTCGGCTTAAGCGGGTAAGCAATTGAAAACATAAAAACTTCCATGGACTAAGACTTTCTTCTACTTCGCATAATGTATATTATGTTAAATCGTATTCGTAACCAGTATTAGATCAACAAATTTTGTCATCACCACTATTACCCGCTTTGGGTGTGACCAGGTATTCCGGCCAAAGAATAAACAAGAAAAGTAAAATGGGGTGATCGATGGGGCTCGAACCCACGACCACCGGAATCACAATCCGGGGCTCTACCAACTGAGCTACGACCACCATTGAACCGATAAACTGACATAAGTCGCACTTCTGGTGTGCCCGACAGGAATCGAACCTGTAACCCCCAGCTTAGAAGGCTGGTGCTCTATCCGGTTGAGCTACGGGCACAATTCTTTCGGCGGACAATTCGACTATTTAATACATATCTAACCTGGTCGGGGTGGAGAGATTCGAACTCCCGACATCCTGCTCCCAAAGCAGGCGCGCTACCAGGCTACGCTACACCCCGAGAGCGCAGAACTATACAGGGCATGCGATGAAAAATCAATCTACTGACGCGGTTTTTTGTTAATTTGCGGCAGCGCGAGCACTAAATAAAAAATCATGGACCACATGGTCAGCAGCGCAGCGAGGTAAATCAACCACGTACCTATTGCATGAGTCGGCAAACCAGCCAACGGTTCGTGATATAGCAACAGCGATACCGCGACCATCTGGGATACGGTCTTCATTTTCCCCAGCATGGAAACTGCGATGCTCCTGCTGTCGCCCAGTTGCGCCATCCATTCACGCAATGCCGAGATGGCAATCTCGCGGCCTATGATGATAATGGCGATGACCATATCCACATAGCCCAGATTCACCAGCACGATCAATGCGGCAGCCACCATCAGCTTGTCGGCCACCGGGTCGAGGAATGCGCCAAAGGCGGAAGTCTGGTTGAGGGCGCGTGCCAGATAACCGTCCAGCCAGTCGGTCAGCGCGGCCAGCGCGAATATCAACGCGCTAAGCTGGTGCTTGTGGTGCAGGCTGAGCAGCGCATCCGGCAGGTAAAACACGCCGATAAATACCGGTATGAGCAGGATGCGGAACCAGGTCAGCAGGTTGGGAATATTGAGTGGCATGATATCTGTACAATCTCAGTGTAATTGTTGATAAATTTTTTCTGCCAGCGCCTGGCTGATGCCGTCCACCTGCGCCAACTCATCCACGCCAGCTTGGTAAACGCCCTGCAGACCGCCGAAACGAGCCAGCAAATTACGCCGGCGCTTCTCCCCTACCCCGCTTATTTCTTCCAGCATCGAGGCCGTGCGTGCTTTGCCGCGCTTGGCGCGGTGTCCACTGATAGCGAATCGGTGGGCTTCATCGCGCACCTGCTGGATCAAATGCAGAGCCGGGTTGTCCGGAGGCAATTGTAACGGCTTTTCCTGCCGTGGCAGAAATAATTGTTCCAGTCCCGCTCTGCGTTCCACCCCTTTAGCCACACCCAGCAAGGGGATGTCCGTCAGGCCGAGTTGTTCCATCACCTGGCAAGCTACGCCCAACTGCCCCGCTCCACCATCAATCAAAATAAGATCGGGGCGCTTGCCCTCGCCCAATAAACGACCTGACTGGGCTTGCAATTTCTGGTAGCGCCGCAACAGGGCCTGACGCATCGCCGCGTAATCATCCCCACCGGTGATGCCGCCGATGTTGTAGCGCCGATATTCGGCGTTACGCATGGCCAGGTTGTCATACACCACGCACGAGGCTACGGTGGCTTCGCCCATGGTATGGCTGATGTCAAAACATTCGATGCGCGACAATCGTGGCAACGCCAGCACCTCGCGTAACTTCTCCACTCGGGCCAGTTGCCCAGCCTGCTGCGCCGCTTGCTGGTGCAATGTCAGCAGCGCATTTTGCCGCGCCATGTCCAGCCACTGTTTGCGTTCGCCACTAACTGAATGGCGTATTTGTACCTTATATCCCGCTTGCTCGCCCAGTAGCTCTTCAAAAGTGTCGGTCTGGATTTCTTCGCTGGTGAGTATCAGCGGCGGCGCGCTACGGTCTAAATAATGCTGCGCCAAAAAGGCTTGCAGCACATCGCCTGGCATTTGCCCTGCGGCATTCTGCGGGAACAGGCTCTTGTCGCCCAAATGCCTGCCGCCGCGCACCATGGCCAGATTCACGCACATCACCCCACCCAGTTCGGCTACCGCAACAATATCCGCATCTGTGGCACGGCCACTGTCCATGAACTGTTTTTGCTGCACGGTATGCAAGGCCTGCAACTGGTCGCGTAACGCTGCTGCCTGCTCGTAGTGTTGTTGTTCCGCTGCCCGCTCCATGCCTGAGCGCAACATCCCTTCCACCTCACCCTGCTTACCCTGTAACAACAGCGCCGCCTTGTGTACATCTGCTGCGTAATCCTGTGGGCTGATCAGCCCCACGCAAGGCGCAGTGCAGCGGTGAATCTGGTGCAGCAAACAAGGGCGCGTGCGGTTGGCGAAGACGCTGTCTTCGCAAGTGCGAATGCGAAAAACCTTCTGCAGCAGGTTAACGCTTTCCTTGGCGGCGTGTGAATTGGGATAGGGCCCGAAGCTTTGCTGCTGCTTGCCCGTCGCACCGCGATAGTAGGCCAGGCGCGGAAAATCATGCCCAGTCAGGATGATGTATGGATAGGTTTTATCGTCTCTGAACAGTATATTATAGCGTGGTTTTAAAGATTTTATTAAGTTATTTTCCAGCAACAGCGCCTCGGCTTCGGAGCGTGTAACCGTCACCTCGATGCGCGCGATATGCGACACCATGAGGCTGATGCGCGGCGAGATGTTAGTTTTTTGAAAGTAGGAGGCAACACGCTTTTTCAGCTGCCCCGCCTTGCCGACGTACAGCACCTGCCCCTGACTATCCAACATGCGGTACACCCCAGGCAGCAAAGGCAGGCTGGCGATGAATTCTTTAACATTAAATTCGTGTGACGTGTCACTCACATCATATCCTTCAGCCCGGCGGCAAATTCAGTGGCCCCTCCGTAGGCTGGATGACGCACCGAACCCGCTGTTGGAATACCCATCTCCCGCAAGAGCCATTCTGACTTCCTCCCAACAGCGATAATTTTGGCAGACGGAAATGCTTCAACCAGTATCCGTAAAGCGGGTTCACCCAAGTTTATCTCGGACGGTGTCGGCGTTCTGTTCGACCACAAATTACCTAAGCGATGCGGGTGTAGCTGCAACGCATTCCAAAGAATTGTGCATTCTGCAATTCCAAGTCGATAGAGCGTTTCCCAAACAATTGTGGCCGATGGCTCGGAGAACGGCAATCGTCTGGTTGACAGCCGGTTAGACAAGGCTGGGATACGCGGGATGGCGCCTTCGCCGAGCAATCGTTCGCTTGTGAAAGCAATCCCACTATAGCGGCAGCCAGCATATCCAGGCGCTTCTCCAGTGAGAATGAATTCCGGCGAACAGTCCAAATGCAGCGCAAGCCGCTCTAGCTTCTCGACCGGACCATTACCGGCAGCATCATGCGGACAACAATCTCGCCAAGGATTGAAAAGTCCGTCCACACCGGGTGGAAGTGTTTCAACGAGACATCTGGCAAGTGATGATTTTGACATTGAGCGCCCTTCGTATTTTTATTTTTCTGTAGCAGTTTGCCACGCAACAGAAAAATTCTACCATCAGTCTGTGCCTGACGCACTCCTGCAAGAAATCGCGCAAGGCGCGGGAAATCGAAAACTCCATGCGCTGGTTAGTCACACAATCATCCTCGGGTAAATATGGATACCTCTAAAAATCCAGAGTTCGCCCAAATGCAAGGCGCGGGAGAAATTTTAGTTCTGGCTAACCTAAAGGTTACCCTACACTGAAACTTCGTTTTGCAGCGTCGCATATGTTTGATATGTTAGCAAGAAATTTTTTCCGCAACGCAGCAGTTGGGATGAAATCTGAATTTTTAGAGGTGTCCATATGAAAAAGCCCCGTAAAACGGGGCTTCTTGCTATACCAGGTATTCCAGGCTTACTCTGAAACGGACGCTACAGTTATTTCTGGGATCAGCAACGCCTTCATACTCAAGCGCAGACGGCCCTTTTCATCGGCTTCCAGCACCTTGACCTTTACAATCTGCCCTTCTTTCAGGACATCCGTCACGGCGTTAATGCGCTCATTGGAAATCTGCGAGATGTGAAGTAAGCCATCTTTGCCCGGCATGATATTCACGATCGCGCCGAAATCCAGCATCTTGACCACCGTACCTTCGTAAGTCTTGCCCACTTCCACTTCCGCCACGATGTCCTCGATGCGTTTCTTGGCCATCAGGCCACCTTCGCTGCTGACGCTGGAGATGGTCACGTTGCCTTCATCATCAATATCAATCGTGGTGCCGGTTTCTTCGGTCAGAGCGCGGATGACTGCGCCGCTCTTGCCAATCACGTCGCGGATTTTTTCCGGATTAATTTTGATCTTGATCATGCGCGGCGCGTGAGCCGACACATCTCCCCGTACCACAGGCATAGCCTGCATCATGATCTCGAGAATGTGCATGCGCCCTTCGCGTGCCTGACTCAGGGCTGCTTGCATGATGTCGCGCGTGATGCCGTTGATCTTAATGTCCATTTGCAGCGCAGTGATACCGTGCTCTGAACCCGCCACCTTGAAATCCATATCCCCCAGATGATCTTCATCACCAAGAATATCGGTCAGCACGGCGAAACGCTTTCCTTCCTTGATCAGCCCCATAGCAATGCCCGCCACATGGTTCTTGAATGGCACGCCGGCATCCATCATCGCCAGACATCCGCCACACACCGAAGCCATCGAGCTGGAGCCGTTCGACTCGGTAATTTCCGAAACCACGCGGATGGAGTAGCCAAATTCTTCCGCGCTGGGCAAACCTGCAACCAGAGCGCGCTTAGCCAACCGGCCATGCCCGATTTCGCGGCGCTTGGGCGTACCGACGCGACCCGTTTCGCCAGTGGCATACGGCGGGAAGTTGTAGTTCAACATGAAGCGGTCGGTGTACTCGCCTTGCAAAGCATCAATTTTTTGCGCATCGCGTGCCGTCCCCAGCGTGGCGACCACCAGTGCCTGCGTCTCGCCGCGCGTAAACAGCACCGAGCCATGCGTGCGCGGCAATACGCCGGTGCGTATGGTGATAGGCCGCACAGTGCGGGTGTCGCGTCCGTCAATGCGCGGGTCGCCGTTCAATATCTGGCCGCGCACAATCTTGGCTTCCAGCGCGCTGAATAATTCGTTGAGATGATTTTTTTGCAGGCTGCTGTCCGCTGCCGTCAGGGCTTCCATCACCCGCCCACGAATCGCATCCACCTGAACTGTGCGCGCCTGTTTCTGGCGCACGGCGTATGCGGCTTGCAGCTCGTTTTCAGCCATTTCGGCTATCCTGGCGATGATCGCATCATCCTTGGTCGCTGGCGTCCAATCCCAATCATCTGCGCCAACAGCATCGGCCATTTCAATGATGGCTAGGATTACCGCCTGCATCTGCTGATGGCCAAACATGACCGCGCCCAGCATCACCTCTTCTGACAATTCCTGCGCTTCTGATTCCACCATCAACACTGCCTGCTGCGTCCCCGCCACCACTAAATCCATCTGCGATTCCAGCAACTCATCGGCGGTCGGGTTAAGCACATATTCGCCGTTGATATAGCCTACCCGCGCCGCGCCTACCGGGCCGTCAAACGGGATGCCGGAGAGCATCAAGGCAGCGGAAGCGCCAATCAAGGAAGGAATGTCGGAATCAATCTGGCTGTCGGAAGAAATCACGGTGGCGATGATTTGCACTTCGTTGTAGAAGCCTTCGGGGAACAGCGGACGCAAGGGGCGGTCAATCAAGCGCGAAGTGAGAATTTCCTTTTCGCTGGGACGGCCTTCGCGGCGGAAAAAGCCGCCGGGAATCTTGCCCGCAGCGTAAGTGCGTTCCTGATAATCCACGGTCAAGGGGAAAAAATCCTGGTCCGGTTTGGCATCTTTCCTGCCGACCACGGTGACCAGTACCACGGTGTCATCCAGGCTGACCATTACAGCACCGCTGGCTTGACGCGCGATTTCACCCGTTTCCAGAGTGAGTTGATGCTTGCCGAACGCTAGTGTTTTTTTGTAGTGACTCATAGTATTTGTCTCTCTCTAATAGGAATAGGCAAAACATGGCGCACTCGCGCCATGTTTAGGATAACAAAAAAACATGGGCCGCATCTGCGGCCCACTTGACATATTATTTGCGCAGTTTCAGGCGTTCAATCAACGCTTTGTAGCCATCTTCATTCTTACCCTTGAGGTAATCCAGCAGCTTGCGGCGGCGACTGACCAGACGCAGCAAACCACGGCGGGAATGGTGATCCTTGTTGTGATCCTTGAAATGTTCAGTGAGGTAGGTGATGCGCGCGGTTATCAAAGCAACTTGCACTTCAGGGGAACCTGTGTCGCCTTTGGCACGTTGATAATCAGTCACAATTTGCGCTTTTTGCGCCGCATTAATAGACATATATTTCTCTCTTCATAAAAAAGTGCCGTATTTTACTCTCTAAAGCCCGTGTTGCTCAAGGTCTATTCAACAGACCTCCATTATTCAAGGGATGGGCGGATACCGGCAGGCTCGGACGCTGGTTGTGGTGCACGTTACGCTGTCTCAAAAGGCATCTTGGTTCTAAATCCAATGCGTCTGGATTTTTCAGAGACTTTTTATCTTCTGATGCGAAGATGCCAATGTTACCTGGTAGATTTACAACTTTAACTTGTTAGCTGCCTGCTTTGGAAACTTGTTAATCAACCACTGCAATAGTTCAAGCTGATCTTGAGATGTAGCACGGCGAACCTGAATAAGTAGTTTTTGTAAATCTGGACGTGTAAGAGTCACGTTAGACGCGCCTTCGTTGCAGACGGAGCATATAGCGCGAAGATTGAATGGGTCGTCCGTACCGCCCATACTTTTATCAATGGCATGTCCGAGATGCAGGCGAGTTTTTCTTGTTTTATCGTAGGGGTGTGGCTCGCCCGCAACGGCCCCGCACATCTGGCAGGTAAACCCATTCCTGTCCAGAACATATGCCCGCGTCTCTTTGGATATGGCTCGCTGCGAAAGCAGGTTGTGGTTTGGGTGTTTCAAGAAAATACTGGCCAGGCTTCAAATCGCTGCGGTCATTATGGGTGAGAATTTGATAACCCTCTTCAGTACGCAATTCCCTGACTCGTCTAGCCCATTCCGTTTGATTGCCCGCAATACCACGTAGCTCATCCGAATCCATGACTCTGCCGATATTTGCCAAAAAATGCACCCGAAGTTTTCCCCGTGCTCCGCCCTTTGGTGATTTCTTTTTTTCCATGATTAGGCTCGCTTCAGCTTTTGCTTTGCAGCCTCATTCATGGCAACTTGAATTTGCCTGCCAACAGCACAGGCAACGTGTGGGGGAAATGCATTTCCAACTTGACGGTAAGCGGCTGTTTTCTTGCCACTAATTCTCCACTGGTCGGGGAATCCTTGTACGCGAGCTGTCATGCGAACCGTAAGGCGTGGCATCCCCATAAAATCTTTTTCCGGTGCTGCATCGGCTATGCCCATGCCATCAACCCCAATCGAGGCCCAAGCCTTTTTTGCTCTTGTCGGACCCAGATCTGGCCCACCATGTTTTTTACTCCCCCCTACCAACGTCGGAGCTATGTGACGCGCTCGTTCCCGCCACTGCTCTGCACCAAGCCATCCATTTTCAGCCATCAAGTCGAATAGAGTTTCTCCAACAGTCGGTGGTGGAGAGGTAAGCACTAAAGGCCAACTAAAGTGTTCTACTACGTTCTTTTTTAACGCCACAAAGACAACCCGTGGGCGTAATTGTGGAACCCCAAAATCGCTTGCATTGAGCAGGCGCCATTCGGCGATATAACCCATTTTTTTGAGGTCAGAGATGATCTTTGCACGGTAATCATCAAAAACTGAATCCAGAAGGCCACGAACATTTTCGAGCATCACGGCTTGTGGCTCACACTCTGACACCAAACGAAGTGCCTCTGGAAACAGGTCACGTTCATCCTGATTGCCAAGCTGTTTACCTGCTTTTGAAAAAGGTGGACAAGGCACACCACCCGCAAGAAGTTCAATACCTTTCCATTTCTCTGCTGAGTAGCAGCCAAGATCGCCTTCAACTACATTCCAGTGCGGACGATTGATGCGTAGGGTTTGGCAGGCATTTGAATCAATCTCAACAAGACTGGCGTGCTCAAAGCCTGCCTGTTCCAGCCCCAGAGCTTGGCCTCCCGCGCCTGCACAAATCTCAATTGAGCTGAACGACATTATCCCTACCTCCCCTACACAATTTGCTGATTCGATAAAATTGATGCCATTTATTCCTGTGCCTCTTCAAGCCGTAACACCCTGAATATAACCTCCATCGAAAACCCCCGCGATTGCAAAAACCGCATCTGCTTCGCCTTTTCCTTCGCGTCCTGCGCCACAGCACCAAACTTCTTGTGCCACACTACACGTGCCGCCTCCAACTCGCCTTGCTTCAATTGCGGCAATGCTGCATTGATAAGGTCGTCGCTGATGCCTTTTTGCTTCAGCTCATGTGCAATACGCTGCGTACCAAAACGCAAACGCCGTGCATTCACTATCTGCTCGGCAGCACGTGCATCAGACAACCAGCCTCGTTTTACCAGTTCGTCCAGCACCGCATCCAGGTTGTCTTCAGGCGTGGCATGCGACGATAGCTTGGCGTGCAGTTCAGCAAGGCTATATTCGCGCCGCGCCAAAAACCGCATGGCGCGGACACGCAAAGTTATCTCAGGCTTCTTCGACAACTTGCTTGGATGACGCGCTCTTCAACTTGGCGCTTTTGTGGGTTTCGATTTTTTCGCCACCACTGATTAGTGCAACACCCACCGCCTCGCGGATTTTATTTTCGATTTCCATCGCGATGGCCGAATGTTCTTTCAGATAGGTGCGCGCATTGTCTTTGCCCTGGCCAATTTTCTCGCCCTTGTAGGCGTACCATGCACCAGACTTTTCTATAAATTTATGCAGCACGCCCAGGTCAACAATCTCGCCTTCGCGCGAAATTCCTTCGCCATACAGAATATCGAATTCCGCCTGTTTGAATGGCGGCGCGACTTTGTTTTTGACCACTTTGACGCGGGTTTCTGAGCCGATCACTTCATCGCCATTTTTAATCGCGCCAGTGCGGCGGATGTCCAGGCGCACCGAGGCGTAGAACTTGAGCGCATTGCCGCCGGTGGTGGTTTCCGGGCTGCCAAACATGACGCCGATTTTCATGCGGATCTGGTTGATGAAAATCACCATGGTGTTGGAACGATTGATATTCGCGGTGAGTTTGCGCAAGGCTTGCGACATCAGGCGCGCGTGCAGGCCCATCTGCGCATCGCCCATCTCGCCTTCTATTTCTGCCTTGGGCGTGAGTGCGGCGACCGAGTCTACTACCACGATGTCCACCGCGGCCGAGCGCACCAGCATGTCGACGATTTCCAGCGCCTGTTCACCATTATCCGGCTGCGAGATCAGCAGGTCTTCGACCTTCACGCCGAGCTTCTGCGCATATTGCGGATCGAGCGCATGTTCCGCATCTATAAATGCCGCCGTGCCGCCCAGCTTCTGCATCTCGGCAATCACTTGCAGCGTGAGCGTGGTCTTTCCGGACGATTCCGGGCCGTATATTTCGATCACGCGGCCGCGCGGCAAACCGCCCACGCCCAGCGCGATGTCCAGCCCGAGCGAGCCGGTGGACACCACCTGGATGTCGCGCACAATGTCATGCTCGCCCAGACGCATGATAGAACCCTTGCCGAACTGCTTTTCAATCTGGCTCAACGCCGCTGCGAGTGCCTTGCTTTTGTTGTCATCCATGCTGTTTCTCCCTATTGAACAATGATACAGATGATTATGGCATATCGGTTTTGATTTGTATAGAACGATCGTTCTATTGAGATCATAAGGGCATCTCTAAAAAATTCAGAGTTCGCCCAAATGCAAGGCGCGGGAAAAATTTCGTAGCGCCGCATATAATTGATATGTAAGCAAGAAATTTTTACTGCAACGCAGCAGTTGGGATTAAATCTGGATTTTTAAGCTGTTTCTGTCACCTGCCCCATCAAATTCATTACCCCCTGCAACGCAATATGCACAGACTGCGCGCGGATTGCCGCACGGTTGCCGGACAGGCGGTGCAACTGTGCTACACACTGCCCGCCCTTGATACCCCAGGCGAACCACACCGTGCCGACCGGTTTTTCCGGTGTGCCGCCAGCAGGTCCGGCAATGCCGCTGACCGCCAGCGCCACTTGCGCATGGCTATGTCGTAGCGCACCCGCCACCATTTCGCGCACCACGGCTTCGCTCACCGCGCCGTGGCGTATCATCGTTTCTTGCGCCACGCCCAGCATTTCCTGCTTGGCTTCATTGGCATAAGTAATGAAACCGCGCTCAAACCATGCGGAGCTACCCGCCACATCGGTAACAGCCATCGCCACCGCACCACCGGTGCAGGACTCGGCTGTGGCCAGCATCAGGCCATGCGCTTTAAGCGTTCCGCCAACTTGTGCGGCAAGTATGTCCATTGCATCACTTCCTTTTATACATAGTGACAGAAATCATAGCTCGTCAATGAGTAGGATGGGTGGAGCGGCTTCATGCGTAACCCATCATTGCTACGTGCGCTTGATGGGTTACGCAAAACCGCTCCACCCATCCCACCCCGAACGTTTCATAAATTAACGCGTGCCCTCGCTGGTCTTTTGTTTCGTAGGGAAATTTTGTTCCGTCGGGCGTATGAATAACTACGCCG
>CAMTXD010000030.1:0-36075 GCA_947085625.1 uncultured Gallionellaceae bacterium | reverse complement strand
TCCCACGCAGTGCAATCGATCTGCAACGAGTACAACAGGCGGCACGTCAGGCCCAGATTGCCGATTTCATCGAAAGCCGACCGGAGGGATACAGCGCACTCGTGGGGGAGCGGGGCATCCGCCTCTCCGGGGGCCAGCGCCAACGAATTGGTATCGCCCGTGCGCTCTACAAGCAGGCCAGCGTGCTGGTATTCGACGAAGCTACCAGCGCTCTCGACAACGCCACCGAACAGTCGGTGATGGATGCCATTGAGGGGCTTAACCGCGACCTCACCATCCTGCTCATCGCCCACCGGCTAACCACCGTGCGGCGCTGTGATACCATCGTGGAACTGGAACACGGACGGGTGGTGGCGCAAGGCACGTACGAACAACTACTCGAGCGCAGCCCCAGCTTCCGCAGAATGGCCAGGGCGGTATGGAAAAGCTATTTATTTATATACCAACATACAATCGGCCTGATGCAATCAGAACACAACTTCGTGTGAGTTACGCTACCGTGAGTCGGGCGGTGAAACAGGCGGAAAAAAGGGGGGTGAAAATGTCAAATGTAAGGCTTGATCCTGAGATTTTTCACCGCCGAATCAGGTTATTTGGGATGGGCGCATAAAAATGAAAGCTGTGATTCTTGCCGGTGGCCTTGGTACTCGCATTTCGGAGGAAACCCACCTCAAGCCAAAACCGATGATCGAGATCGGCGGAAAGCCGATCCTGTGGCACATCATGAAAACCTACTCCTTTCACGGCATTAATGACTTCGTCATTTGCTGTGGTTATAAAGGCTATGTAATAAAAGAGTACTTCGCAAACTATTTTTTGCACATGTCTGACGTAACCTTTGACATGACCGCAAACAAGATGGAAGTTCATCAAAATAGCGCCGAGCCATGGCGTGTAACGTTGGTGGATACAGGCGATATGACCCTTACCGGTGGGCGTTTAAAACGTGTAAGAAAATATCTGGGTGATGAAGACTTCTGTTTTACCTATGGCGATGGTGTGGCTGATGTAGACGTGAGGGCCTTGGTTGCATTCCATACACAGCAAGGGCGCATGGCCACCATTACTTCTGTACAGCCGCCAGGCCGTTATGGCGCGCTGGAAACGGATGGTGACTTGGTAAATGGTTTTATGGAAAAACCTCAAGGGGATGGCGGCAGGATTAATGGTGGCTATTTTGTTCTTTCACCTAAAGTCATTGACTATATTGATGGCGATAATGCCTCCTGGGAAAGCGGGCCTCTCGAGAGATTGGCCAAAGAAAGACAACTCGCCGCATTTCAACATCAAGGCTTCTGGCAACCAATGGATACATTGCGCGACAAGAACCACCTGGAAGAACTATGGCAGTCCGGCAAAGCGCCGTGGAAGGTATGGCCGTGAATCAGCAGTTCTGGGCGGGCAAGAATGTCTTTGTGACCGGCCACACCGGTTTCAAGGGAGGTTGGTTGTGTCTGTGGCTGCAACAGATGGATGCCGTGGTGACGGGTTATGCGCTGCAACCGCCTACGCAACCAAACCTGTTCGAGGTGGCGGATGTTGCGCGCGGAATGCGTTCCGTTATCGGTGATATTCGCGATGGAACTGCGCTTGCGTCAGCCATGCAAAGCGCCGTACCGCAAATCGTCATCCATATGGCAGCGCAACCATTGGTGCGTTATTCATATATCGATCCGGTGGAAACCTATTCCACCAACGTGATGGGCACGGTGCATCTACTGGAGGCGGTTCGTCAAACAAAATCAGTACGCGCGGTGGTGAATGTCACCAGTGATAAATGTTATGAGAACAAGGAGTGGGTCTGGGGTTATCGCGAAAATGAGGCGATGGGCGGCTTTGATCCCTACAGCAACAGCAAGGGTTGCGCTGAATTGGTAACCGCGGCATATCGCAGTTCATTTTTCAATACGGAAAAATATGCGGATCATCAGCTTGCCTTGGCAAGCGGAAGGGCTGGCAATGTGATCGGCGGTGGCGATTGGGCGGCAGATCGTTTAGTACCCGACATTCTGCGTGCGATCTCCGAAAACCGTTCAGTCGTGATTCGAAACCCTCAGGCTATTCGTCCTTGGCAACATGTACTGGAACCATTAAGCGGTTATTTGCAGTTGGCGCAGAATCTGTATGAAGAAGGGTCTGCCTATGCCGAAGGATGGAATTTTGGACCAGACGATGCAGATGCCAAGCCTGTTCAATGGATTGTCGAGCGACTCACCCAGCAATGGGGCGATGGCGCGAGTTGGAAGCTTGACCGAGCTGACCATCCACATGAAGCGCATTATCTCAAGCTCGATTGCTCAAAAGCGAAAATGCGCTTGGACTGGCAGCCGAAATGGGCACTAGCACAAGCGCTGGAAAATATTATCGCATGGCACAAGGCGCATCAGCGCGGTGATGGTATGCGCGAATTTTCATTACGACAAATTGCCGAATATCAGGATCAAGAAAAAATATGAATTGCCGTCACTGCCACCATCCGTTGCAGCACGTATTTCTCGACTTGGGGTTTGCGCCACCATCCAACGCATATCTCAGCGAAGCAGATATGAACAAGCCGGAATGTTATTACCCACTCAAGCTCTTTGTTTGTGAGCATTGTTGGTTAGTGCAGACCGAAGACTATGCGCAGGCCGATGAACTGTTCAGCCATGACTACGCCTATTTTTCATCGATCTCGCAAAGCTGGCTGGCGCATGCCGCTCGCTACACTGACATGATCACGAAGCGGATCGGGTTGAATAAAAATAGCCACGTGATCGAGGTGGCGTCCAATGACGGCTATTTGCTGAAAAATTTTGTTGCGGCAGGGATCCCCTGCTTGGGTATCGAGCCTACCGCCAGTACTGCTGCCGCCGCCGAGAAATTGGGCATTCCGGTTCTACGCGAGTTTTTCGGGGAGGCGCTGGCACAACGACTCGTGGCGCAAGGAAAGCAGGCCGATCTGATTCTGGGTAACAACGTGTATGCGCACGTGCCGGACATCAACGATTTTACGGTAGGACTCAAAACAGCGCTCAAGCCGGGCGGCACCATCACCTTGGAATTTCCCCACCTGATGCGCTTGATTGAACATACCCAGTTCGACACGGTATATCACGAACACTTTTCCTACCTTTCCCTGCACGCTGTGAGCCGGATTTTTGTTCGTGCGGGTTTGCGCGTATGTAACGTGGAAGAACTACCGACGCACGGTGGCAGTTTACGTGTATACGGCTGCCATGCGGAAGATGGGCGCGTTAACACCACCGCGGTTTCCGCATTGATTGGGAAAGAAGTGCGCCGTGGTTTGTGTAACCTGGAAACCTATCGGAGTTTTCAGTTGCGTGCCAACCGAGTCAAGGATGATTTGCTGGTTTTCTTGATCGAACAAAAGCGCGCGGGCAAACGAGTTGCTGCATATGGCGCAGCAGCAAAAGGCAACACGCTGCTCAACTACGCCGGAATCAAGCCAGACCTGTTGCCTTACGTCTGTGATGCGGCACCTTCAAAACAGGGGAAATTTCTGCCTGGTGCACATTTGCCGATCATGCATCCCGATGTGCTGCGTGAGCGCAAGCCTGATATCGTTTTGATTATGCCTTGGAACATTCAGGTCGAAGTCACGCAACAGTTGGCACACATTCGTGAGTGGGGCGGAATGTTTGCGGTCGCAGTTCCTGAAATTAAAGTATGGTAGCCCCTGATTTATGAGATTTGTTGAAACAGGATTGTCTGGCGCATGGCTGATTGAGCCAGAGTCGATCTCTGATGAAAGAGGTTTTTTGCGCGCACTTACTGCCGGAATGAATTTGCAGACAAGGGACTCAACCCGAATCTTGTGCAATGCAACATCTCATACAGCAAAGCGCAATACTTCCGGGCGTATCGAGAGTTGTTTGCTGCCTCCGGAACCAAGTAGCCATCCTATTTATCAATCAACGTGGAATTGCATTAATGGCGCGATTCCCAATCAAAAAAACGATTCTCATGGATTCGGACATAGGGGTTAACTGAAGTGCAGACATTGTTGTCCGATAGTAAGCAGACGGATCAAGATATGCCACACATTTCAGTGGTTATTCCCGTATATAAAGCTGAAGGTTGCCTGGAAGAATTGTATCGGCGACTCGTTGCGTCGCTTGAGCTAATTTCTCGCAATTTCGAGATTATCCTTGTGGAGGATTGCGGGGGGGATAATTCATGGCCGATGATTGTTGACCTTGCTCGCTGCGACGGTCGCGTTAGCGGCATCCAGTTCAGCCGCAATTTCGGCCAGCATTACGGCATCACCGCCGGCTTGGACCATTGCAACGGCGATTGGGTAGTCGTCATGGACTGCGACCTGCAGGACCGTCCCGAGGAAATCCCCCGGCTCTACGCCAAGGCACAAGAAGGCTACGACGTAGTGCTGGCGCGGCGCGGATGGCGGAAGGACCCAGCCCTGAAGCGCCTGACATCCTGGCTGTTCTACAAGGTCTTCAGCTACCTCGCTGATATGGATTACGACGGCGAGACGGGCAATTTCCGCATTGTCTCGCGCAAGGTGGTGACGAGCTTCCGCGCAATGCGGGAGCGGCTGCGTTTTTTTGGTGGCCTCGTGAACTGGATGGGCTTTCCCACCGCCAGCATCGATGTGCAGCACGATGAGCGCTTTGCTGGGCAGACGTCCTATACATTCCGTAAACTCTGGAAGCTGGCTAGCGAAACCATCATCGCCTACTCCGACAAGCCGTTGCGCCTGTCAATCCGCTTTGGCTTCGTGATTTCTGCACTGGCCTTTGCCTATGGCGGCTACATTGTTTATCTGGCGTTGGTACATGACGCGCCCATCATGGGATGGAGCAGTCTGATGGTTTCGCTATATTTTCTGGGTGGAATCATCATCAGTATTCTCGGTATCCTTGGCCTCTATCTGGGCAAGGTCTTTGACGAGGTCAAGCGGCGACCGCTTTATTTAATTAGTGATTGTGTAAATTTAAATAGTCAAATATCTGCAGGAAATGATTAATGAGATTTGTAATATATTCTTTAGGATTGAAAGGTTTTAATGTCGTTAGGGCGCTATCTGAATCGTCGCTTGATATTTATTTTCGATGCGTGATTGGGCGAGATGGGGGTGTGGTTGATGACTTCAGCGATACCCTTGCCAGATATTGTGCAAACAGGGGTATCGAATTCTCATTTCGCGGAGATGAACAATAAAAAAGCATGGATTGTGATTACGCATTGGCGGCTGGGTGGCGCTGGATTATTCATAACATGCCAGAGGGAAAACTCATCGTGTTTCATGATTCATTGCTTCCGACGTACAGAGGGTTTGCGCCGTTAGTTAACGCTCTCCTGAATAAGGAGAGTAAAATTGGTGTGTCGGTAATTTTCGGTGCAGAGGAGTACGACAAGGGCAACATCGTCGCGCAAAAGTGCATCGATGTAACTTATCCAACCTGTATAGAGAATGAGCTACAAAGAATTGCTGATCTTTATGCTGATTTAGCCGTTGTTGTGGCCTCAGATTTGATAAGTAATAATGAAATCATAAGTAAGCCGCAGGATGAAGAGAAAGCAAGCTACAGTTTGTGGCGCGATGAAGATGATTACAGAATAAATTGGCAGCTTAGTGCGCGCGATATTCAGCATTTCATCGATTGCGTGGGTCATCCTTATTTGGGTGCGTCTGCCACTCTGAAGGGGCGGCTTGTTCGCGTTTACAAGGCAAGAGCCTTGAATGATGTCAAGGTGGTAAATCGATCGCCGGGGAAGGTTATTTTTATTAATGATGGTTACCCAGTTGTGGTGTGTGGTAGCGGGTTGCTTTTAATTGAGGATGGAAAATATTCAGGAGGCGAAAATCTACTTCCCTTGGCTGCATTTCGTAGTAGATTTAACTGAGTTCAGGATCGCAATTAATGAGCTACTTCTATATCCTGTGCACCATCTTGTTGACGGTCTATGGCCAGCTTGTCATCAAGTGGCAGGTTCTCAAGGCCGGGGCCTTTCCCGAGGACGGTGCCGAAAAAATCTGGTTCCTGCTGCACTTGCTGCTCAACCCATGGGTGATCAGCGCTTTTCTTGCAGCCCTACTCGCCTCGGTTACCTGGATGGCGGCAATGACCAAGCTGCAGTTGAGCCACGCCTACCCCTTCATGAGCCTGGCCTTCGTTCTGGTGATACTGTTCAGCGGCCTGCTGTTTAACGAACCCATTACTGCACCCAAGATTATCGGAGTGGCTCTGGTCATGCTGGGGCTTGTCATCGGGAGCCAAGGTTGAAGCTTTGCCTGCGTTGCACCAAGCCTTTCGTCGCATCCACTTGGCATTGCCCGCACTGTGGCAAGGAACCTGGCGTAAGAGCAGGGTTCCCATCCTTCGCCCCTGAATTTTCATCCGACGAAGGCTTCAAGGATGCCTATTTCCATGAGCTGGTTGAACTGGAAGAGCACAATTTCTGGTTTCGCGCTCGCAACAAGCTGATCCTTTGGGCGCTTGGGCGCTATTTTCCTGGCGCGGAGAGCCTTCTGGAGATCGGCTGTGGGACCGGGTTCGTCCTGTCCGGTGTGGCAGCTACTAATCCTCGGTTAAGGCTATCGGGCAGCGAAATCTCTAGCGCTGGCTTGGCGTATGCAGCGGGCCGTATACCCGGTACGGATTTTTTCCAGATGGACGCTAGGGCCATCCCTTTCGTCGATGAGTTTGACGTGATCGGCGCGTTCGATGTCCTGGAACACATCGAGGAGGATCAAGTGGTGCTTGGCCAGATGCATCGGGCTATCCGCCCCGGTGGTGGGCTTCTATTGACCGTCCCCCAGCATGATTTTCTATGGAGTCACATGGATGAGCATGCTTATCATGTTCGCCGTTACGCCGCGCGGGATTTGGTGGCCAAGGTTGCCGCTGCAGGGTTCAAGGTGGAGCGCATGACCTCCTTCGTTTCTCTGCTGCTGCCCCTGATGATGATGTCGCGCCTGCGTAAGCGAGTGCCATCGGATCAATTCGACCCGATGGCGGAGTTGAGACTTGGTGTTTTTGCGAACACTGTTCTTGCAAGCGCCATGAACATTGAGCGTGCAATAATCCAATGGGGAGCCAGCTTCCCGGTGGGCGGTTCATTGCTGCTGGTTGCCAGAAAGCCATGAGTATCGTGATTCCATTCAATAAACCCTACATGACCGGTAAAGAGCTTTGGTACATCAGCCAGGCGCATGCCAAAGGTCATCTCGCAGGTGACGGCGATTTCACCAGAAAGTGCAGTGCTTGGCTGGAGCAACGCATCGGTTGCCACAAGGCGTTGCTGACCCATTCCTGCACCGCTGCTTTAGAGATGGCAGCCATTCTGGCTGATATTCAGCCTGGCGATGAAGTGATCATGCCTTCCTACACTTTCGTCTCCACCGCCAATGCTTTTGTGCTGCGTGGCGGGATTCCGGTGTTCGTGGATATTCGTCCCGATACGCTGAACATTGACGAAACTAAAATCGAAGCGGCCATTACCTCCAGAACCAAAGCCATTGTGCCGGTGCATTATGCGGGGGTTGGCTGCGAAATGGACACCATCATGGCGATCGCTGAAAAATACAGCCTGATCGTGATCGAGGACGCCGCCCAAGGCATCATGTCCAGCTACAAGGGGCGGCCGCTGGGGAGTATTGGCCACATGGCGGCGCTCAGCTTTCACGAAACCAAGAATATCATTTCGGGCGAGGGGGGGGCGCTGTTGATCAATGCTCCCCGCTTTGCCAAGCGCGCTGAAATTATTCGGGAGAAGGGCACCAACCGGAGCCAGTTTTTTAGAGGGCAGGTGGACAAATATACATGGGTTGATATTGGCTCTTCCTATTTGCCCAGTGAACTCATCGCAGCATTTTTGTGGGCGCAAATGGAGGAGGCAGACGAGATCACCCGACGACGTATGGCGATATGGAATGTCTACCACGAAGCGTTCGCGAAGATCGAACTGAGGGGGTTGGTGTGCCGCCCCATTATTTCAGATGAATGTCGGCATAACGCGCATATGTATTATTTATTGATGGCGGATTTACAAGAGCGCACCGACCTCATTGGCTATCTGAAAGCAAGAGGGATTGGTGCGGTTTTCCACTATGTTCCATTACATAGCTCAACCGCTGGAGAAAAGTTTGGACGGGTGTCCGGTGAATTTTGTGTAACTGATGCTATTAGCGCGCGACTGGTAAGACTGCCTCTGTGGGTAGACTTAACTATCGAGATGGTAGAGCTTGTGATAAATGCGATTACTGAAAAAGTGAATGGGCATCATGGAGCATAGAAATATTGAAATGACCGATGAGTCAGAGAGCAATATGCGCACGCTAACGGCGGCTTTCGCAATCATCTTTGCAATAGGATTGTTCGTCCTGCATCTCTTCAAATTCCCCGTGGATGCGACAATACTTGATACCCAAGTGCGAATGCTCAACCTCGAATCAACCCGGGCGCAGGGCGCGTTCTATGTGGCGCTACTCGGCCTGTTTGCCACGATTTGTGCAGCCGTGCTCCTATGGCCCAACACGAAGATCATTCCCCGTGTGGGACGGGTAGATCAGGCACTCGCGGTTGCGGTCGTAATTGCCGCAATTTTTCTTGGATCTTGGTCGAAGCAGTTCCTTCTCGGATTCTTTCTTGTTGCAGCACTTTTAATCTTTTCACGCGCACGCTGGTTCGCCCCGATCTCCAGCGCGTGGACGCGATCGAGCCTCGCGCGGGTACAACCGTTTACTGGTGTTTTCTCTTGGCTGTTAATCGGCATCGTATTTGTTTACTTCATTGTCTTCCTGATAGCGCCGCTAGCCACGCCGCTATTGATTCATGGTGCGCCCGAGCTGCAGGCCATAGAGACACATTACGCGGTAACTGTGCTCCCCGGCTTTGATCTCATTTGTTGCTCCGAGGTGGGGACGATCGAACGCGCAAATTATGGGCTTGGGATGCCCCTGCTCACTGCGCTGGCTCTTAAGGTGCTTGCGCTTTTTGGGCTGCCCGATACGGCTCTGGTACAAGCCGTTAAGCTGAATCAGCTTATTGCGGTAGCGATGATCTGCGTCCTGAGCTTTCTCACGAATAGAAAATACTTTCCATACGTTATGGCGTTAGCGCTCGGGATGACTGCATTCACGCTAAGTAACGTCGGCATCGCGGTAGGTTATCCTAACCAGTCAGGAATCCGATATGTCCCTATTCTCGTTTCCTTGATTGTGTTGGTGCTGGAGATGCGCAGGGCGCAGTTGCGGATATGGCTGCTTGCCTCAGCCGCAGCGATTTTCGTCATCATGAGTCCAGAGACAGGCTTTGCGACGATGGCTGGTTACATCGTGGCTACGGTGCTTAAAAAATATACCCCCAAGACGCCAATTGCCAGCATCGCCGGAACTTTGATGTGGTTCGGAGCAGTTTTTGTCGTAACGATGGTGGTCGGGTCAGCCCTTATCATCGGGCCGATCTTGCAGAGTTCATCAGGTGGGCTGTTTCAGTTTATGGCCTTATTTGCCACCGGTGGCTACGGCGGTATGGTTGATAAACCAAGTATGACGGCGACCCTGCTTTTCTTTGTGGCGACAACGGCGGTGCTGCGCGGTGTTTGGCGCGCACGCAACGGCATTCTATTGTCGGTTGACGCTTACGAAGCGGCAATAGGCACCATCATGCTGGTTTGGCTAATGTACTATGTAAACCGGATGGCCGAGTGGAATCTGTGGTTCCAGCTGGTGTTACTTGCGTTGTTGGTTGCGCCACGCATCACCTTTGAGGGTTGGCGGCAGCTGTTTCGGAAGCCTTTAAGATCCGGAGTAACGTTCTCGATGATTATCGTCTGCTTAATCGGGGGTCAGCTGATTTCCTCTTCATTTCAGTTTACAAGACAAGCGATTGGATGGTTTAGCGCGCAGAATCAGAGCTGTGGTGACGGTATGATTCTGGACGGGAAGTGCCTGCCGTGGTTGCGTGGGTCTAAATTCGAGTTGCAAATGAATGCGTTGACCGAAGGGTACTCAGCGGCTGAAACCCTTGTTTTATCCGGGGTGTCAACTTATGCTCGCCTGCATGGCTTCAATGATGGATTTCCTTGGTACGACCCGATGGAGGTTGTGCGCGAGAAGGATGTCGAGGAAATTGTTAATTGGATCGAAATGCGAGGCCCAAAATACATCCTTGCAGACGATCCGAGCTATGACATCGCACTGGCTGCACCCGAACACAGCCGGCAAATCCAGAGTTATCTCCCCCGCCTGGTCTCATACCGCGAGGTTCGCAGGGACGCTGGATGGATAATTCTGGAGCGTGTTGTGAATCAACGCATGGCGTTGCACTAATGGCTCATCTATAAAATGAGTGGAATTAAGAATCGAGATTTTGGTTCAAATAACACCTTAGTTTAATTGGAATGCAGTCGCCTCCGGATGGTTTACGTTAAGTAGGATGCTATGAGATTTGTTGAAACAGGATTATCTGGCGCATGGCTGATTGAGCCCGATCTCATCTCGGATGAGAGAGGTTTCTTTGCGCGCACTTATTGCCGGAATGAATTTGCAGAGATGGGACTCAACCCGAATCTTGTGCAATGCAACATCTCTTACAACAAGGTGCGCGGCACCCTGCGCGGGATGCATTTTCAAAAAACGCCGCATGAAGAAACAAAGCTGGTCAGGTGCACGCAAGGCGGCATTTACGATGTTATTGTTGATTTGCGCAACGAGTCCAAAACATTCACTCAATGGTTCGGAGTGGAGTTGACCGCTGAAAACAGAAAAGCGCTCTATGTGCCGGAAGGATTTGCGCATGGGTTTTTAACCTTCCAAGACAATACTGAGGTGCTGTACCAGATGTCAGAATTCTTTTATACTGAATGCGCCGCAGGTGTGCGTTGGAATGATCCTGAGTTTGCCATAGACTGGCCCGGGGAAGTTGCCGTGATCTCGAAACGGGATGCGCATTATCCGGATTTCGGCGGACGCATATTTTGAAAATCCTGTTGATCGGTAAAACCGGCCAGCTCGGCGGCAGCATCCTCAGTGAGAAGACATCCAACCGGATATATGCACCGGATCGTACTGAGCTTGACATCAAATCCAAGGAATCATGCGAGCGCGCGATCACAAAATTCCGCCCTGATGTGGTCATTAACACAGCCGCATTCCACAATGTGCCGCAATGTGAAGTGGAGCCGCATCGTGCATTTGAGGTTAATTGCCTGGCAGTTCGCAATTTGGCGCTTATCTGCAAAAAAGCCGGGGCGCTTCTGGTTACATTCAGTACCGATTACGTGTTCGGTGGCGAGCAAAATGCGCCATATAAGGAGAATGACCGAACCAACCCATTGCAGATGTATGGTATTTCAAGGCTTGCCGGGGAACTGGCAGCTTTCGTAGCTGCACCAAAGCACACCATAGTCATTCGAACCTGCGGTCTTTATGGCTTGAGCGGCGGGAGTTCCAAGGGCGGGAATTTCGTGGACAAGCGCATTTTGGATGCACAAACCCATACCAAACTAGAAATGGGTTGTGACCAGGTGGTTTCACCGACTTATACCGTTGACCTTGCTAAAGCAGTGCTAAAGCTTATCGAGCATCCCCAGCGTGTTCCCGGGATATACCACTTGGTAAACGGGGGAGAGTGTACTTGGTTCGAGTTTACCAAAGTTATTTACGAGATGATGGCTTTGCCTGTGGAAGTGCATCCTGTTGACCGTGGAGGCATGAGTGGAGAAATGAGGCGCCCGCTTTACTCCGTTATGGCCAACACCAAAGCGTGGGCGATGGGAATCGAGTTGCCCCATTGGCGCGATGCACTCCAGCGCTATCTTGGAGAAAAATACGGATCAGTCGGCGGTAAATGAAATGATGTTACACATTTCGATTTAATCAGTCATGAGGTAAGCACAATTTAGATACCATGAAAAAACTTTGTTCAAACTGCAACACCGAGTCCGAACTTTATTTTCGGAGCAGCGATTACAATCGCCGCGTAACACAGGAAATATTCGACCACTATCGCTGCCCGAAATGCGGCCTTATTTTCATTTCCCCCATACCGGAGAATCTCGGCGAGTATTACCCCCAAACTTATTATTCCGTCCCGGGATCAGTAGGGGTACTGGAAGCGGGTGCTGACCACGAGAGATATAAAATAAAAATCATCCAGCGTTACATGAAGCAGGGACGGTTGCTGGAAATCGGCCCATCGCTTGGCTGTTTTACCTATTTAGCCAAAAATTCTGGCTTTGAGGCCGAAGCGATAGAAATGGATGCTAGGTGTAGCAAGTTTCTGAACGAGGTAGCTGGAATACCTACCATCAATAGTAACGACACATGCGGCGCTCTCAAGACGGTCAAGCCGTACGATGTGATTGCCATGTGGCATGTAATCGAACATTTGCCCAATCCATGGGAAACATTGGAGGCGATCAGCGAAAAATTGAACCCCGGCGGGATTCTGGTTCTGGCTGCGCCAAATCCAGATGCATTCCAGTTCCATGTCCTCGGGCGCTATTGGCCCCATGTTGATGCTCCTCGCCATGTCATGCTGATTCCCATGAAACTCTTGAAGGAGAAGATGGTATCCCTTGGAATGAAAGTCGAGATGATTACGACGACCGACGAAGGTGGACTCGGATGGAATATTTTTGGATGGGAATTCTTCTTCTCAAATCTGTGCTCTTACCCGATAGTCAACAGGGTGTTGAGGAAAGTTGGTCGTATGGTGGCGAGATTGTTCAGCCCTATTGAAAAACAGGAAGGGAAGGGTAGCGCCTATACCATGGTCTTCCGAAAGGTGGCATGACATGAAATTTTCAGTGTTATTACCGACGCGCAACCGTCTTGATCTGCTTGCCCGCGCCATTGAAACGGTAAGGCGACAGGATTACGATGACTGGGAAATTATCGTTTCCGATAATTTTTCGGATGAGGATGTTATTGGCTATATTGGATCCCTCGGCGACCTACGCATCAAGTATTTCCGCACGGACAACTTTGTTCCGGTCACCGATAACTGGAACAATGCGCTCAACAAGAGCGATGGCGATTACGTCATCATGCTGGGGGATGATGACTGTTTGATGAAAGGTTATTTTTCTACATTAAGCAAATTGATCGAGAAGTTTAACTCGCCGGATTTCGTCTATACCGGTGCGTTCCTCTATGCCTACCCTGGAGTCATGCCTGGCTTGCCGGATGGGTTTCTCAGGACTTATAGCCGGCGAAAAATCTTCCAATCGGCACGCTCACCGTTCTGGCTTGAAAAAAAAGATGCGATAGATTTTGCCAAAGATTCGCTAGATTTTAGAGTGACCTTCGACTACAACATGCAATTTTCACTGGTGAGCAGAAAGCTCATTGAAGAATTGAAGTGTTATGGTTCGTTCTATCAATCACCATACCCAGACTACTACGCCTCCAATGCTCTGATGCTTAAGTCAGATCGCATCCTCATCGTGCCGCAGCCGCTGGTAACGATAGGAATTAGCCCCAAATCGTTTGGTTTCTATTATTTCAATGATGCGGAGAGTGACGGTAACGAGTTTCTCAATAACCTTCCCGATGAGGCAATGGTACACAGGCTGAAGCAAGTAATTTTGCCTGGGACTGCAATGAATACTTCATGGCTAGTTTCAATGGAGACGCTTGCCGTCAATTTTGCCGACGAGAGTGACCTCAAGGTGAATTACGCACGCTATCGTCTTATCCAGATTTTGGCTATTTACACGGGATTGATCATGGGCAGGCCAAGTGCTAAGAAGGTCTCCATGGAGTTGCGGGGGGAAATGCATTTTGGTGAATGGTTGCGTTTTGGGCTGTTGTTTTCCGCTGTTGCTAAGATGACGCCTAAGCGCTACCGCGCTTCTTTGGCCCATCGGGTGCAGGCGACAGCCGGTTCTCACCCGAAAGTTTTCATGCCGACTATTGAGGGAAAGTTTAATACGATACTCGACGTTTTTGAGCAGGTTGACCCCAAGAGTTGTGCGGGATCGATTGCATAGATGTTTATGAGCGAGTCGATGAAAGAACTTTGCGTCGCCCACTTGGTGCGTGCCCAGAACGGTATTGAACCTTTCAGGGATTTTCTCGAATCTTACAGGCAGAACCCGGGAGGGGTCGAACATGACCTGCTGATCGTATTCAAGGGGTTCGACCACCCGCAAGACATCGAAGAATATTGCGCGTTGCTCACCCCTTTCCGATATTTGACACTTGAGATTTCGGACGAAGGTTTCGACATCACCGCCTATTTCGCCGTAGTCGAGCATTATTCGGACAAGTACAAGTATTTTTGCTTCCTGAATTCGTACAGCGTGATTCAAGACCGCGAATGGCTGAGAAAACTTTACGAGAATATTTCCAGATCAGGCGTGGGTCTGGTTGGTGCGACGGGTTCCTGGCACAGTCACAATGCAACTGTACGGGCCAGGTATCGTAGCATCGTAGCTGCAGTTTTTCGAAGGCATAATAAAGGACTGTCAAATATAGAAAATCGGCCACCCAAAAAAAACCACTTTTGGAAATCAATATTTTCTAAAATCAGAGCAGTTAGACGCTCTTTTACTTACATGATTCATTTTGACCCTTTCCCAAACTTTCTCATACGAACGAATGTCTTCATGATTTCGGGAGAACTGATGAAGTCTCTCGAATGCCCTGTCATCCAGACAAAAATGGATGCCTACAAATTTGAAAGTGGTAAGAGAGGACTTACGATACAAATCCTCAACAAGGGGAGCAGAGTGATCGTCGTCGGGAAAGATGGAGTGGGATACGAAAAGGAAGCGTGGCACAAAAGTAAAACTTTATGGCAGTATGACCAGGAAAATTTGCTGGTCACGGACAATCAGACGCGCGATTACCAAGATGGAACTGCGGAAAGGCGTCGCTTTTTATCTTTGTTATCATGGGGAATAGACTATTCAGAGAAATAGCATGAGTAGCAAAAGCGGATCAACTCTGCCTTTACCAGCCCATCGCTATAATATCGTCAGAACCGCCCGTTCCTGCTTCAGGATTTGGGGAGAGCTGATGGGCGTTACGGCAGGATGATCCGTCATCTGGCCAAGACTGATGTCCTGGTCATGGACGAATGGGCCGATGCTGACCGATCAGCATCGGCGTGATCTGCTGGAAATACTAGATGACCGCTACAACCTCCGTTCCACAATCATCATCAGCCAGCTATCCGTTTCACTCTGGCATAAAGCCGGTGGGCGATCCGACACTGGTGGATGCCATTCTGGATAGAGTCGTGCATAACGCTTACGGGATCAATTTGACTGGAAAATCGATGCGCAAAGAAATGAAAAAATTGACAGTCGAGAACCAGATAACTTAACCTTAAATTCTTGCGTCGCTTCGTTCCGACTGACCCGGCCGGATCACCGTGGAATGGGTGGCCGAATGGCGTGGAAATGCGCACACTGAACTGGTTTTTACATCAGGGGTATCCATGTCCAATAGAGTGACGGTTCTGCTCTCTAGCTACAATGGAAGCAAGTTCCTTCAGCAACAGCTGGGTTCGTTGTATGAGCAAACCTACCCCAACATCAGGATTTTGGTCCGTGACGACGGGTCGTCTGATTCGACCAGAAGTATGCTGGCCAGCGAGCAAGCTAAGGGACGTATAGACATACTGGAAGGGCACAACAACCTGGGGGCGGCACTAAGTTTTTTTGAATTGCTGCGCAGTGCCGCATCGACGGAAACAGAATTCGTTGCTTTTTGTGATCAGGATGATGTCTGGCATCCAGAGAAGATCGCTCACGCTGTTTCGGCTCTAAGCGGAGTCACAGGTAGTGGTCCTGCAATGTATTGCTCCAGGGTGGAACTGGTTGATGAGAATCTGGGACATATCGGTTATACGGAGCTGCCGAAAAAAGTCGGCTTTGGTAACGCGCTGGTGGAAAGCGTTGCCATCGGCTGTACGATGGTGCTCAACCGGAAAGCCATTGATCTTGTTTGTGCGAATCTGCCAAGCAGGGTGGTGATACATGATTGGTGGTGTTATCTGGCGGTGTCCTGCTTTGGCGAGGTTATTTACGATGCGGAAGCTACCCTCAAATATCGCCAGCATGGCAGTAACGCCATAGGCGTTGCCGCAACTGGCTTTGCGCAGCTATCGAGAAAGTACCGAAGGTTCTTTGGCAGCGGTGACGGACATAGGTGGATTAACGAACAGGCTGCAACTTTGCTGAATATATTTCAAGACAGCATCCCGTTATCCAGAAGACAAATTCTAAACAAATTCGTCGGAGCAAAATCATCATTGCGTTGCCGTTTTCAGTTAGCCTTATCCAGGGATGTGTGGCGGCAAAAGTGGTTCGATGATTTGATATTGCGATTCCTGATATTGATTGATCGAATCTAATTCATCTTGCAGAGATCGCTGCAAGGAATTCTGGTGTGCTGAAAGTTGATTGCCTGGCTTGCATTTAGTTTTGGAGAATACCTGTGATTGTCGCTATTACCGGGGGTACAGGGTTCATAGGTAAACATCTGATAGCGAGGCATGTTGCACGTGGAAATCAGGTTCGCTATTTGACCCGAAGAAAAGCAGCAGTAGATGTGCTTGGCGCTGTAGCTTACAAAGGGAGCCTCGGTTCTTCTATCGATGAGTTACGAAAATTCGTGCACGGTGCGGATGTGTTGTATCACTGCGCAGCCGAATTGCGCAATGAAGCAGAGATGGAAAGCACCAATGTGCGGGGCACTGCCAATTTACTGGAAGCTGCCAGCGGTGAAATAGGACGTTGGGTGCAATTGAGTAGCACGGGCGTATACGGTAGCAGTCTGCATGGCGATATCCATGAAGATTCGGAGATCAATCCTGGTAACGCTTATGAAAGATCCAAAGCAGCATCTGACAAGCTGGTATGTGCAGCTGCTTCGGAGCAGAATTTACAGTGCGTCCTGCTGAGGCCATCCAATGTCTATAGCACTGATATGCCGAATCAATCGCTTTTTCAATTGATCAGGATGGTAGATAGAGGGATGTTCTTTTTTATTGGCAAGCATGGTGCGGTAGCAAATTACATCCATGTAGAAAATGTCGTCGATGCTTTGGTGCTTTGCGGGACGGCCGATTTGCCTGACTATGGCCGTGCATACATAATCTCGGATCACCGGACACTGGAAGATTTCGTGGGAATAATCGCCACTGCTTTGGGAAAAAGAGCGCCTCAGACAAGACTGCCGGAATCTTTGGTGCGAGCTGTGGTTGCGCTGGCTGGTTCGATCCCGAAATTTCCGCTGAAGTCATCCAGGGTGGATGCGCTTACCAATAGAACAATCTACCGGACCGACCGGATCGAGTCCGAGTTGGGATACAAGAACAGGATTTCAATGGAAGAAGGCATCGGTGAACTCACCCGTTATTGGAAAAATGGATCAACCTGAGGTGAGTCTCCCCAAACTAAAGGTCATCAGGGTGGTTACGGCATCTTATGTTGTGCCATGGCATCTGGCTAACACGCTTAACAGGATGCCTGCGGACTTTGAGGTGTGTGTGGTTGGCCAAGGTGTTTCTTCCTGCAAGGATGTGTACCCCGATGTCAGGTGGGTGGATATTGATCTTAACCGGAAGATCAACCTTGTTTCAGACTTGCTCGCGTTGTTCGCGCTTTGTCGGATTTTTATCTCTTGCAAGCCTGATATCGTGCATTCGATCATGCCCAAAGCCGGATTGCTGACGGCCATCGCCGGACTTATTTGCCGTGTTCCTGTTCGCATACACACATTTACCGGACAAGTTTGGGCGACGAAGACCGGCGCGGCGCGGGCGGTTTATTATTGGTTGGACTGGTTGATCAATTCATTGAACACGATTTGTTTGACTGACAGTCCTTCGCAATCGGCATTTCTGCATGCTCACAAAATCTCCAATTCGGGAAGACCGTTGCCTGTCTTGTCGAAAGGATCGCTATCGGGGGTTGATGTTGCGAGGTTCAATTTGCCTGCGCTCACTGAACGAGCTGGTCATTTGCGCAAGCAACTGGGGTTGAACGAAGCAAATTTCGTGTTTGCGTTTATTGCGCGAAAAACTCGGGATAAGGGTGCTGTTGATGTGCTCAAGGCATTTGCGTTGGTTTCCAAAACTCATCCAGACGCTAGGCTGCTATTTGTAGGCCCTGACGAATCTGGAGGTGAAATTGGAGATTTGCTCAAATCCGATCAGGGGCTATTCAATAACGTGCTTGACGTTGGTCAGGTGGAAAACCATGAGCTGTATCTGGCGATCAGTGATGTGCTGTGTTTGCCCAGCTATCGCGAGGGTTTCGGGACTATCGTCATAGATGCTGCAGCATTGGGTATACCAACCATCGGCTCAAACATACCGGGATTGGTTGATTCCATAATGGACGGGCAAACGGGGGTACTGTTTCCTGCCGGGGATGTCAATGCGCTGGCCGGGATCATGAAGGATTTTTTGGAGAACCCGGGCAAATACGAAAAAATGCGGCTGCATGCAAAAGCAAGGGTCAATGAATTTTTTACCGCAGATCTGCTGTATGGCGCATTGAAAGCATTGTATTTGGAATTGCCCTACAAACCGGCAAACCGGCATGGAAGACGCTGCTGCTCAAGCGGGGCTTCATGCAACGCATCGCGTGCGGCGAACACGCTGCGGTGAGGTGTGGCGATAAATCTATTTCAGGTGTAATATGTCACTGTCATACCACATAGGAGATCAGCCATGACAACTACCGCCAAACTCTTCATGAGCGGCCGCAGCCAGGCCATACGCCTGCCGGCCAAGCTGCGCATGCACGCCAAAGAAGTGCGCATTGAACAAATCGGCAACGCATTTTGGTTGCAACCCAAAACTGCAGCCAGTAATAACTTGGGGCAATGGCTGCAAGACTTTTTTGCCAGCACCGATGCCTTGCCACCGGATTTTTTGGCGGACAGGCAAGACCCGCCACCCCAAGAGCGCGACTGGACTTGAGTAGCCCGGATGCGCCTCACACTCGACACCAATATTTGCAGCTACATCCTGCGCAGCCACCCAGTCAGCATGATTGAGCGCTTTGCTGCGCTTGAACGCAGTCAGGTGTGGCTGTCGGCCATTGTGGCGGCTGAGTTGCGCTTTGGCGCGGCCAAGCTGGCATCCGCGCGGTTCAGCGCTTCGGTTGAGGCTTGGTTAGCAGGGTTTGACGTGCGCCCGTGGCCGGTGGAGGCCTCCCACCATTACGCCCAAATACGTGCTGCCCTGGAGCGGGCGGGTAAATCCGTGGGGGCCATGGACATGCTGATTGCCGCCCATGTCATGGCTGAAGACAGCGCCATCATTACCAACAACGCCCGAGAGTTTCACCGCGTGCCCGGCCTAGCGGTGCAAGAGTGGGCCATTGAATAAATCGAAAGCCGAGAAATCAACCCAGGAAGCCAAGGTGAAGGCGTGATTCTGGTTACTGGCGCCACAGGCTTTGTCGGTAAAGCGGTCGTGCAACGCTTGCTGGCTGAAGACCAGTCGCGGCGCGTGGCAGTGGTTGTGCGCCGGGATGTCCAGCAGTGGCCAGCGAGAGTGCTGCCCCGCGTGACGGGTGACCTGGAACCTGCTACCGACTGGTCGGTAGCGCTGGGGGTATATCGGCTGTCGTGCACTGTGCCGCCCGCGTTCATGTGATGGCGGATACGGCCGCCAACCCATTGGCTGAATTTCGCCGGGTCAATGTGCACGGCACTTTGAACCTGGCGCGGCAAGCTGCCGCAGCGGGTGTGCGGCGCTTTGTGTTTGTTAGCTCCATCAAGGTCAATGGCGAGGCGACGCAGCTTGGGTGCCCGTGAGGGAATAAATTAAGGACACGCGAGCGCCCGGAAAGCGCGCCGTTCCGGGCTGTCGTGCAAATTCCACAAAATGACCGTTTTCCGACTTTAAAACGCTTGCGCCTGCTTTTGTGTTGTAGTAACATCGCTACATCATTCACGTATCCGAGGTGCAGCTATGACCATCACCACCTTATCAAGCCGCGAGTTCAACCAAGGGGCGAGCGAGGCAAAACGGGCCGCAAACAATGGGCCGGTGTTCATCACAGACCGGGGCCGGCCGGCCCATGTTCTTATGAGCATTGAGCTTTATCAGCGCATTACCGGAAGCCATCAGAAGATTGCCGATTTGCTGGCAATGCCGGGCATCGCTGATGTTGATTTTGAGATTCCGCGCTCGCGTGATCTTGCACGACCTGCGGACTTTTCCTGATGTTTCTTCTTGATACCAATGTGGTTTCTGAGCTGCGAAAGATTCGCCTTGGCCGAGCCGATAAAAATGTGGCGCAGTGGGCCGACAGTGTGGATGCCGCAGACCTCTATTTGTCGGCCATCACCGTGCAGGAGCTAGAAATGGGCGTGTTGTTGGCCGAGCGCCGCGACCCACCACAAGGCGCTATTTTCCGGGCTTGGTTTGAGAGCCATGTTTTGCCTGCCTTCGCCGGCCGCATCCTGCCGGTTGATACAGCAGTTGCGCAGCGCAGCGCTGCGCTTCATGTGCCCGACCCACGCCCGGCCATGGATAGCCTGATTGCAGCAACCGCGCTCGTTCATGGCATGACCTTAGTAACGCGAAACGTGGCTGATTTCCAATCATCCGGCGTGACGATTCTCAATCCATGGGTGGCCAAATGATTGAAGCGAGAAAATAATTTTGAAACAGATTCTGTAGTCTCTTAAAACCGGCGCCACTGAAGTCGCCGAAGTCCCCTGTCCGCCGGTCAAGCGCGGGCAGTTGTTGATTCGTTCTTCGCACACGCTGGTGTCGGTTGGCACTGAGCGCATGCAGGTCGAATTTGGCCAAGCTGGCTGGATCGAAAAAGCGCGTCTGCAACCTGACAAGGTGCGCATGGTGCTAGAGAAGGTCTAGACCGACGGGCTGATGACCACTATCGAAGCCGTGCAGTCCAAGCTTGCGCAGCCCTTGCCGCTAGGCTACTGCAACGTGGATGCTAAAAATATTGCTTGAACCCAGATTTTCCATTAGCCCTCTACTGCGGCTGTTCAATAGGCTGAATCTGCGCGAGAAAAAGTAAAAATTGTTTGTTAACGTAGAGTGACTACGCCTTCCGCACAATTTTTGCTTTTTCTCGCACATCTTCAACCTCTTGACCAGCCTCGCTACGAGCGCTAATGGAAAATCTGGGTTAGAAATCAGGTGTAATCTTCGCTGTGCCCAACCCATTGACAATACAAACCGTGATGCAATATCATCATGATGCATTGATGCGTCGGAGGGTTTATGCGTACAACAATTGATATTGAAGATGATGTTCTTGCAGCTGCCAAGGAATTGGCGCGATTGCAGAACGTGTCTGCCGGGCAGATCGTCTCCCGACTGGTAAGACAGGCTTTGGCTGGCCCACAGAACGCAGGAAAGTTGGCACATCAGATTGGAAAGGCGAACATTGGCTTTCGGCCTTTCCCGTCGCGGGGTGCGATGGTGACAGATGAACAGGTAAACGCGCTGCGCGATCAAGAGGGCGTGTGATGCGGGCATTGCTTGATGTGAATGTGCTGATAGCATTATTGGACGAAGCGCATATCCATCATGTCCAAACGATGTCCTGGTTGGAGCGGAACATTCAGTATGGGTGGGCAACTTGCCCGATCACACAGAACGGCTGCATACGCATCATGTCGCAGCCCGGCTATCCCGGTGCGCTGCCTGCCGCAGTAGTAGCTGAGCGTTTGGCCGAGGCAGCAGACAATTCAGACCATGAATTCTGGCCTGATGATGTCGACTTATTAAAGGAAGCTAGCCTCGATTGGTCTCGGGTGCTGGGTCATCGTCAAGTAACCGATGCCTATTTGCTGGCTTTGGCGGTGCGGCATCAAGGTCGCCTGGTGACATTGGATCGGCGCATTTCTCTTGGGGTGGTGACGGGTGCCAAGCCAGAGAGCTTGGCGATTATTTCTGGTTCATCTTGAGATTTTTGATTGACTGATGGGTCTTGCAGCGTGAGTAATCAGTAATGGGGCGGGATAATTTGACCTTCACATGACATTATCTATGCGAGTATTAGTTACCGGAGCAAATGGATTTGTTGGGCGTGTGTTATGCGCGGCTCTGACGCAGCACGGTTATACCGTGCGTGGTGCAGTGCGCAGCAGCGCCGCCGCTGCTTCCGCCAAAACGCCTTGTGTGGCGGTTGGTGGGATGACAGAACAGACGGATTGGTCGGTAGCGCTAACGGATGTGGATATGGTGATTCATCTCGCTGCGCGGGTGCATGTGATGCGCGATACCGCTGTGGATCCATTGGCTGAGTTTCGTCGCATCAATACTGCGGGAACAGAACACCTCGCGCGCTGTGCTGCGGCAAGTGGCGTGAAGCGCTTGGTCTATGTCAGCTCAATCAAGGTTAATGGCGAGGAAACTCATGGCGGGAAAAAATTCTCCGAGGCTGATACGCCTGCGCCGCTGGATGCCTATGGCGTGTCCAAGATGGAGGCCGAGCAGGGGCTGCGCGAGATTGCCCTGCAAACTGGCATGGAGGTGGTCATCATCCGGCCTCCGTTGGTGTATGGCCCCGGTGTGAAAGCCAACTTTGCTGCCATGATGCGCTGGCTGCAGCGCGGCGTGCCCTTGCCGCTGGGCGCCATTCATAACCAGCGCAGTCTGGTAGCGCTTGATAATCTGGTCGATTTGCTGGTGACGTGCCTCTCGCACCCTGCCGCAGCCAATCAGACCTTTCTGGTATCCGACGGCGAAGATATTTCCACCACCGAACTATTGCGCCGCATGAGCCAGGCTCTGGGCTGTCCGGCGCGTTTGATTCCCGTTCCGGCGAGTTGGCTGAAGCTGGCGGCGACGCTGGTGGGCAAGCAGGATGTGGCGCAGCGGCTGTGCGGATCTTTGCAGGTGGATATCGAAAAAACCCGTCGCTTGCTGGGCTGGACGCCGCCGATTTCGCTGGATGAGGGGTTGAAAAGGGCGGCTAGGGGGCCTCTGTAAGCGTAGTGCTAAGCGACGAGCTCTTGCACTTCGCGTTGAATTTGTGGCGCGAGTTGCCGCGCTTCTTTGGCGAGGTTGATTTGTTTGGCTGTTAAGGCTACCTCGAGGATTTTTTGTTCCAATTTGTAGGTGCCCCTGGCTTTCAACCAAGTCAGCACATCTGCCAGATGCCAGATGGCAGAGCTTCCTTCATGAACTGGCGCGGGGAAGCTGGTGCAATGGTTGACCATGAGCTTGCGCATGTTCTGCCGGGTTACTCCGGCAAACTCCGCCACATCCGTCAGCCCGACAAAATCGGGAGCCGCTTCAATGAGCTTTGCCGAGGGGATGGTTCGCTTGACATCCATGAGCGCACTCAAGAGGGCCACCTCCGCATTTTTGGCTTCACGGGTGAATTCCAGCGCAATACGGCCCGGCTGTCCGACACCTACCAAGGCATCATCACAGTCAGCCGCACCCAGGCGTTCTAGCAGTTCGTCGTGGTTGCAATCGTTTTCCGAAAGCTGGTATTTGAGGGTGAAGGTGTATTCCATTTCTTACTCCTCGGCCGGCTCATTCCTGGAGTCAGCCTGATGTTGTTTATGGGTTGAGCATTTGTTTACGACGCGTCTTAAACCATAGTCATGATTGACGGGGCTCTTGGGAGTGCTCCATACGCTCGTGATGCAAAACTCCCCGCACCGGCATTCATCGTTGTTATAAGGGCAGTAAATTTTCCCCCATGCGTGACTCCCGCCCACTGAGACACGCCATCCGTTGGCTTCCGCGTGTTTGAGTGCATCTTCGATTTCTTTTTTAGGGTATCCATGCTATTCGCCTTTCTGCAAGTATGCGGTTCCTGTAGGGCAAAAAGTCGGCCTGCGCAACAAGGTGCCGGTTAATTAATTCGGCAAACTGGCCTGCACTACCCAGCAGGAGTTTGCCGTGCTGAACCACCTGGCCAAGCAATGGCTCAGGCGCGTTTGCCAGGTCGATCAGGCAATGGGGCGGCCGGTTTTTGGGCCAAAGCCAGCGTTAGTGCAAGCCTCTCAGGCATGGTAAGTGGCCGCTGTGCGGCCACAGCCAGATCAAGGTCGCTGTTGGCATGCGCACGCCCAGTTGCTATTGAACCAAAAACCACAGCCAAATGGATGAACGGAAATTGGGACAGAACTTGCAGCAATGCTGCTCGGTCATCGTAGGGCAGCTGTGACAGTGTTTCTTGCGTGGCGCCTATTTCCTGAATAGGTATGTTCAAACGGCCCAGTTGTCGAGCTGCAGAGCTTCGACGCGTTCAAATTCACGCAAATTGTTGGACACCAGCGTCAACCCTTCGCTACGGGCGTGGGCGGCAATATGCAGATCGTTCACGCCGATCGATTGCCCCAGCCTTTCCAGTGCGGCGCGAATGCTGCCGTAATGCTGCGCGGCCTTGGCGCCGTAGGGCAGCACCTCCAGGCGGCTGCAAAAATCTTCCACTACAGCGAGCGAACGCACTGGCGCGTTACTTTTTTCAGCGCCGTGCAGCAGTTCAGCCAAGGTGATGGACGAAATCGCCATGCGCGCTTCGTTGTCATTGAACAACTGCAAAGCTGACAACGGCTTGCGCTTGATTACGTAGATAACGATGTTGGTGTCCAGAAGGTAGCGCAGCATCACAATGATTCGCGCTCGGGCTGGTCCTGACTGGCACGCTCGTTCAGAAAATCATCAGCCACCTGCGGACCCTCCAGGAAAAAGCTGTCCCAAGTCTGCCCCAGCGGGGCAATGATCCGCTCACGACCCCGGGCGCGCACATCCACCCGCTTCACGTTGTCTGGCAACCGAAGCTCTGCGGGCAACCGGATGGCCTGACTACGGTTGTTGGTGAACACGGTGGTGATTGTCATATTGGGCTCCTTGCAATTAATGGGATATCGCATGAGTATATAGCAAGGCCGCTAATCGCGCAAAGGCCAGTTGCCGGATGGCAAAACCCGTCATTGCTGCCGCAGCAACTCGGCCACGTCGATGCTGACTCGCGCTACCTCAAAAATCTCGTCCACTGGAATAACAGACTTTGCCATTTTAATCGTGTGATCTTGGCCGCGGAACGGATCATACGCAATTTAGCTGGACACCCGTAAAACACGGTACGATGGAAATTCCTCATTACGCGAATAATTGCCATCATGCCAACACCCGAACAGTTCATTCTGGGACTGATGCTCCCCAACGGAATTATGGAGTGGTTTAATGTCATCGCTGGCACGGGTGATGACGATAAAATTTGCATCATTTTAGAGGAAAAAACTTACCGCCATTGGCGGATGAAAATAAGGGAAAGAAAGTTATTTCCCAAGATTTTAAAGAAATCACTGCGACCGATTTCCCCGACCAGGGTGATTCCAGTCCAAGAAGTTGTTCGTGTAGTGCGGTGTCTTTCATGATTTTGTCGGTCAATTTAAAGAATAGAATTCTCGCGCATTGAGGAAAAATTCACAGTACAATCGATGTAGCACCGTCTTTTTTATATCGCTGACAAGACCCAATGTTTAATGTAATCCTATACCAACCGGAAATTCCGCCCAATACCGGTAACATCATCCGCCTATGCGCCAACAGTGGGGCGCAACTGCACTTGATCCGCCCTCTCGGGTTTAACTTGGATGACAAACAGTTGCGCCGCGCCGGGCTGGATTACCACGAATACGCCACGCTGCGCGTACACGACGATCTCGCCGCCTGCCTACAAACGCTGCCGGGTGCGCGCCTGTTCGCTTTTACCACCAAAGGCGCGCGCGCCTATCACGAGGTATGTTATCAGGCCGGGGACGCGCTGCTGTTCGGGCCGGAGACGCGCGGCCTGCCAGCGGACATATTGGAATCATTAGCACCGGAGCAACGCCTGCGCCTACCCATGCTGCCGCATAGCCGCAGCCTGAATTTATCCAACGCCGTGGCAGTAGCGGTATATGAAGCTTGGCGGCAGTGCGGGTTTGCGCAAAAGGTGTGAAATGTGTGAAATGTGAAATCAAAATTCCGCATTCGGCGCGCGGTTGAGCAAATCTTCCACCGCACTCGCTGCCGGAATCTGCTCATATAGCACGCGATACACCGCTGCGCAGATCGGCATATCCACGCCCAGGCGTTGTGCCAATTGATGCACTTCGCGCACGGTATATACGCCTTCCGCCACGTGACCGAGCTGCTGCAATATATCCGGCAAGGCCTGCTGCTGCGCCAGCAATATGCCGACCTGGCGGTTGCGCGACAGGTCGCCGGTGCAGGTCAGAATCAAGTCGCCTGCGCCGGATAGGCCACCCAGAGTTTCCGCGCGCCCACCCATCTTTAATCCCAGCCGCGTCATCTCGGCCAGGCCGCGCGTAATCAGCGCCGCGCGCGCGTTGTGGCCGAAGCCCATGCCCTCGGCGATGCCGGCGGCAATGGCCAGCACGTTCTTGATTGCGCCGCCCACCTCCACCCCCATCACGTCGGTGCTGGAGTAGATGCGCAAACGCGCGTGATGCAAGCTCTGCGCCGCTTGCCGCGCAAACTCGCCGTCACTGGAGGCCAGGGTCAGCGCGGTAGGCAGACCGCGCGCGACTTCCACGGCGAAGCTCGGCCCGGACAGGACGCCGCGCGAAAAACCTTGAGGCAGTGTTTCTGCCGCAATCTGGTGTGGCAACTGTGAGGTGTTGGCCTCGAACCCTTTGCACGCCCAGATGACCGGCGGAGATTGAACAATGCCTTTCTCGTTTGTCCGGCTTCGCCCCCCTCGCTTCGCTCTCCCCGCTTGCGGGAGAGAGTTAGAGAGAGGGGCTTTTAGCGGGGAAGAGTGGATGGAGGGCAAGCTCGCAATCTGGAGCAACGTGGCGCGCAGGGCAGCAATCGGCACGGCAAGTAATATGAATTCCGCACTGGCACACGCGACTTGCATATCGGCGGTGAGATTCAATTCTGGCGGCAGCAGAATTTCCGGCAGGTAACGCTGGTTGCAGCGGCTGGCGCGCATCGCTGCGATTTGCGCCGCATCGCGTGCCCACAGCGTGACTCCATGATGGACTGACAGGTTAATGGCGAGCGCGGTGCCCCATGCACCGGCACCGAGTATGGTGATATTCATTTCAGAAAATAGAGGACAGAAGACAGAGGACAGATTTTTGTGTGCCACCATGCGGCACATTGATTAACAGCGCGGCGCAGCCGCGACAACACTTCTGTCATCTGATTAATCCCCCCACACATCGGCCGTCCTCACATATCCCGTCACGCCGTCCCGATGGCGCACCTTGAGCCAGCCGATGTCTGTGTTTTCCAGCCATTCCAGCGCTACCTGCTGGCGCGCTTGCAGAACCACCGCCGCGTTTTCCTCGGGTGCCTGGCGCACTTCGGCGAGCGTCGGTGTCACCACCACGAAACGCTTACTACTCAAGGCGCGCTTTTCCACCCAGGCCAGGCTACCGGAACTGTCGCGCACCTTGACCCAGGCGTCTAGGCTGACCACCTGTTCCAACGGCAGGTAACGGCTGACCACAAACATTTTTTTTGCCTTCGTCGAGGGCGCGTCATAAAGAATGGCGGAACCTTCCTCGACCGATACATAGTCCAGCGCGTGCGCGGAACCGGCCGTTGCGAGCAGGGTAATGGAAAAAACAAGGGCGGTGCGGAGTTGCATTTTCAATGCTTGGTAACTGGCGCGGCCTGTGTTTGCAGCTGTTTCTGCTGTTGATACAGTACGTCAAAATTGATCGGGTTGAGCAGCACCGGCGCAAATCCGGCACGCACTGCCACATCCGATACCACCTCGCGCAGGTAGGGATAAAGAATATTGGGGCAGATTATCCCCAGCACCGGCTCCAGCTCGTCCTGCGGCAGGTTGCGCACCTGAAAAATACCGGCCTGTTTAGCCTCAATTAGGAACATAACCTTATCCTTTCCCGCCAGTTTGGCGGTGATCGTAGCGGTAACGCTTACCTCGAACAGCCCCTCCTCGATAGGTGTAGCCTGGCTATGCAGCTGCAGGTCAATTTGCGGATTCTCGCGTTCCAGAAAGATGCTCGGCGCATGGGGAATTTCCAGCGATAGGTCTTTTACATAGAGTTTCTCGATGTTGAATATGGATTGCTGGGGTGGCGTTTCTTCACTCATTTTTCGTCCTCAATTTAAGATAAGGCAGTCGCTAGTCGCTAGTTAAAGCAAACACCGCGTAGCGGACTACGCTAACTAACGTCTAACGTCTAACGTCTAACGTCTAACGTCTAACGTCTAACGTCTAACGTCTAACGTCTAACGTCTAACGTCTAACGTCTAACGTCTAACGTCTAATGTCTAACGTCTAATGTCTAACGACTACAAACTAGCCATTCAATAATTGCGTCAATTCGCCGCTGTGGTCCAGCGCCGCCAGGTCATCATAGCCGCCGACATGGCGTGTACCGATGTAAATTTGCGGCACGCTTCGCCGCTCAGTTTTTTCCATCATGGCTATGCGCAACTCCGGTTGCAGATCCACGCGAATTTTCTCAATTTCCGTCACGCCCCTGGCGCGTAGCAGGCGCTCAGCCAGCACGCAATACGGGCACACTGCGGTACAGTACATTAGAACACCAGCCATTATTTCTTCAGCGGCAAGCCGGCCTTCTGCCAGGCCATCACGCCACCAACCAGATTATAAGCCTGACCGAATCCCTGCTTACCCAGCTGCACGCACGCCGAAGCCGAACGCTGGCCGCTGCGGCAGTAAACCACTATAGGCCGCTCGCGATAACGTTCCAATTCGCCAATACGTTCCTTGAGCTTGCCCAGCGGGATATGCTTCGCATTCAGGATGTGTCCGCCATTGAACTCGCCTTCTTCGCGCACATCCAGGATGAGCGCATTCTTGTGGTTGATCATTTGCAGGGCAGCCACGCCATCGGCCTCCTTCACCCCGCGCAGGCGGTTGCCGAAAAATGACCACAGCAACATCAAGCCGCTGCCTACCAGCACCAGGATCATCCAGATATTATCTTGCACGAACTGCACGTTGATACTCCTCGTATTTTTGGGATGCGTATTCTAGCAGGGCGGCGAAGTGCGCGGGGTCTTTCGCTGCCAGCGCGCCCAGCATGGCCTGATCAAAATAAGCCACCCGCCCCAGTGCAAACTGCAGCACGATAATCAACATCAAGCCTATGGGCAGCAAAGTAACGCGCGGGAGCTCCGGCTGCATCCAGTAGCGCGGCGTTACCAGCAAGACCTGGCGGCCAGCCCCAACATGGCCGCACTCCATTCCTGATAGAAGGTGGTGCGCGGATAGGCATGGTAGTAAATCAAAAATGGAAAAACCCACATCAGCCCGATCAATATCAGACTAAGGTGAGCCGGGCGTATCGAGCCAAAAACTGCTTTGCTTGTCAACCCTAATTGAGTTACCGGCTGCCGTTCGTTGGTCGCCTCCTGATTATCCGCCAGCTCACGATTGGTTATCACAATCTCCTATTTCATTCCAAACTTTGCCAGGATGTAGTTGAGCGGACAGAAGGTGGTGAGGCCGCTCTGGAACAGGTTCAGGCCGACGAAGACGGTGAACCACAGCCAGTTATGGTTAAGGAACAACGGGCTGGCTTCCACGCCCAGCGACAGGGACAGCAGGATGAAAAAACCTGCGACGATACGGACAATGCGATCTGCGGTCATGGGTAACACTCCTTCAAGGTTTTAATGCCTTTCTCGTTTGCCCGGCTCCGCCCCCCTCGCTACGCTCTCCCCGCTTGCGGGATAACCAGCGACTTAGCTGCGGACTCTGGCAGCTTAGTCGAATGGCTAGTTGTTTCACCCAGAGGGTTGGGGAGAGGGCGATTTATGGTTAAAATTTTACGCGAATTTCTTATACAGCGTGGCGTAATACAGCACCGGAATCACCACCAGCGTCAGCAGCGTGGAAACCATAATGCCGAAAATCAGCGCGATGGCCAACCCGTTGAAAATCGGGTCATCCAGGATGAACAGCGCGCCCATCATGGCCGCCAGGCCAGTGAGGATGATGGGCTTGGCGCGCGCGACGGCGGATGCGATTACCGCCCGTTGCAAATCCACCCCGTCGCGCAATTGCAGGTTGATGAAGTCCACCAGCAGGATGGAGTTGCGCACAATAATCCCGGCCAGCGCGATCATGCCTATCATCGAGGTGGCGGTGAATTGCGCACCGAGCAAGGCATGCCCCGGCATCACGCCGATGAGGGTGAGCGGAATCGGCGCCATGATGATCAGTGGCATCAGATAGCTTTTGAACTGCGCCACCACCAGCAGATAGATCAGGATCAAACCAACCGCATATGCAATGCCCATATCGCGGAAGGTTTCGAAAGTCACCTGCCATTCTCCGTCCCACTTGAGCGCATATCCCGCATAGGGATTGGACGGCTGTTTGAAGTAATGCACATCCAGCGTGCCGCCCTGCTCCAGCGGCGCGCCGCTGACTTTGCCGTTGATGTCGAACATACCATACAGCGGGCTGTCCAGCTTGTCGGCCATATCGCCAAACACATACACCACCGGCAGCAGGTTCTTGTGATAGATGGGGTAATCGCGTTGCGCCGGTACGGCTTGCACCAACTCGGACAACGGCACCAGCACCCCATCGTTGGCGCGCACCTTGAGCTTGAGCACGTCGTCTATGCGGCTGCGTTTTTCCGCAGGTAGGACCAGGCGCAACGGCGGCGCATATTTGGCCGTGGCGTCGTGCAAGGTCGTCACGTCCTGCCCGGACAGGGCGACCTGGATTGTATCCACGATATCGGCGGGTGCTACGCCGAGCAGCGCCGCCTTGCTTTGCAGCACGCGCAACACCAGCTTGGGCGCGGCTGCGGTCACGCTGTCGTCTATGCCGACGATGTCTGCGGTGGCGTCGAACTGTTCGCGCACCATGCCCGCCACTTTGCGCGCACCGTCATAGTCCGGCCCGTAAATTTCCGCCACGATGGGCGACAACACTGGCGGCCCCGGCGGCACTTCGACTATCTTTACTTTCGCGCCCCATTTTTTCGCGATGGCCTCAATCGGCTCGCGCACGCTGCTTGCGATCTGATGGCTGCTGCGCTCGCGCTCATGCTTGGCCTGCAAATTCACCTGGATATCACCCTGCTCGGCAGCACTACGCAAATAATACTGGCGCACCAGGCCATTGAAGTTGATCGGCGAAGCGGTTCCTGCATAACCCTGATAGTCAGTCACTTCCGGCACCGTGGCCAGGTATCTGCCGATCTCATGCAGCGCCGCTGAAGTTTGCTCCAGCGCCGTGCCGCTCGGCATGTCCACCACCACCTGGAACTCGGACTTATTGTCGAACGGCAGCATTTTCAGCACCACCAGCTTCACTGCCCCCAACGCCACAGCAAAAAGCAGCCCGGCAAAAATGCCCAGCCACAATTTACGGCGTGCGGACTTGCCCTGTTCGCGGTTGAGGAACGGGGTAAGTACGCGGCGAAACAAAGCCTCAGTTTTCGTGACGCCGAATGATAGCTTGCCCAAAAGTGAGGTGACTTTCAGTGCGGCACGCCTCACAAAAGCCCGCGTAGGATGGATGGAGGGCGCAGCCCGTAACCCATCATGCTTACCGAGCAACTTCAACGCCAGCCACGGTGTAATGACAAACGCCACCGCCAGCGAAATTAGCATGCCCATGCTGGCGTTGATCGGGATCGGGCTCATGTACGGCCCCATCAAGCCGCTGACAAAAGCCATCGGCAGCAAGGCGGCAATCACCGCAAAAGTTGCCAATATGGTAGGCGCGCCGACTTCATCCACTGCTTGTGGAATAATCTCGGACAGCGGCTGATCTGGCGCCAGTTCGCGCCTTCTGTGAATATTCTCGACCACCACAATGGCATCGTCCACCAGAATGCCGATGGAAAAAATCAGCGCGAACAATGACACGCGGTTGAGGGTAAAGCCCCACGCCCAGGAAGCAAACAGCGTGGCCGCCAGCGTGAGCAGCACAGCGACGCCGACGATGAATGCCTCGCGCCAACCCAGGGCCAACCACACCAGCGCCACCACCGCGAGAGTGGCGAGGATCAGCTTCTGGATCAGCTTCATCGCCTTGTCGTTGGCGGTCTCGCCGTAGTTGCGCGTGGCGGTGACCTGCACGTCCGACGGTATCACGCTGCCCTTGAGTTCCTCTACGCGTTGCAGCAACTGGTTGGCGACATCGACCGCGTTCTCGCCCGGCTTCTTGCTGATCGCCACAGTCACTGCGCCGAATTCGCCCATGGCCTGGATGCCCTTGTCGCTCGCCGCCGCGCCCGTGCCCAGCCAGACGTAGCTGGCTGGCTGATCGGCGCCGTCCCGCACCTCCGCCACATCGCGCACATACACCGGCTTGCCATCGGTCACGCCCACCACCAACCGGCCGACCTCGCTTGCATCGCTCAGAAAATTGCCGGCCTGCACCAGCACTTCGCGGTTATTTTGCACCAGCCTGCCCGCCTCCTGCGACACGTTGGCGGCCTGCAAGGCGGCACGCACATCCCGCACGGAAAGATGATGCGCGTTCAGGCTTTGCGGATCGAGCAACACGCGCACGATACGCGGCGTCGCACCCAGCGTGACTACCTCACGCGTGCCCGGCACGCGCTTCAACTCAACCTCGATGGCGTGCGCCACGTGAGTCAGCGCCAGGCCACCGCCAACGCCGTTCTCGCGCCAGAGCGTGAACGCCACCACCGGCACATCGTCTATCCCTTTGGCCTTGATAATGGGCTGCGCCACACCGAGCGTGGGCGGCAGCCAGTCGGCATTGGAATGAATGACATCGTACAGCTTGACCAGCGAAGGAATATGCTGCTCGCCCACCTTGAACTGCACGGTAATAACCGCCATGCCAGGTTGCGACACCGAGTAAACATGATCCACACCGGCAATCTGCGACAGCACTTGTTCGGCTGGAGTGGCCACGGTGTTCGCCACATCCTGCGCCGATGCGCCGGGATAGGCGATCAGCACATTGGCCATAGTGACATTGATCTGCGGCTCTTCTTCGCGCGGCGTCACCAGCACCGCGAATAGACCCAGCAGCACCGCCACCAACGCCAGCAATGGCGTCATTTGCGAGTGCAGGAAATATCTGGCAATACGCCCTGATATGCCCATTACTTCTTCACTGGTTGCGCCAGAGCCATGCCTGCCTTGACCGGTTCCAGCGCCACCCGCTCGCCTGCATTCAACCCGGCCAGCACCTCGATTTCATCCTGTCCAACGGCCTCGCCCAGACGAATCTGACGCAGCGTTATCGCGCCCGTATCGCCCACCACATACACCGCGATGACCTCGCTGCGCCGCACCACGGCAGCCGCCGGAATCAGCAGCTTTTTTGCCGTGCCCACCACGAAGTGCGCGCGCACGAACATGCCCGGGTAAACATTCATTTCCCTGGCATCCGCCTCTTTACCAGGCAGATCAATACGCACCCGCGTGGTATGGGTGCGCGCGTCGGCCACGGGCTGCACCGACACCGAAGCGGCGCGCACCCTGCGTTTAAGTGTGGGGAATTCTATCGTCACATTGGGCGTCACATCGGAACGGATGCCGATGTCCGCCAGCTTGTCCTGCGGTACATTCACAATCACGCGCATCTGCGCCGGATCAAATCCGGTCATCAGCGGCGAGCCGACCGTGACCATCTCCCCAACTTCCACCAGGCGCGCCGCCACCATACCGCCATATGGCGCGACCACGGTGCTGTAACCCTGTGTCAGCGCCGCCTGATTTTTCCCTGCCTGACTGGCCGCAGCCTGCGCCTGCGCCATCTTGTAATCAGCCTCTGCCTTATCCAGTGCCGCCTGGCTGATAAACTTCTGTTCGAACATCTGGCGCGCACGTTCGTAGCTGGATTTGGCATCATGCAAGGCAGCCTGCGCCTGCATCACCTGTGCCTGGCTGCCGGCCAAGGCCTGCACCGCCTCGCGCTCGTCTATGCGCAGGATGATCTGGCCTTTCTTGACCGCGTCGCCGACATCAAAATAAATTTCCTTCACCCGCCCGGCAATCTGCGCCGACACGGTGGATCGCCGCGTCGCCTCGACCACACCCTCGGCGCTGTATGTTTGCGCCACCTCGCGGTACTGCACCGGCGCGACGGCGAGCGGCTCTGCCGCCCGCACTGCGGCGGCTGCTGCCAACCCGAATACAAACCCGCCCGCCAGCAGGAATAGCGCTCCACGTTTCATGTCAAATCACCCATGTCAAGTCATCTGCTAAAAATAATTATTATTATATTAGCATATTCTGATATTTAATGACAACCCCTGCTCAGTTGGTGTCAACGCTAAAATAGAAATGTCCCCTTCCACGCTAAGGCGTTAGCCCAAGCCCTTCGCGCTCGGCTCAGCAAAAATTCTTGTACCGATTTTGACTCCCAGCCCATGAACTTACGGGCGATGATAGCTATCTATTCAATAGCGTCATGCGCATCAACCTCACCGGGGCGCGTTGCCAGCGGCGTTTGCCGGCCGCGCCATCCATGCGATCAGCGACGAGCGCATGGCTTCCTCGACGGACATTTCAATGGGTTGAACCCATTCGACGGGAACAAAGACGGTGTAGCCACCGATCATGTAGCCCATGGGCAGATACACCGCCACACGCTCCCCCAGCAAAAACCCTGCGGGCAAATCTGCAAAGCTGCGGCGGGTGACCAGACCGACGATTTCCATCGCGTGCCCGGGCATGCGCAAGATCACCACACTTTGCTCGCCCTGCTTGTCGGTGGGCGAAAAATAGTCGGCAAAACTCCTGAGCGAGGAGTAAATGCTTTTGACGACCGGCAAGTTGGTAAACGGCAGTTCGGCAAACGACAACAGCTTGCGCATGCTTTGTTTGGACATCAGGTAACCGATCAACACGATGCCCGCGATACCAAACACCAGCCCCATGCCGGGCACATAAAAACTGCCTATCACCGGCCGCATGACCCACAGTGTCAAAGTCTCCATCCACGCCAGAAAGATATAAAGCACATACAACGTCAGCGCCACTGGCAGGACAGTGATCAGGCCGCGGAAAAAATATTTGTACAGGTTTTTCATAGTATTTTCATGGTGTTTTCATGACGTTTTCCAAGAAGCAAAGCCTTGTGTGTCAGCGCCTACGGATCCCTGCCCAATATACCCAAGCAGGGTGACAGAAGCACGAGGCCGGGATGACCGCGTTATGGCGAGCCATGCGCATGTAGGCCTGGCGCTACCTTATTTCCGGATTCTTGCGAGGTGCCTCGTCAAAGTGACGATGGGGTCGGATTTTTCCTTGGCTATTGCGCTATTTTCTCTGCAAGTCATCACGTTTTTGCAAATATTCCTCGCGGGTGAGCTCCCCGCGGGCATGAGCCTCGTCCAAGATATCCAGTGCGGTCTGGCGTGGTGCCTCCTTGGCAGAGCCGGTATTTTTGCTGCCGAGCAGATATTTGATGAGGGCAAACAGCAGCAGGATGGGTATCAGCCAAATGAGAGCCATCCATAGCCAGCCGAAAATCATCCAGCCACCGCCGCCACCAAACATCCAGCTGCCGTGCTCCGATCCACACATGTTGAACTCCTTCGTGAATTTTATTTGCGGGGGCCTTGCCTTGGTTATGCTTTCAGGCTGTCGCGCACACGCTCCAGCCGGGTACGCGCTTCTTTGGCAACCTCTCGCACTTCTGGATTGTTAACCAGTTTGACCATGATGTCGGGATCAAGAAAGGCGACAGTGATTTTGCCGTCTGCATCTTCACGCACCACTACATTACAGGGCAGCAGCAGGCCAATGTCGGCTTCCGCATCCAGTGCGCGGTTGGCCAGCGCCGGATTGCAGGCGCCGAGTATGAGGTAAGGACGTTTGTCGAGATTGAGTTTGGCTTTCAGGGTGGCCTTGACGTCAATCTCGGTGAGTACGCCGAAGCCTTCTTGCTTCAGGCCCTCGATGGTTTTTTCTACTGCGGTGTCAAATGGCATGTCGAGTTGGATGCTGAAACCATACATAATACAATCTCCCTAAAAGATATTGATTTAAAAACAGCTATTATTGGCGCGCTTGCAATCGCCATCCATTTAACCCAGATTTTCCATTAGCCCTCTACTGCGGCTGTTCAATAGGCTGAATCTGCGCGAGAAAAAGCAAAAATTGTTTGTCAACGTAGAGTGACTACGCCTTCCGCACAATTTTTGCTTTTTCTCTCACATCTTCAACC
>CAMTXD010000029.1:0-9183 GCA_947085625.1 uncultured Gallionellaceae bacterium | reverse complement strand
GAATGGTCGTTCCATTCCAAGGAGTTGCAACGCAGCCATGTGCCGCGAAAATAGTGCAATCTATCCCGTAGCGGTCTCACCAATCGGGTGAAACGATCAATCATGAATAAGTTTATTGAAATCATCTTGTTAAATACCCAGATAAGCGGTCAGCTGGGGTTTCTAGGTTAATGGTAATCAACAATTTCAACCTCAAAGACATTGCCACCTTAAATCTAAAACATAGTCGCCATTGGTCATTGATGCGGATACTGTGTTGTCCGGAACGATTGCCAGACAGTTGCTCAAGCCGATTGCCGGGAGGTATGCGTAAAAACTCCAGCGTAGTGGCAGCGTTAATCTGCTGGAGCTTACGCATTGCAACCGACGCAATATTGGCAAAGCGAGCTACACGTTTACCGCCAAGCTGAGCTTGAGTATCTTTGCAATTATAACGATGCTATCATCGCAGGATGCTAACGAGATGCGCTAGCATTGTCAATTCCAGTATTGTCAACCATTGACATCACCAAAATCAGTTAGTATTGATAATAATTATCATTTGTGTTTAACTGCGGGTTGGGTTTCCTTTTTATTCGATTCGTAGCTTAACTCTGGAGCTTATTATTATCATGGACAAGTACCTATTATTTACCCGACGCCTCCCCGTCATACTGGCCGCTGCTACCTTGCTGTTGGGCGCAGTGACTGCTTACGCCGCCGATGAAATCGTGGTGTATTCCGCCCGCAACGAACAACTTATCAAACCGCTGTTTGACGCCTATACCAAAGAAACCGGCACCACCATCAAGTTCATCACCGACAAGGAAGGCCCGCTGCTGGAGAAGCTGAAAGCGGAAGGCGCCAACACGCCCGCCGACATGCTGATTACTGTGGATGCCGGCAATCTGTGGCAGGCAGCCAGGCTGGGGTTGCTGCAACCGGTGCCATCTAAGGTGCTGGCGGCCAACATTCCCGAACACCTGCGCGATCCCGCCAGCCAGTGGTTCGGCCTGTCGGTGCGCGCCCGCACTATTATCTACAACAAGAATAAAGCGCAGCCTGCCGATTTCTCCACCTATGAGGATCTGGGCAATCCGAAGTGGAAAGGGCGATTGTGCCTGCGCTCCTCGAAGAAGGTTTATAACCAGTCGCTGGTAGCCATGATGATCCGCGAATATGGTGAGCCGAAAACCGAGCAGATTGTGAAATCCTGGGTGGCCAACCTCGCCTCCGATCCGCTATCCGATGACACCAAGGCGATGGAAGCAGTGGCCGCCTGACAGTGTGATGTGACCGTGGTCAATACTTATTATTACGGCCGTCTGATGCGCAAGCAACCCGATCTGCCGTTGAGCATTTTCTGGCCCAACCAGGGGGCGCAGGCGAGCGGCGTGCACGTGAATATTTCCGGTGCGGGCGTTACCCGCCACGCCAAGAACCCGGCGGCGGCGGTGAAGTTCCTGGAATGGCTGTCTTCAGAAAAAGCACAGAACTTATTTGCCGACTTGAATCTGGAATATCCGGCCAATCCCAAGATCAAGCCTGATGCTGCGGTTGCTGCTTGGGGCGAATTCAAGCAAAATTCCATTAACCTTGCACTGGCGGGTGAATTGCAAACTGCTGCGGTCAAATTGATGGATCGTGCCGGGTATAAGTAATTATGGGCGCGCCGACGAGGACGTCGGCGCGCCCACATAATCTACAGCCAAATAGACTATGCAGCCATTGCCACCCACCCTCTCTACAACAGCGCCTTCAGCGGGCGCTGCTTTTTTTAAATTTCGCCTGCCCAGCGGCTGGATGCTGGTGGCATTGCTGATCGCCCTGCTCACCCTGGTTCCCGTGGCCGTGGTGCTGTCCTCATTGTTTACGCCGGAGCGGGAAATCTGGGCGCATCTGGTGCAATATCAGTTGCCGCAACTACTGGGCAACACTTTCTGGCTGATGTTGGGCGTGGGGCTGGGCGTGGCGATACTGGGGGTTTCCCTGGCGTGGCTGACGGCAGTATGCGAGTTTCCCGGAAGCAGGCTGTTTTCATGGGCGCTGTTGCTGCCGTTGGCGATCCCCGCTTACGTGACAGCCTTTGTCGCCATCGGCCTGCTCGATTTTACCGGCCCAGTGCAAACCCTGGCGCGGGAATGGTGGGGGCCAGTCAGTTTTCCGTCCATCCGTTCGCGCGGCGGCGTCATTGCGGTGATGGTGCTGGCGCTCTATCCCTATGTCTACCTGATTGCCCGCAACGCTTTTCTCACCCAGGGCAAGCGTGCGCTGGAAGCGGCGCAGTCGTTGGGACTGTCGCCCGTCGCCGGATTTTTTCGCGTGGCATTGCCGATGGCGCGACCGTGGATCGTGGGCGGCATGGCGCTGGCACTGATGGAAACGCTGGCTGACTTTGGCACTATGGCGGTATTTAATTACGATACATTCACCACTGCCATTTACAAGTCGTGGTTCTCACTTTTTTCGTTGCAAGCTGCCTCGCAACTCGCCTCGCTGCTGATCGTGTTTGTACTGCTGGTGGTGCTGGCGGAGCAGCAGACCCGCACCCGTATGCACTATACCCAGGCCGGTAAACATAGCGTCCAGGGACATATCCGGCTGCGCGGCGCGCGCGCCTGGCTGGCCAGCGGGTTTTGTCTGGCCGTGCTGGCGCTGGGTTTTATCATACCCGTCATCCAGTTGCTGCTATGGGCGGCGCGAGTGGTGGAGCATGACCTGGATGCGCGCTACCTGGATTTTTTCTGGCATTCGCTGGCGCTGGCAGCACTGGCCGCGCTGCTGGTGGGGGCAGTCGCCCTGCTGCTGAGCTACAGCACGCGCCAGCGGCCGGGGTTAATAACCCGCCTGACGGCACGCATCGCCACCATTGGTTACGCGCTGCCGGGAGCGGTGCTGGCGGTGGGAATTTTCATTCCGGTGGCATGGCTGGATAACTGGCTGGTGGCGGCGGGCTGGGTGCAATTTCCCCTGCTTCAGGGCACCCTGGTGGTCATGCTGCTGGCCTATCTGATACGTTTTCTGGCGGTGGCGCACAGCCCGATCGAAAGTCAGATGCAGCGCATCACCCGCAGTGTGGACGAGGCCGCGCGCAGCCTGGGCGTACACGGCATCAACCTGATCGCCAGGGTACACTTGCCCATGCTGCGCGGCGGCCTGTTCACGGCACTGGCGCTGGTGTTCGTGGACGTGATGAAAGAAATGCCGATCACCTTGATGACGCGCCCGTTCGGCTGGGATACGCTGGCGGTGAGAGTGTTCGAGATGACTTCGGAGGGCGAATGGGAGCGCGCCGCACTTCCCGCCGTGGCGCTGGTGCTGGCCGGACTGGTGCCGGTAATTTTTCTGACCAGACAGACAGGGACTCGCTGAAGGATGCCTCTAAAAATTCAGAGTTCGCCCAAATGCAAGGCGCGGGAAAAAATTTCGCCGCGCCGCATATGTTTTATATGTCAGCAAGAAATTTTTCCCGCAACGCAGCAGTTGGGATGAAATCTGGATTTTTATAGGTATCCTGAAACCATGCTACTAGAACTTAAATCCGTCACGCTATCTTACGCTTCATATGAAGTGTTGCGCGGCCTTTCCTTCACTTTGAACCAGGGTGAAATCGGCTGCCTGCTCGGCCCTTCCGGCTGTGGCAAGACCACGGTGCTGCGCGCCATCGCTGGCTTCGAGTCTATCGCCGGTGGCGAAATCGTACTTAACGGCGAGCGCGTGAGCGCGCCCGGCTTCGTGCTGCCCACCGAGAAGCGCCGCATCGGCATGGTGTTTCAGGACTATGCCCTGTTCCCTCATCTGGACGTGGCTGCCAACATTGGCTTTGGCCTGTGCGCCCTGTCCCGCGCCGGGCGCAAGCGGCGCGTAGAGGAATTGCTGCAAACTGTGGGGCTGGCAGGAAGTGGACATGCTTATCCGCACGAGCTTTCCGGCGGGCAACAACAGCGTGTGGCGCTGGCCCGTGCCCTCGCGCCGCGTCCGAAACTGTTGCTGCTGGATGAGCCATTTTCTAGTCTGGACGTGGAGTTGCGCGAGCGGCTGTCGCTGGAAGTACGCGAAATCCTCAAACAGCAGGGCACTACCGCCATCATTGTCACGCATGACCAGCAGGAGGCGTTTGCCATGGCTGACGTGATCGGTGTAATGGATAAGGGTGAGATTCAGCAGTGGGACAGCGCCTACAATCTATATCACCGCCCCGCAAACCGCTTCGTCGCGGATTTCGTCGGCCAGGGCGTATTGCTGCCGGGCACGGTGCTCAACGCCAATCAGGTGGAAATTGAATTGGGTATTCTGCGCAGCGAAATTCCTACCGAGTGCGATGCGCTCGGCTGCGCGCAGTGCGGCAAAGATTGCCGGGTGGAGGTGCTGCTGCGCCCGGATGACATCATTCACGACGATGCCAGTCCTTTGCTCGCCGAGGTCGAGCACAAGGCGTTCCGTGGCGCGGAAATTCTCTATACCCTGCGTCTGGCAGGTGGCAGCCGCGTGCTCTCTCTGGTACCCAGCCATCACAACCATGCCATCGGGGAGCAGATAGGCATTCGCCTGGAAGTGGATCACGTGGTGATTTTCCCCCTCATCACGGAAAACCATAAAAAGTGAATTCACCTTCCGCCGTCATGTCTTGTAAGGACACTTGGTCTTGGTGCAGTCGGCATAAAGATAAAGCGCATGCTCGCGGATGCTGAAACCGAGTTTCTCGGCCACCTTGATCTGACGTTTTTCGATTTCCGGGTCGTTGAATTCCTCAACCCGCCCGCATTGCAGGCACACCAGATGGTCGTGGTGCCCCCCCTGATTAAGCTCGAATACTGACTTGCCGCTGTCAAAGTGGTGACGGGTAAGCAGTCCTGCCTGTTCGAATTGGGTAAGTACGCGGTACACTGTGGCCAAGCCGACATCCATGCCTTCCCCAAGCAGCGTTTTATACACATCCTCGGCACTCAAGTGCCGCACATTGCCATGCTCGAACAGGTTGAGTATCTTCAGCCGTGGTAGCGTAGTCTTGAGGCCGGCAGCCTTGAGGTCGTTGGGTGTGCTCATAATGTATCCTTAGAAATAGGGGAGTCGCGCTGCAGAATTGCGGTACAGTTAACGGTAACGCCTGAGGATGGCAAGAATACCCGATTGTGCGTTATCAATCTTTCATTTATCCCAAATAATCCCACGGCTCGCTATTCCCGCGAAGGCGGGAAGCGGGCGTGGTGTTTTGTGGAGGAGCGGCGTAGTTATTCATACGCCCGACAGAATAAGCAGCGACTTGGCTGCGGTATTTTGCAGCTTAGTCGAATGGCTATGCAAAGCCAAAATTTCCATACAAAACAAAAGACCAGCGAGGGCGCACGTCACAAATGAAATGTTCGGGTTAAATAGCGCAAAACCCATGACTCATGGTAAAACGATTTGAAACCCTGAGAGAGAAATTAAATCGGATTTTTAGAGGCGCCCTTAAGGAGCAATAGATGAATAGTTTACCACCAGGAATAACGGAACGGCGCAGCGGTGACCATAATATCTCGATGCAGCTGGAGTTTGCAAAAAACCTCGGCCAGGTTACCAACAAGATCCACGCCACCAGCAATATAGACGGGATCATGCTAGACGTCAGCAAGGACATCTGCGCGCTGTTCAATGCTGACCGCTTCACCATTTATGTGTTGGGGGATGACAAGGTATCGCTGGTGTCCAAGGTCAAAACTGGAGTGAATACGTTCAAGGACCTCAGGCTACCCATCGCCGAGCAGAGCATCGCCGGTTATGTCGCGCTAAATAAACAAACGCTCAACATCAAAGATGTGTACGACAAGAAAGAGTTGCTTTCGTACAGCGCCCACCTGTGTTTTTTGCAGGATGTGGACCAGCGCACCGGCTATCGCACCAAACATATGCTGGCGGCACCCATCGTCGAGGCGGGCAGCAATGAGCTGGTAGGGGTCATTCAGGTTATTAACAACAAGGTCGGCCAGCCTTTCCCGCCCATGGTGGAAGACGGGCTGAAGGAGCTGGCGCAGTCACTGGCTGTGGCGTTGCGCCTGCGCCAGCAGCGGGCTGCCGCCGAGACCAAGTACGATGATCTGGTATTCGATGCGGTGCTGTCTGCCGCCGAGTTAGACCTGGCTACAAGCACCGCGCGGCGCAAGAGTGTGGACATTGAGGATGTGTTGATCGACGAATTTCAGGTTAAACCTGATGCGCTCGGCAAGGCACTGTCACGTTTCTTCAGTGTGCCTTACGAGCCGCTCAAGACTGATCGTATCAAGCCTTTTGACCTGCTAAAAAACCTAAAGCGCGATTATGTGGCAAGCAGCCACTGGGTGCCAATAGAGGAAACCCTGGATGGCCTGGTGATACTGACCACTGATCCTGACCGGATACTGGCCTCGCGCGTGGTGAACAACATTTTCCCCAGGAGCCGACTGATTTACAAGGTTTGTTCGCTACGCGAGTTTAATGCGACGCTCGATTTGTTTTATGGCGGGGGCGGGATAGGTGACTTGACCGGCGGCATGGAAACGGGTGGCTCCTCGGTGGATGAACTGCTTATCTCCATGGGGGGTGATGAGGAAGAGGACGGCGGCGTAAGCCAGGATGATGTGAGTGCGGCGGCAGACAATGAGCTGGTCAAGCTGGTCAACAAGATCATAGTTGATGCGTACAAGATGGGCGCCTCCGACATCCACGTCGAGCCCCATCCGGGCAAAGGCAAGACCCTGATCCGCTTGCGTAAGGACGGCTCGTTACTGAATTACATTGAAATACCTGCCACCTACCGCGATGCGCTGGTGACACGCCTGAAAATCATGTGCGACCTGGATATTTCCGAGAAGCGCAAACCACAGGACGGCAAGATCAAATTCAGAAAATATGGGCCGCTGGACATCGAACTGCGCGTGGCCACCATCCCCTCGCAGGGCGGGGTGGAAGACGTAGTGATGCGTATTCTGGCTTCCGGTGAGCCGATCAAACTTGATGACTTGGGCTTGTCGGTGCACAATCTGGCAACCCTGAAAGGCGTTATTACCAAACCTTATGGACTGTTCTTCGTGTGCGGCCCGACCGGTTCCGGCAAGACCACCACGCTGCATTCCGTGCTCGGCTACCTCAACAAACCGGAGACCAAGATATGGACGGTGGAAGACCCGGTGGAAATTACCCAGAAGGGTTTGCGCCAGGTGCAGATCAACAAAAAAGCCGGACTAGATTTCCCCTCCATCATGAGATCATTTTTGCGCGCCGATCCGGACGTGATTATGGTGGGCGAAATGCGCGACAAAGAAACGGTGTCCATTGGCATTGAAGCCTCGCTCACCGGTCACCTGGTGTTCGCCACCCTGCACACCAACAGCGCGCCGGAATCCATCACCCGGCTGCTGGACATGGGCATGGATCCATTCAACTTCGCCGATGCCCTGCTCGGCATCCTGGCGCAGCGCCTGGCCAAACGTCTATGCAATAAATGCAAGAAGCCGCATATCGCCACCCAGGAGGAAATCAAATCGCTGCTTGCCGAATACTCGCAGGAGCTGAGGAACACCGAGGTCTGGAAACAAGACACCAACGCCGCCTACAAGGCGCTGTATACCGAATTGGCCAAGCTGTTCGCCGACGATAAGGGGCAGTTCACGCTGTATGAAAAAGTGGGCTGTGACAACTGCACCGGCACCGGATATCGCGGGCGCGTGGGTTTGCATGAGTTGCTGGTGGGTACCGATGCCATCAAAAAGAATATTCAGGAACACACTCGCGTCGCGGAAATGTTTGCCACTGCGCTCAACGAAGGCATGCGCACCCTGAAGCAGGACGGCATTGAAAAGGTTCTCTTAGGCATTACTGATATTCACCAGGTGCGTGCTGTCTGCATCAAGTAGAAGGAAGTGTGCATAATTAGGGCGCCCTATGGATACCATGAAGCTGAAGGCATATCTGGCACAAGAGCATGAGCAACTGCATTTAGGGCACCTCTATTAATTCAAAGTTCTAAGTGAGACAAGGCGCGTAAAAAATTTTAGCGCGCAGTATATGTTTGATATATAAGCGTTAAAATTTTTTGCGCAACGCCGTATCACGACGAAATTTGGATTAATAGAGGTGCCCTTTACTGGAAGGGCTATTAACCTGAACGTTTCAGCTTGCATTGAATACTCGGCACAGATACACTTGTCCAACTTAATGAACAAGTAGGGTGAAATATGAAAGTTGTTACCTATTCCCATGCGCGTAATGCGCTCAAGTCCGTATTAGATGGGGTTGTCCAGGATGCCGATGTAACCATCATTAGCCGCCGCGATGCCGAGGGAAATGCGGTTGTGATGTCGCTGGATAGCTACAACAGCATCATGGAAACGCTACACTTGACCAGCAATCCGTCGAATGCGGCAGCATTGGCCAGGGCAATCGCGCAGGACAAGACTGGGCAAGCGCAAGATCGCCGACTGCTTGCCGCTGATTAACTGTGCGAGAAATTCGCTTTGTGCCTGATGCGTGGGACGCCTACCTATACTGGCAAGATCAAGACAAGAAGACACTCAAGCGGATAAACCTGCTGATTACTGCCGCTGCCCGTGATCCTTACACAGGCATCGGCAAGCCCGAGCCACTGCGTGGGGAATTATCCGGATACTGGTCACGGCGCATTGATGACGCAAACCGGCTGGTGTATCGCGCAACCGATGCGGAGTTGGTAATTATTGCTTGCCGCTTCCACTATGAGGGCTAATTCCACTTCCACTTCCATTTCAAGGGCACCTCTAAAAATATTTTATCCCAGATTGTCCATTAGCAGCGCACAATGAAGCACTACTATGTCCCGCAAAAATCCTACAAGGATTTTGCCTCGCTTATGCGGCCACTGATTCCGGAACGTGGTGCAGCACCATAAGATTTCTCTCTGGCACCGCAGACATAGCGTAAGCATTCCCATCCAGGTCAGAAAATTCGACCTCAAACACTCCTGTTGCAAGGGGTTCAACAATCGTACCCACTTGTCCACGACGAAGGTGCTTTTCTGGAATGTCGTCTATCAGTGCAACTACATCTAATGTTTTCATACGGCACCTCGCAAAACATAACAACTGGTTAAACCCAGATTTTCCATTAGCCCTCTACTGCGGCTGTTCAATAGGCTGAATCTGCGCGAGAAAAAGCAAAAATTGTTTGTCAACGTAGAGTGACTACGCCTTCCGCACAATTTTTGCTTTTTCT
>CAMTXD010000028.1:0-20279 GCA_947085625.1 uncultured Gallionellaceae bacterium | reverse complement strand
CTTGCCCTGCACCCCAAAAATAGCACACTCCATCCCGTCCAACTGAGGTTTCTAGGTTAATCCGAACATTTCATTTGTGCCGCGCACCCTCGCGAGCCCGAACATTTCATAAAAACAGCCACACTCCTCCAGGTGGGCAATCACATTGGTGAAATATCTGGGCTAGTCTTTTGTTTGCTGTAGCACGCGTAGCGGGTGTCGTGGTTTTGTAGCTCGGCAGATACTCTGCTCGCCGCCCACAATAAATTTTCGTCTCCCCCTTGAAATCAATCGGCTCAGCCCTTATTATTAGCACTCGTTAACGGTGAGTGCTAATCAGTAGCGCCATCTTTAACTTAACTAATTGTTCTAGGAGAATAAAGTATGAAAGTCCGCCCTTTGCATGACCGCGTTGTTGTCAAGCGCATGGAAGAAGAACGTAAGACCGCCTCCGGTATCGTGATTCCAGATGCCGCTACCGAGAAGCCTGATCAAGGTGAAATTGTTGCTGTGGGCAACGGCAAAGTCGGCGATGACGGCAAGCTGCGCCCGATGAATGTGAAAGTTGGCGACAAAGTATTATTCGGCAAATATGCCGGTCAGACCTTCAAGATGGATGGCCAGGAATATATGACCATGCGTGAAGATGACATCATCGGCGTTGTTGAAGCCTAATTAAATATATAGGTTGGGTTAGGCCGCAGGCCGTAACCCGACATCAACAGGAGAAAATAACATGGCAGCAAAAGAAGTGAAATTCCATGACGCCGCGCGCAGCAAGATGGTGGCTGGTGTCAACATCCTGGCCAACGCGGTCAAGGTTACGCTCGGTCCGAAAGGCCGCAACGTCGTGCTGAGCCGTTCCTACGGCTCACCTACCATCACCAAGGACGGTGTGTCCGTGGCCAAGGAAATCGAGCTGCAAGACAAGTTTGAAAACATGGGCGCGCAAATGGTTAAGGAGGTCGCTTCCAAGACTTCTGACGTGGCCGGTGACGGCACCACTACCGCGACCGTGCTGGCGCAATCCATCGTGCAGGAAGGCATGAAGTTCGTCGCCGCCGGCATGAACCCGATGGACCTGAAGCGTGGCATAGACAAGGCGGTTATCGCCGCTGTGGCAGAGCTGAAGAAAATATCCAAGCCTTGCACCACCAGCAAAGAAATTGCCCAGGTGGGCAGCATTTCCGCTAACTCCGATACCGTTATCGGCGAGAAAATTGCCGAGGCAATGGACAAGGTCGGCAAGGAAGGCGTGATCACCGTGGAAGACGGCACTAGCTTGGAAGATGAACTGGATCTCGTAGAAGGGATGCAGTTTGATCGCGGCTACCTGTCACCGTACTTCATCAACAGCCAGGAAAAGCAAATCGCGGCGTTGGAAAACCCCTTCATTTTGCTGCACGATAAAAAAGTCTCCAACATCCGCGATCTGTTGCCGCTGCTGGAGCAAGTGGCCAAGGCCGGACGTCCGCTGCTGATCGTGGCGGAAGACGTGGATGGCGAAGCGCTGGCGACACTGGTGGTGAACAACATCCGTGGCATCCTGAAGACGGTTGCCGTCAAGGCTCCGGGTTTTGGCGACAGGCGCAAGTCCATGCTGGAAGACCTTGCCATCCTGACCGGCGGCACGGTGATCGCGGAAGAAGTCGGCCTGTCACTGGAAAAAGCTACGCTGGCGGAATTGGGCCAAGCCAAGCGCATCGAAGTGAGTAAAGACAACACCGTTATCATTGACGGCGCAGGCAAGGAAGATGCAATCCAGGGTCGTGTTGCCCAAATCAACAAGCAGTTTGAGGATGCGACCAGCGACTACGACAAGGAAAAGCTGCAAGAGCGCAAAGCCAAACTGGCTGGCGGTGTTGCGGTAATTAAAGTCGGTGCTTCGACCGAAGTCGAGATGAAAGAGAAAAAAGCGCGCGTGGAAGATGCGCTGCACGCGACCCGTGCAGCAGTAGAAGAAGGCATTGTCCCCGGCGGCGGCGTGGCGCTGTTGCGCGCCAAGATTGCAGTGGCCAGTTTGAAGGGCGAAAACCATGACCAGGACGCGGGTATCACCATCGTGTTGCGCGCCATGGAAGCCCCGCTGCGTGCTATCGTGGAAAACGCGGGCGATGAGCCTTCGGTCGTGGTCAACAAGGTGCTGGAAGGCAAGGGCAGCTTCGGTTACAACGCTGCCACTGGCGAGTATGGCGACATGCTGGCCATGGGCGTGGTTGACCCGACCAAGGTTACCCGCGTCGCGCTGCAAAACGCGGCCTCCATCGCCGGCCTGATGCTCACCACCGCATGTATGGTGGCTGAGTTGCCGGAAGATAAACCTGCCGGTGGCATGGGCGGTGGCGACATGGGCGGTATGGGCGGTATGATGTAATCATCGCAATACGCGAACTGTTACGCCTGACTAACCCCGCCTGGAGCGGGGTTAGTTTTTCCCATGCTGTATCCGGTAAAGTCAGAGTTGCCATGGGACGTAATCTAATCTGAGGTTACCTAAATCCTATTTTGGCGATATAATGCGCGGCCTTGCAAGAGGCAGTGTTTATTTTTAGTTTTTTCGCCGCAATAAAGCAGGACGGCTCGGTAGCTCAGTCGGTAGAGCAGAGGATTGAAAATCCTTGTGTCGGTGGTTCGATTCCGCCCCGAGCCACCAATAAAACAAAGGCTTGCAGAATTTAACTTCTGCAAGCCTTTTTGTTTGTGGGCTATTTTATCCATTAGCCCGTCATTCCGGCGTAGGCCGGAATCCAGTCATAAGAATTGTTCTGGGAAGCAGGAAAAATTGTGTGCCTGTCACACTTGGTGGGAATTTTTGTCCTTTGGGCGGATGGTTGGTCTTCGCCGAAGATAGTGCAGCGGCGTGCACACCTTTTCAATACGTATCTTTTGCAATAGATTGATTATAGAAATGATACGGTTTTTGTTACAGGAAATAAAAAAAGAGAGAGAAGACTTTCCACCTAACACTTTAGAGGTGCCCTTTGGTTATTTGGTGCGCCCGGCGGGAGTCGAACCCACGACCCTTGGCTTCGGAAACCAATACTCTATCCAGCTGAGCTACGGGCGCGTTAACTTTTGATCCCCGTGGCTTGCCACGGGGAGGCGTTCGCCCCTTCCTTCTCCTCCCTCTTCTCCCTTCCGGAGGGGGAGAGCGTAGCGAGGGGGCTTGGGGATGGGGGATTGTTTATTGAGGTGCGCAGTATAGCGTTTTTTGCGAGTTGCTTCGCATTCCTGTGAAAAACAATTCCCCCGCCCCGCACGCGCCCCGCACGGCAAAAAAAGTGCTATCGTGCGCGCCATGACTTTCAGCAACCCCAGTCCGGAGGAGATTTGCCGGATATTGCGCAGCGTCCACACCATCGCCGTGGTGGGGTTGTCGCCCAATCCAGCGCGCCCCAGTTTCCGCGTGGCGTGCGCCATGCAGGGCCACGGCTACCGTATTATACCGGTGCGCCCGCTGGTGCAGAAAGTGCTGGGCGAACCTGCTTATGCCGACTTGGAAAGCCTGCCATTCAGGGTGGATATGGTGGACGTGTTCCGCACCCCGCAGCATGTGCCCGCCATCGTGGACAGCTGCATCAAGCTTGATATTGCGCACCTGTGGCTGCAGGACGGGGTGATCCACGAAGAGGCAGCGCAGCGGGCACGGGCGGCAGGTATTACGATCGTGATGGACCGCTGCATGTGGCGCGACTTTAACCAGCTCTGTAGCAATGGCACATGAGCAAGCATCGTTGCGTCTGGGCGGGCGACAGCGCGCTGTACCAGGCCTATCATGATGAGGAATGGGGCGTGCCGCTGCATGATGACCGCGCGCTGTTTGAACTACTGATACTAGAAGGCGCGCAGGCGGGCTTGAGCTGGATTACCATCCTCAAGAAGCGCGCCGCTTATCGCGTCGCCTTCGACAATTTTAATGCGGGGAAAATTGCCCGTTATGACGCAAATAAAATAGAATCCCTGCTGCAGAATGCCGGGATCGTGCGCAACCGGTTGAAGGTGCAGGCTGCCGTGACCAATGCGCAAAAATTTCTGGCCGTACAGCACGAGTTCGGCAGCTTCGATGCCTTCATCTGGCGCTTCGTGGATGGGGTGCCCAGGCAAAACTGCTGGCGTAGCCTGGCTCAAGTACCGGCCAACACGCCGGAATCGGACGCGATGAGCAAGGAGCTGGTGCGGCGCGGTTTCAAGTTTGCCGGCAGCACTATCTGCTATGCTTATATGCAGGCAAGCGGGTTGGTGAATGACCACACGACGGATTGCTACAGACATTCGGAACTCTGGCGATGATATTGAAATTTACCAAGATGCACGGCGCGGGCAACGACTTCGTGGTGCTTGATGGTGTGCGTCAGCGCATCGAACTTATGCCAGAACAGTTGCGCTTGTTGGCCGACCGCCATTTTGGCGTAGGCTGCGACCAGATTTTGCTGGTAGAAAAAACGCAGCATCCCGAGGCCGATTTTCGCTACCGCATTTTTAACGCTGATGGCGGCGAAGTTGAACAGTGCGGCAATGGCGCGCGCTGCTTCGTGCGCTTTGTGTATGACCAGGGGTTGACGCACAAAACCGCAATCGTGGTGGAGACCAAAAGTGGCCTGATTTCGCCGCGCATGGAGCAGGACGGCCGCATCACAGTAAACATGGGCGTGCCAGTTTTTGCGGCGGCACGCATTCCGTTCACGGACGGCAAAAACGAGGTCGTCGAACAACTGGAAGTGGCTGGCGAGATAATACAGATTAGCGCGCTGTCTATGGGCAACCCGCACGCGGTGCAGATAGTGGCCGACGTGGAGCACGCGCCGCTCGCCACGCAAGGGCCGCTGATCGAGCGCCACCCGCGCTTTCCGCAACGGGTGAATGCGGGCTACATGCAGGTTCTGGATCGCAGCCACATCAGGCTGCGCGTGTATGAACGCGGTGCGGGCGAAACGCTATCCTGCGGCACTGGCGCGTGTGCCGCAGTGGTCACTGGCATCCGGCGCGGCCTGCTGGACGGGCGCGTGCATGTTGCCACGCACGGTGGCGCGCTGGACATCGCTTGGGCCGGGGAGGGCGCAGCGGTGCTGATGACCGGGCCGGCCATTACTGTATTTGAAGGCGAGATTAATTTATAAACTACTAACCCCTCCCAGCCTCCCCTTGTCAGGGGAGGAGCCGACCATCTGCTCCTCCCCTGACAAGGGGAGGCTGGGAGGGGTTTAGACCATAGAGGATTTTATGAAAGCCGCAGACGTAGCACTATATTTGCAAAACAATCCGCAGTTTTTCGAGGAAAATGCCGACATACTGGAGGAAATTACCCTCCCCCATCCCTACGGCGGCCGCACCATTTCATTGGGTGAGCGGCAGTTGCTGGCCCTGCGTGAGAAGAACAAGGCGCTGGAAAAAAAGCTGCGCGAGATGGTGGAGTTCGCCCAGGACAACGATGCATTGCAACACAAGGTGCATCAATTTTCCTGCTCCCTGTTCGGCCCCGACCAGTTGCCGCTCATGGCGGCAACGATTGCACGCAACCTGTGCGACATTTTCGCGGTGCCGCATGTCGCATTGCATGTCTGGAAAGTCCAGCCACCCAGCGCCGAGATGCTGGCCTTTGCCGACCAACAGGCGCAACCGGTCTGCACCCACCACGCGGTGCATGACACACAGAGCTGGTTTGGCGAAAGCGCCGCACACCTGCGCTCGTTCGCCTACCTGCCGCTGCACGCGGGCGGACAGGCAAGTGGACAAGCAATAGGCATGTTGATACTGGCCAGCGAAGATGCGCAACGCTTTTATCCAGAGATGGGCACGCTCATTCTGCAACGCATCGCGGAAACCGTGAGCAGCGCGCTGCGCCCCTTTAATTAAAATGCATTATGAACAACACCGCAAGATGCAATATGCTCCACTTTTGCTTCCCCCTTTGAAAAAGGGGGACTGAGGGGGATTTATTTACACTGGCGCGGGCTAACGCGAATTGCACGCCCCCTCGCAAGCTCTCCCCCCGGCCCCTTTTTTTAAAAAAATACCAAATAATTTGAAAGGTAGCCTATGTCGGACGACACGCAGGTTGCCACACCCAATCCAGACACCCTGCGCGGCTTCCTCGCCCATCTGCACAACGAGCGGCGCTACTCCCCGCTCACGGCGGAAAATTATGCGCGCGACATCCATCGTTTGTTTGATCTCGCCGCCGCCACGCCGCTGGGCGAACTGAAAAGCCATCAAATCCGCCGTTTCGTGGCGCAACTGCACGGGCAAGGTCTGGGCGGCAAAAGCCTGGCGCGCATGTTGTCGGCATGGCGCAGCTTTTATTCTTACTTGATGCGCGACCACCATTACCAAGGTAATCCATGCGTCGGTTTGCGCGCACCGAAATCGGCGCGCAACTTGCCGCATGCGTTGTCCCCGGACGAAGCGGTGCGCATGGTGGACTTACCTACCGATGATGACATTCTGGCGCTGCGCGACAAGGCCATGTTCGAGTTGTTCTATTCTTCCGGCCTGCGCCTGGCGGAATTGGTCGGCCTAGATCCTGGCGCGCTGGATTTTAATGATGCGTCTGTGCGCGTCACCGGCAAGGGCAGCAAGACGCGCATCGTGCCGCTGGGCAGCCACGCCATCACCGCGCTGCAAACCTGGCTGGCAGCGCGTCCGGCGCTGGCGAAAGAGGGTGAAGATGCGTTGTTCATCAATCGCAACGGGGGGCGCATCAGCGGGCGTTCGGTGCAATTGCGCTTACAGGAATGGGGCATCAAACAGGGCATCACCAGCGGCGTGCATCCACACCTGCTGCGCCATTCGTTCGCTACCCACGTACTGCAATCCAGCGGTGATTTGCGCGCCGTGCAGGAAATGCTCGGCCACGCCAGCATTTCCACCACGCAGGTGTACACCCATCTCGATTTTCAATATCTCAGCAAAATTTACGATGCGGCGCATCCGCGCGCCAAGAGGAAAACCCCATGAAGAAAATCATACTTAAGGATAGCCGTGAAAAATCCCTGCTACGCCGCCATCCCTGGATATTTTCCGGCGCGATAGGTCGCGTGGAAGGTGCGCCTGCCGACGGTGACGCCGTGCAGATACACGCGGCGCAAGGTGCGTTCCTGGCCCATGCTGCTTATAATTCAAAATCGCAAATCACCGCGCGCGTTTGGTCGTGGCGTGAAGCGGATAATATTGACACCGATTTCTTCCGCATTAAAATTACCCAGGCTGTAGCTGCGCGCAAAGCGCTGAACATAGCACAACACAGCACCGGCATGCGCCTCATCCACGGCGAATCCGACGGCCTGCCGGGGCTGGTGGTAGATCAATATGGAGAAGTATTGGTCATGCAGATCGGCAGTGCCGGAGCGGAACGCTGGCGCGACACCTGCGCCGACATCCTGCAAGAATTATGTAATCCGGTGTGTATCTACGAACGCTCCGATTCCGACTCACGTGCGCTGGAAGGGATGCCGCAACGCAATGGCGTGCTACGCGGGAGTTTGCCGGAATTTTTAACCATCGAAGAACACGGCCTGCGCTTTGCCGTGGATGTAGCGCACGGACAAAAGACCGGCTTCTATTTGGATCAGCGCGACAACCGCGCGCTCACCGGCACGCTGGCGCAGGACAAGGACGTACTCAACTGCTTCTGCTACAGCGGCGGCTTCTCGCTGTATGCCCTGCGCGGCGGCGCAAAATCAGTGTTATCAATTGATTCCTCGGAAGAGGCGCTGCAGCTGGCGCAGCGCAATGTGGAGTTGAATAAGCTGGATGGCAGCCGTGCAGAATGGCAATGTGCCGACGTGTTTACCGCGTTGCGCAAACTGCGCGACCAGAACCGCAAGTTCGACCTGATTATTTTAGACCCGCCCAAGTTCGCCCCCACCGCCGCCTTCGCCGAAAAAGCCGCGCGCGGTTACAAAGACATCAACCTGCTAGGCTTCAAATTGCTCAGGCCGGGCGGCCTGCTTGCCACCTACTCCTGCTCCGGCGGCATCAGCGACGACCTGTTTCAAAAAATAATTGCCGGTGCGGCGCTGGATGCCGGGGTAGATGCGCAGATTGTGTACAAGCTGCACGCAGCACCCGATCATCCGGTATTGCTGAGTTTCCCGGAGGGGGCGTATTTGAAGGGGTTGGTGTTGCGGGTGGCGGGTTAGGTGTGCGTGAGTGTATGCACCCCGGCAAGCTGCGCACCGATGACCGCCTCTGCGGTTTTCAAATCATAAGCTGACTGCAAGCTCAGCCAGTATTGCGGCGACTGGTCGAAGGCACGGCCAAACAATAACGCCAGTTCCGCCGTTACCGGACGCATCCCTTTCATGACATGCGAAATCCGCATCGGGGACACCCCGATGGCGCGGGCAAACTCTGCTTGCGAGAAACTCATTTCCCCCAGCATTTCGCCGAGGAACTCCCCCGGGTGAATCGCAGGCAATCCATTTTTGGCCATCCGATTTCTCCTCAATGATAATCGACGATTTCCACGTCGCAGGCATCGCCATTCTCGAAACGGAAGCAAACACGCCATTGGCCGTTAATACGAATGCTCCATTGCCCAGAACGATCATGCGCCAAGGCTTCCAGCCTGTTGGAAGGCGGCAGGCGCAAATCCTCGATACGCGCGGCGCTATCCAACTGTGTCAATCGCATCGCAGCCCGCCTGAGAATTTCGGATGGCAAACGACGTGATTTACCCGTGGCAAAGAAGCGTTCCGTTTCGGAGTTGGCGAAGGATCGAATCATGGAAAAAGAATAGTAAACAAATTGTTTATCATTGTCAATGCTCGGTTATATGACCAAGCTGCACGCAGCACCCGATCATCCCGTGTTGTTGATCTTCCCGGAAGGGGTGTATTTGAAGGGGTTGGTGTTGCGGGTGGCGGGGTGATTTTGAGATTGCCGGGCTACCACTGGCAAACATGTAGGTCGGGTTAGCGGCTGCTATCAAAAATTGCTTTTCACGTTTGCCCTTTCTCCCGCTTGCGCAGGGGGAGAGCGTAGCGAGGGGGATTTGGATAGGGGGCGCGTAACCCGACACCCCGCAGGGGTTCTTGTCCTATGCGGAGCAAAGCGCAGTATAGGGTGATGAACGCACAGCGTCGGGTTACGGCGCAAAGAACCGCGCCTAACCCGACCTACGAGGCTGCGCCACTCGGCGGCGGATGAGAGGGAAAGGGAAATGAAAAACCCGCCGAAAGGCGGGCTGCATTCAGCTTGAGATTAAACTCAAATCAGAAGCCGAATACCATACCAAAGGATAACATTGTAAGCTTACTCCCCGGCTCCGTGCTGTCAACCTTGATCTTTCCAAGGTCTTCATATTGAGCGCGCACTGCTACAGTCTTGTTAATGTTGTAGCGCGCACCAATTCCGTAAGCGACGGTCGTATTGCTGGCACTGGCGCTATAAGGACATAAGGGGCAGGATACCTCGCCTTCCGTAAGAGCGACCCCCAGCTTGCCTGTTAGCGCGAAAACATCTGAGACAGGCAAAGACCCAATGGCAGAAAATTGAAAGCCAGATGCAGTTGCTGTGGCTGTGATACCAAATCCACTGTATTTGCTTTCACCATAATTACCGTAGCTAGCCTCTACTCCCAAGCTGGGATTTATTTGGTAACCCACGCTACCTCGAAATGCTGTATCTGTATCGTTGCAACTCTCCCCGGCGCCAACTCCTGCGCAAGCGTCTTTGGCTGTAGATTGCCCAACATCAACTGCGCCGTAAAAACTGCCTTGCGCCAGTGCTGCGCCAGAAAAACACGCCAGCACTGCCGCTGCCACCAACCCTGCTTTCATTTTATTCATCATATCTCCCCATAAATTTAAAAAACACCCATAAAAATTTGAGCAGCTACAAGCGGCTACCCATCTACGCATAAAACCGGCACGTCTAATGGCAGAACGAACAGTAAAAATATGATGCATAGTATCATATTATAACTCTATACATCATTCAAACAAGCCCCCCAATAAAACGACACTGTGCATCATTAAATGATGCAGGGAGGGCAAGTTGAAGAATGACCCCAAAGCCAAGGATAAAAAACTGGCAATGAACCTTGGTGCGTTGATTGCGGCAAGGCGAAAATCTCTCGGATTAACTCAGGGTGAGCTGGCTGAACAGATAAGCATCGAACAGGAAAGCATGTCTCGTATTGAAACGGGGGTTATTACCCCGTCATTGAGCCGACTGATTTCGCTTGCTGATGCGCTGAACTGCTCAATTGAAACATTGTTGCGTCCAGCCTCAAACCGGAAACAGGATCAGTCGCTGGTGATGGAAGGATTGCTTGAGGGTCTTGATGATGCGGAGCGAGCATTCGCAATTCGAGTTATAAGTGATTTTGCAGAGCTTGCCACCTCTCGTCGAAATAAGCGCAATAAATTGTAATAGCGCAATAAATTGTAATAATGCCGTGCTCTGTTTTTCTCCCCTCATCCGCCACCGAGTAGCGCAGGCTGGTCAGGGAATTCTGACGACAACACGCCGCGTAGCGGCTTGTTGCGGCGGAGACTAACCTTCAGGTTATGTCGTAACCAAAATGTTTGAGCACGTGGCCGCGTAGCGGATCGTGCGAGTTTATGAGGAAGCCTGACTAGCCGAGCAACGCAGGGAGCCTCGAAGAGGTGGCGGATTGGGGTCGCCTTTTCTTGGGTTACTTTCTTTTGGCGAAGCAAAAGAAAGTGACTAGCCGCCGGGCTACCCCCGGCCACAACACGTGCGCACAGCGCACTCATCTATCAGGCCGGCACACTCTTAACCCTGGTAATCCGCACCACTTCAGGAATCCCGCGCAGACCGCGCATGACGTGAGCCAGGTGCTGGCGATTGCCGATCTGCAAGGTAAAATACAGCGTAGTGTAATCCCCCTCGTTATTGAAATGGACGTTTTCGATGTTGGATTCGGCCTCGTCAATCGCCGCCGCCACTTTGGCCAGTACGCCGCGTTGGTTGGCAATAACCAATTTGATGCTCACCTCGAAGGGTTTGTTGATGTGTTTGTCCCACACCACGTCCAGCCATTTGTCCGTGTGGCCGCGCCCCTTGCGCAGCGAGGGGCAGTCGTGGGTATGCACCACCAGCCCTTGCCCTTTTTTGATGATGCCGATGATGGGATCGCCCGGAATGGGGCGGCAACATTTGGCGAATTGCACCGCCAGACCCTCCGTTCCCTGGATGGTGATGACACCGCCGGAGGGAAGTTCGTGCGCACCTCCTTCACCCATGCGCGCAAGCTGGCGCGCAACGATCATGTTGAGGCGAAGGCCGAGGCCGATGTCGGCCAGAATTTCTACGCGCGATTTCGCCGTTGTGTCTTTGATTAATTTGTCCCACTGCGCATCAGCTATGTCCCGTGGTTTCACGCCCAGTTGGGCGAGCGCCTGATTGAGCAGGCGTTCGCCCAACTGGGCGGATTCGTCGAAGTGCATGGTCTTGAGGAAATGCCGGATCTGGCCGCGTGCCTTGCTGGTGACCACATAGCTAAGCCAGGACGGGTTGGGGTTGGCGTGCGGTGCGCTGATGATTTCCACACGATCGCCATTTTTCAGTTCGGTGCGTAGCGGCACCAGCTCGAAATTTACCTTGGCCGCCACGCAGCGGTTGCCGATGTCGGTATGCACACTGTAGGCAAAATCTACTGCCGTTGCGCCGCGCGGTAACGCGAGAATTTTGCCCTTGGGGGTGAACACGTACACTTCGTCCGGGAATAAATCTACTTTCAGATGTTCCAGGAACTCAATCGAATCGCCACTCTGGCTCAGGCTTTCCAGCAGGCTTTGCAGCCACTGGTGGGTCTGCTTGTGCAAGTCATTGAAGGGTGTCTGCACAGTCTTATACAGCCAGTGTGAGGCGACTCCGGCTTCCGCGATCTTGTGCATTTCGTGGGTGCGGATCTGCACCTCGATGGGCGTGCCAAAAGGCCCGAACAGCGTGCTGTGCAGCGATTGATAGCCGTTGCCCTTGGGGATAGCGATATAGTCCTTGAATTTGCCGGGGATGGGTTTGTACAGCCCGTGCAGCGCACCCAGCGCGAGGTAGCAGGCCGGCACGTCGTCCACCACCACGCGGAAGCCATAGATGTCCTGCACCTGCGAGAAGGCCAGTGATTTCGCCTGCATTTTCTGGTAGATGCCGTATAGATGTTTCTCGCGCCCGTGAACCTGGGCCGTGACGTGATGTTCTTCCAGACGCTGGTGGATGGCTTCCTGAATCTTGCCCACTACCTCGCGCCGGTTGCCGCGCGCGACTTTGAGCGCCTTGGACAGCACGCCATAGCGCTTGGGGTAGAGGTGCTTGAAGCTCAGATCTTCCAATTCCTGATAGATGGCGTTGAGGCCCAGGCGGTTGGCGATGGGGGCGTAGATTTCCATGGTCTCGCGCGCGATGCGCTCTATTTTTTCGCGCGGCATGGCTGTGAGGGTGCGCATGTTGTGCAAGCGGTCGGCCAGCTTGATTAAAATAACGCGTACGTCGCGCGCCATCGCCAGCAGCATCTTGCGGAAATTTTCCGCCTGCGCATCTTCTTTGGTTGCGAACTCGATCTTGTCGAGCTTGCTCAGGCCATCAACCAGGGCAGCTACCGGCTTGCCAAATTTTTTGGCTACTTCCGCATTGCTGATATGGGTGTCTTCCACCACGTCATGCAGCAACGCCGCCATGATGGCCGGCGCGTCGAGATGCAGCGGGGTGAGAATGCGGGCAACCGCAATGGGGTGCGAGATGTAGGGCTCGCCGGACTGGCGCAGTTGGCCTTGGTGTGCGCTGTCGCTAAATTCGAGCGCCTGCCGGATGTGCTCGACATCCTGGGGGTTGAGGTAGGTGGAAACTTCCTGCAGGAGCGTTTCTGCGTCGAACATGTTGCATCCTGAGATTAGTAGGGCGGGCTCTGCCCGCCATGGCGGGCAGAGCCCGCCCTACTAACTGTTAGTGTCGCGTTCATGCCATCCCGCGGTTGAGGATTTCCAGACCCACTTTGCCTTCGCTGATTTCGCGCAGGGCGATCACGGTGGGCTTGTCATTACCTTCTTCCACCAGGTAGCTGGCACCGTTGGCCAGTTGGCGCGCACGGTAGGCGGCAGCCAGGGTGAGTTCAAAGCGGTTGGGGATGCGTGCCAGACAGTCGTCTATGGTAATGCGGGCCATGATGTGGTTTCCCTTTCTATTATCTATTGGTCTATTATCTATTGGTCAATTAGTGCTGTTGGTTTTGCAATTGCTGGATTAATGTTTGCTGGCGCGCGAGCTGCCGGTCACGGCGCAGTCCTGCGGCAACGACGATGGCATTGAGTTGTTGCATGGCCTCGTCCAGCCTATCGTTGATAATAACATAGTCGAACTCCGCCACATGCGCGATGTCCTCCTGCGCGGCATGCAGGCGCTGTGCAATCACGTCCGCGCTGTCCTGTCCGCGCCCATTCAGGCGCGTTTCCAGCGCTTGCAGCGAGGGCGGCAGGATGAAGATACTGATGCAGTCGGAAAATTTGCGCCGCACTTGCGCTGCACCCTGCCAGTCTATTTCCAGCAGAATGTCGCGCCCAGCCAGGGTTTCAGTGGTTATCCAGGATTGCGAAGTGCCATACAGGTTGCCATATACCTCGGCGCTTTCCAGAAAATCGCCATGTTTTGCCATGGCCAGAAAAGTCTCGCGGCTGACGAAATGATAATCCCGGCCGTCAACCTCGCCCGGGCGAGGCGACCGGGTAGTGTAGGAAACGGATACATCAATCTGCCCGTTACTGGCCATCAGTCCGTTGACCAGGCTGGTTTTACCGGCACCCGAGGGCGCGCTGACGATGAAAAGATTTCCTGACATAAGCTGCTCCTACTCAATATTCTGGATTTGTTCGCGCATCTGTTCAATTAGCAGTTTCATTTCCATGGAGGCGCGCGACACTTCCGCATCCACCGATTTCGCGCCCAGGGTGTTGGCCTCGCGTTGCAGTTCCTGCATCAGGAAATCCAGGCGCTTGCCCACCGCTCCGCCTAGTGCCAGCACCCGCCTCATTTCCGCCACATGGGTTTGCAGGCGCGACAGCTCCTCGTCCACATCAATCTTGCTGGCAAACAGGCTGATTTCCTGGCGCAGGCGCTCGTCATCGCCGCCTTGCAGCGCGACCCGCAGGCGTGCGGCCAGTCTGTTCTCATAGGCCGCAATGGCCGCCGGAATGCGCGGTGCAACCGTGGTGCACAGGGTTTCTATTTGCGCCACGCGCTGCAACAGGAAGGTCAGTAGCTTGTCGCCCTCGCGCTGGCGCGCCGCAGTGAATTCACCCAGCACCTGATGCAGCAGTTGCAGCACTGTAGCTTGCAGGGTGTCGGCGGTTACGCTTGCGCTTTCCATCAGGCCGTTCCAGCGCAGCACGTCAGCCACGCTCAAATCCCGCGCTTCAGGTAAGATGGCCTGCACCTCGCCACTCCATTGTGCAAGTTGCCGCAGCAACGCCTGGTTGAGTTGCGCCGGGTTTTGTGCGGACTGGCGCGCGGCGAAACCGATGCGGCATTCCACCTTGCCGCGCGTCAGTTGCGCGATGATGGCCTCGCGTAGCAGCGGTTCCAGCAGGCGCAACTCGTCCGGCAGCCGCAGCTGTAGGTCGAGGTAGCGGTGGTTGACCGCACGCAGTTCCAGCGTGAGCGATCCGGCGGCGATTTCTGTGGCGGCAGCGGCAAAGCCGGTCATGCTAAAAATCATTGCTTTCCCCAAATAAACTATCCCTATAAAAAATAGGGCTGAATGACGCGCATTATATTACGATTGCACTATCACTGGGCAGCGCCGCGGCACGCGCTATAATGCGCGCCGTTATTAATTTTCGGAATTTTCCATAATGCGTCCCAGCCAGCGACTACCCGATCAACTGCGATCTATTCGTATTACGCGCCATTACACCAAGCATGCCGAAGGGTCGGTGTTGATCGAGTGCGGCGACACCAAGGTTATTTGCACTGCCAGCGTAGAAGAAAAAGTGCCCCCGCATAAAAAAGGCTCAGGCGAAGGTTGGGTCACCGCCGAATACGGCATGTTGCCGCGCTCCACCGATAGCCGCATGGCACGCGAGGCGGCCAAGGGTAAACAGTCCGGGCGCACACAGGAAATCCAGCGGCTGATCGGGCGCAGCCTGCGCTGTGTGGTCGATCTGCAAAAACTGGGTGAGCGCACAATCCAGATCGACTGCGACGTAATCCAGGCCGATGGCGGCACGCGTACCGCCAGCATCACTGGTGCGTTTGTCGCACTGCACGACGCAGTGAGCGGCCTGATGCAAAAAGGGTTGGTGAAAGAAACCCCACTCAAAGATTTTATCGCCGCCATCTCGGTCGGCATCTATCAAGGTACGCCAGTGCTTGATCTCGACTACGCCGAAGATTCCGCCTGCGATACCGATATGAATGTGGTGATGCTGGGCAACGGACATTTCGTCGAAGTGCAAGGCACAGCGGAAGGCCATGCCTTCACCCGCGTCGAGATGGACGAGCTGCTCGATTTGGCGCAGTCCGGCATCGCGCAGTTGATCGAGATGCAACGTGCGGTGCTGGCCGCTTCGTAGGGCGGGCTCTGCCCGCCATGGCGGGTAAAACCCGCCCTACAAAAAACTATGCAAAAACTAGTCATCGCCTCCAACAACTTCGGCAAGCTGCGCGAATTCCAGATGATGCTGGCACCATTCGGCATTGAAGTGCTCACCCAATCACAACTTGGTATCGCCGAAGCGGAAGAACCACACCGTACCTTCATCGAAAACGCCCTGGCGAAAGCGCGCCATGTCAGCCTAGCCTGCGGCTTGCCTGCGCTGGCGGACGATTCTGGCATTTGCGTGGAAGCCTTGGGCGGCGCACCCGGCGTGCTGTCTGCGCGCTATGCGGGCGAGCCGAAATCAGATGCGCGAAATAATGAAAAGTTGCTGGAGGTAATGCAAGGTATTGAAGACCGCCGCGCGCATTACTACTGCGTGCTGGTGCTGGTGCGCCACGCCGACGATCCGCAGCCGCTGATCGCGGAAGGTGAATGGGTTGGCGAGATTGCACATGAAGAACGCGGCGAAGGCGGTTTCGGTTACGACCCGCTGTTCTGGTTGCCCGAGTTGGGCAAGATGAGCGCGGAACTTTCCCGTGATGAAAAAGCGCAGCTCAGTCACCGCGCGAAAGCGCTAGGCATTTTGCTGCAAAGGCTGGGCGCTGCGAATTAAGCTTTGAAGTGACATTGACCAAGGCCCCGTTTCTCCAAATACTGCTGGTGATATTCCTCGGCGCGATAGAAGGTTGAGGCGGGCACGATTTCGGTGGCGATGGGCTTGCTGGTGCTCCCGCTGTTTTGTTCTTGCGTCTTGGAAACAAGCGCGGTGGTTTGCTGTTGCGGTGAGTGGTAGAAAATGGCAGTGCGATATTGCGTACCAACATCCGGCTCCTGGCGGTTGAGTTGGCTCGGGTCGTGGCATTGCCAGAAGACTTCCAGCAATTGTAAATAACTGATTTGTGCCGGATCGAAAGTGATTTGCACTGCCTCGGCATGGCCGGTTGTGCCGGTGCAAACTTGCTCGTAGGTGGGTGAGGCAGCGCTGCCATCTGTGTATCCAACAGCGGTTTCCAGCACACCGGGTAATTGCCGGAATGCCTCCTCTATTCCCCAAAAACAGCCAGCAGCAAAAGTTGCTTGTTCCATACATTCTCCTTGCAGTTGAGGTACCCTTGATATAATCCTAGAAACCCCAGTTGACCGCTCATCTAGATATTTAACAAGATAATTTCAATAAATTTATTCATGATTCATCGTTTCGCCCGATTGGTAAGACCGCTACGGGATAGATTGCATTATTTTTGCGGCACATGGCTGCGTTGCAACTCCTTGGAATGGAACGACCAAAGCCGCGTCGTTGCGCCTTGCCCAGCACCCCAAAAATAGCACACTCCATTCCGTCCAACTGAGGTTTATAGGATAATCACGCTCATGAGCACACATGTTTTACACCCTGTCGGCCTGAAGACGCAAGCTGTCCACTTTAAGGCTTTGCCGCCATTATCATTGTATATCCATCTTCCGTGGTGCGTGCGCAAATGCCCGTATTGTGATTTCAATTCACATGAAGCGAAGAGTGACTTGCCGGAGCAGCAATATGTCGCGGCGCTGATCCGCGATCTGGAGCTGGCGTTGCCACAGATATGGGGGCGCAAGGTTTATACCGTGTTCATCGGCGGCGGTACGCCCAGTTTATTCAGTGCGCAGTCTATCGAGACTATCCTGAGCACAGTGCGCATGTTGCTGCCGCTGGACGTGAATGCGGAGATTACGTTGGAGGCGAATCCGGGCACGGTGGAGGTATCGAAGTTTGCCGGCTATCGTGAAGCTGGCGTAAACCGTTTGTCGCTGGGTATCCAGAGTTTCAACGATGCGCATCTCAAGGCGCTGGGGCGTATCCATGGTGCGAACGAGGCGCGGCGCGCGGTGGAAATTGCGCAGCAGTATTTCGATAATATCAATCTCGATTTGATGTACGGCCTGCCGCAGCAAACTGTGGCGGAAGCCGAAGCTGATGTGCGCACAGCGCTTGAATTTGCGCCGCAGCATTTGTCCTGTTATCACCTGACGCTGGAGCCGAATACGCTGTTCCACCGCTACCCGCCTGCTTTGCCGGACGATGATACGAGCAGTGAAATGCAGCAGTGTATTGAACAATTGCTTGCGACGCAGGGTTACCAACATTACGAAACCTCGGCCTTCGCGCAGCCGAAAAAACAATCGCGCCATAATCTCAATTACTGGCAGTTCGGCGATTATCTGGGCATAGGCGCGGGCGCGCACAGCAAGCTGAGTTTTCATAACAAGGTGCTGCGCCAGATGCGCCACAAGCAACCACAAGCGTACATAGAGGCGATTGCGCGAGATGCGCCCTTGCAGACCGAGCACGAAGTCGGGCGCGACCAATTGCCGTTTGAATTTATGATGAACGCGCTACGATTGAATGAGGGCGTGCCCAAAATTCTGTTCACTGAACGCACCAGCCTGTCTTTGCTGCTTGTGCGGCGCGAGTTGGAGCAGGCGCAGCAACGCGGTTTGCTGTTGGATGACTTGCAGCGTATTGCGCCGACCACGTTAGGTCAACGCTTCCTGAATGATTTACTACAGATATTTTTGCGGTAGGGTGCGCAAGCACACCCTACATTTTCAGCGCCGCTTGAACACCAAATCCCACACCCCATGCCCCAGCCTCAATCCGCGCTGCTCGAATTTGGTGAGCGGGCGATAGTCTGGGCGCGGCGCATAATCGGCGGCGGTATTTTCCAGTAACGCTTCGGCGGAAAGCACGGCCAACACCTGTTCCGCATAGTCCTGCCAGTCAGTGGCAACGTGCAGATAGCCGCCGGGTTTTAATTTTTTCACAAGTTGTGCCACGAACGGTGCCTGAATCAGGCGGCGTTTGTTATGGCGTGTTTTGTGCCACGGGTCGGGAAAGAAAATATGCGCGCCGTCCAGTACCTGGCCAGCCAGCATGTCGCGTAACACCTCGACTGCATCATGCTGAATGATGCGAATATTATTGAGAGGTAGTTCTTCGATTTGTTTGAGCAGGCTGCCGACGCCTGGCGTATGCACTTCAATGGCGAGGTAGTCGTTTTCTGGGTGAGCTTGGGCGATGGTGGCCGTACTTTCGCCCATGCCGAAACCGATTTCCAGAATTTTTGGCGCCTCTCTGCCAAAGATATTTTCTAAATCCAACGATAGGGCAGTGTAGGGAATGCCGTATAGCGGCATGAGCGCATCATAGCAGCGTTGCTGAGCATTAGAGACGCGCCCCTGGCGCAGGACGTAGCTGCGGATGTGGCTAGAGCGCTGCTTTAGCTTATTAGCGTGTTCCTGCATCAGGGCTAGACTATCATTCCACTGGTAGGGGAGCTGGGCGTGGCGCTATACAGCTTCCTCGGCATGCGCCCGGCCAGGAAAGCCATGCGCCCAGCCTCCACCGCCAACTTCATGGCGGACGCCATGAGCACGGGACTCCTCGCGGCGGCAATCGCAGTATTCATCAGCACGCCGTGGCAGCCCAGCTCCATCGCAATGGCTGCATCCGAGGCAGTGCCAACGCCCGCATCCACGATGACCGGCACCCGCACGCGTTCCATGATGAGCTGCAAATTCCACGGGTTGAGTATACCCATGCCGGAGCCGATCAGCGAAGCCAGTGGCATGATGGCGACACAGCCGAGGTCTTCCAGTTGTTTGGCGATGATGGGGTCGTCCGAGGTATAGACCATCACCTGAAAGCCATCTTTCACCAGCGTCTTCGCAGCTGCTAGCGTTTCCACCACGTTCGGGTAAAGAGATTGCGGATCGCCCAGAACTTCCAGTTTGACCAGGCTGTGGCCATCCAGAAGCTCGCGCGCCAGACGTAGGGTGCGCACCGCGTCGTCCGCACTGTAACAACCCGCAGTGTTGGGCAGCAGGGTGTATTTCGACGGCGGTAAAATATCCAGCAAACTAGGCTCATTCGGGTTTTGCCCGATGTTGCTACGGCGAATTGCAATCGTAATAATTTCCGCGCCACTGGCTTCAACGGCCGCTTTCGTATCGGCGAAATCCTTATACTTGCCGGTGCCGACCAGCAGGCGCGAGTTATAGCTTTTGCCCGCGATGAGCAGGGTATCGTTGTCCATTTTCGTTTCCATAAATTAACCTGGGTTGGGACTCAATGTAGGTCGGGCTACGCCCGACATGGTGGGCTGCCCCCTATCTAAATCCCCCTCGCTACGCTCTCCCCCTGCGCAAGCGGGAGAAAGGACAAACGAGAAAGGCAATCTTCAATCCTGCCCACCCTACAAAAAATTAGCCGCCGCCAACCGCGACCACGATTTCCAGCTTGTCGCCATCGGCCAGCAGATATTGGCTGAACTGCCCGCGCGGTACGATTTCACCGTTGCATTCCAGCGCGATGCGTTTACCGCCCAGTTGCATCTGTTCGAGCAGCATGGAAACAGTGATAGGCGTGTCGAAATGGCACGCTTCGCCGTTGATGGAGACTGAAATCACTTTCAAATTCGGGACAGGTTAAGGTAACATCCATTTTACATCATGCGGGCGTCGTATAATGGTAATACCCTAGCTTCCCAAGCTAGAGCCGTGGGTTCGATTCCCATCGCCCGCTCCACACCTTTCCTCTCACCACCCTCGTACGTATGGGCACCTCTAAAAATCCATATTTCATCTCAACTACGGCGTTGCGATAAAAATTTCTTGCTTATATATCAAACATATACTGCGCTGCAAAACGAAGTTTCAGTGTAGGGTAACCTTTAGGTTGGCCGGAACTAAAATTTTTATCGCGCCT
>CAMTXD010000027.1:0-7785 GCA_947085625.1 uncultured Gallionellaceae bacterium | reverse complement strand
CTAAAAATAAGCAGGTTCACAAGATAAAAGATTTTCAAGAGGTGTCAGCGATGAGTGAAAACAGTTTCAATCGGCGGGATTTTCTGAAGGTGCTGGGGTGGGGTGGGGTGGCGGCAACGACGGTCGCGTTGAGCGGCTGTGGTAATACCTCGGTTGAGGATGGCAAGGAGCTTGTCATGTCATATGCCGAAGCGCCGGAATATGCCATTCCTGGCATCGGTGTGTATTTCAACTCGACTTGCGCGCAGTGCGATGCCGGTTGCAACATCATGGGGCGGGTGCGCGAAGGCCGCGTGCTGAAGCTGGAAGGCAACCCTGATTCACCCATCAATCGCGGCAAGACCTGCGGCCTGGGGCAGGCCGGGGTGCAGGCGCACTACAACCCGGATCGCATCCGTGAACCTATGCTGCGTAATGGCGATCAGGCTGAGGCCATCACCTGGGAAAAGGCGCTATCCCTCATCAACGAAAAACTTGATGGCGTGCCGGGCGAACAAGTCGCCTTTCTGACTGGCGGCATCAGCGGCCATGCCGGTGTGCTGCTGAAAAATTATCTCGAAGCGCTGGGGTCCACCAATCACTATGCTTATGAGGCGGTCTCGCCCTCGGTAGTGCGCGCCGCTAACCAGAAGGCGTACGGCGTGGCCATGCCGCGTTTGCGTCTGGACAAGGCTAAAGTGGTTGTCTCATTTGGTGCGGATTTTCTCGGCGCATGGGTATCACCGGTGCATTTCTCGCAGCAGTACGCGCAGTTCCGCAAAGGCAATCGCCCTGAGGGGCGCGGGGTGCTGGTGCAGGTCGAATCCAAGATGACACTGACTGGCGCCAACGCCGATCGCTGGCTGGCCATCCGCCCTGGTACCGAGGGTATCTTCGCGCTAGGTCTGATCAACGCGCTGGGCGCGGCAGGCATGGCGATACCGGCAGATGCCGCAACTGCCGCAAAAGATTACACAACCGAGCGCGTGAGTAAGGATACCGGCATTTCCGCCGAACAGATCGCCAAGCTGACCGCTTTGTTGAAGGAGCGCACGCCTAGCCTGGTCATAGCCGGCAGCGCCGCCGAAGGTTACGCGCACGGCTCGCACAATGCGGCGGCCATTGCGCTGTTGAACCAGGTGCTGGGTAATGTTGGCAAGACGGTGCTAGCCCCGGCCGCTGTGCCGTTCCCACAGATCGCGCCGGTCACCGGTAACCGCTATGCATTGCAGGCGCTCAACGACAGGTTGGCGCAAGGCAAGGTTAAGGTGCTGTTCAGCCATGGCGCGAATCCGTTGTACAGCGCACCCGCCGCCATGAAGCTGAAAGAAAACCTGGACAAGGTGCCATTCAAGGTAGTGTTCACCCATTATCGGGACGAAACTGCAATAGTGGCCGATCTGGTGCTGCCGCTAGATTCCGCGATGGAAGAGTGGGGCACTTCAGTGCCGGAATATCAGGCCGAAGGTGCGCAACTGAATATCCATCAACCACTGACTGAAAGACTGTACCCCGCTACACGCGGCATGGGCGACGTCCTGCTGGCCTTGCTCAAGCAGCGCCGTCCAGACGAGTACAAGGATTACGAAGATTTGTATGCCTACCTGCGCAGTGCAGTGGTGCAGAATAAGGCTGCGCTGGGCGGTGCGGCTGCGGACGACGACACCTTCTGGAGCGAAACTTTGAGCCACGCCTTGGTCAAGCTGCCGGATGTTGCCGCCAATTTTGTGGGCAAGGCGCTGGCCGCCGGTCTGGCGCTGCCCGCGCCAGCCGTGGCGGACAGCACCTATCCTTTGCACCTAATCCCGGCTGTCAGCGCCAACATGCGCGACGGACGCCATGCTAACCAGCCGTGGTTGCAGGAATCGCCCGACCCGCTGACCACCATCGTGTGGGATAGCTGGGTCGAAATACATCCCCAGACCGCCGCCAAACTGGGCATCGTGGAAGGCGACATACTTGAGGTGGCGTCCAGGAACGGCGCGATCAAGGCGCAAGCTTATATTTTTCCCGGCATCCATCCCGATGCGATTTCGATGCCGCTGGGTTATGGCCACGAAGGGATGGGACGTTACGCCAAGGATGTCGGCGTCAATGTCTTTAAGATTCTCGATCCGGTATTTGATAAGGAAACCGGAGAACTGGCAATGCATGAAACGCGCGTAAAAGTCAGCAAGACCGGGCAGCGTGTGACCGTGGTCAAAGATGAAGGTCCGGCCGGCGGCGGTCAGGCGGGCAGGAAAATTGCCGTCAGGATGCCGTCTGATACAGTGAATCTTACACAGGAGGTGTGAAGTGTCCATTACTAACTTATTGGAAAATTGGTCTGACTTTCGCCATAATCATCCATCGGAGGATCAGCCGCATAAGGAATACAAATGGGCGATGAGCATAGATATGGATTCCTGCACCGGCTGCAATGCTTGTAGTGTGGCCTGTTATGCGGAAAATAACCTGCCCGTGGTAGGTAAGGAAAAATTCTTACACGGCCATTCACACCATTGGATACGTATCGAGCGTTACTGGCATGACGACGGCCAGGAATTAGCCGGCCGGGGCGCACAATTCCTGCCCATGATGTGCCAGCATTGCGAGGCCGCACCGTGCGAAACGGTATGTCCGGTGGGCGCCACCAACCACACTTATGATGGTCTCAATTCGCAGATTTACAACCGCTGCATCGGCTCGCGTTACTGCAACGCCAACTGCCCGTACAAAGTGCGCTACTTCAACTGGTATGACTACCCAACCACCGACAACGTGTGGCCGGAGCCGATGAATCAACAGCTCAACCCCGACGTAACTGTGCGCAGCAAGGGCGTGATGGAAAAATGCACCTTTTGCATACAACGCCTGACTGCGGCTAAGAGCAATGCCCGCAACGAAGGGCGTCTTGTGCGCGACGGTGAAGTGCAGACCGCATGCCAGCAAGCTTGTCCAACGGGCGCTATTTCTTTTGGCAATCTGGTTGATCCGGAAGCCACAGTCGGCAAGCAATGGTTGCATCAGCAAGTCGAATTGGGCAAGGATAAGCAGGCCAAGGATAAGAAGGCCAAAGATGCCGCTGAAGAAACCATCAAGCTGCGCGGCTACCGCATCCTGGAAGAGTTGCGCACTTATCCGTCGGTAATGTATCTGGAGCAGGTGCGCGAAAGCGCTATCTAATAAGCCATGAGTGAAGGAAGCAGGGTAATGGAAAAAGCTGGAGTAATGGAAAAAGATATCCGCGATGATATAGCCTGGGCGCAGATTAACAAGGATGTGCTCAAGAGTCTGGAATCACCCAGAAAGATATTCTGGGTGATTATACTCATCTCACTGGCCATGATAAGCGTGGCGGTGGGGAGTGAAATTTACCAATACATGACCGGCATGGGTGTTTCCAACAAGAACAACACGCACGTGTGGGGTCTGTACATCGCCACCTTCATCTTCTGGGTCGGCATAAGCCACGCGGGGACCTTGCTGTCGGCCTTTTTATTCTTGATAAAGGCTGATTGGCGCAAGCCGATCTACCGCTTCGCCGAGGCCATAACCACCTTTGCGCTCTTGACGGCGGCCCTGTTTGTGCTGGTACACCTGGGGCGGCTGTGGATGCTTTACTACTCCATGCCTTATCCTAACGAGCGGGAATTGTGGCCTAATTTCCAGTCGCCGCTGATATGGGATCTGTTTGCGATCACCACTTACTTGACTTGTTCCACGCTGTATCTGTACACCGGCATGATTCCGGATCTGGCAATTTGCCGCGATAACATTCATGCGGGCTGGCGTAAGAAGCTATACACCATTATGGCATTGGGTTGGGAAGGTACTGACCGTCAGTGGCGCAATTTCCGCATAGCTTACATGACGTTATCCTGTTTTCTGTTGCCGCTGGCGGTGTCGGTACACTCCATTGTGTCCTCCGACTTCGCCGTGTCCAACGTGCCGGGTTGGCACGTCACTTCCTTCCCACCGTACTTCGTGGCGGGTGCCTTATATTCCGGTTGCGCGATGATCATCACGATGTTCATCGTCCTGCGCTACGTGTTTAAGTTTGAGGAATACATGACGCTGCCGATTTTGAGAAAATTGGTGCGCATGACCTTTGCCATCGCCATGGTGTGGTCCTACCTCTTCCTCATCGAATTCGCTGCGGTATGGTACGGGCACGACCAGGTGGCCAAAGATCAGCTAATTTTCAAAGCTACCGGCTCGTATGCGCCGTACTTTTGGGCCCTGATTTTCCTCAGCGTTATCTTGCCGGTAACGATGGCCTTTAAGCGCTTGCAGACCAACCTTCCGGCACTGTTCGTTCTATCTATTCTGTTTAACATAGGCATGTGGCTGGAACGCTGGATGATAATCGCACCTTCTTTCGCGCACGGTCACTATCCTTGGGCTTGGGATCATGAGCAATGGCCGAGCCTGGTGCAGTGGGGTATCGTGTTTGGCAGCTTCGGCTGGTTCGCCTTGCTGTTCATGGTGTACTGCAAGGTGTTCCCCAGCGTTTCGATGTATGAGATCAAGGAGATGGTGTACGAGCTCAAGCATGAGGCTAAGAAAGAAGAACATGCCACGAAAGGAGCGCACTGATGAGCCAACGTCACTTACTCGCCCTGTTCAGCGACTTTGATGAAGCCGGGGCGGCGATTGCCGAATTGCGCGCAGCCAACATCAAGGGGTTTAACATGGACGATTTAATACTCAAATCGCCCATCGAACATCCCGAGGTGGAAAAAATGCTAGGTCATAAGCCGGTACATGTGCAGTGGTTCACCCTGGTTGGGGCGAGCCTGGGCGGCCTGCTTGCCTTCTTGCTGATTTCCGGCGCGCAGGCTAACTTTTTCTTGCAGATAAAGGGCGGCAAGCCGATTGTGCCATTGCCGGCCAACTTTGTACTGACTTACGAGATGTTCATTCTCGGCGGCGTGGTCATGACCTTGCTGGGCTTCATGATTTGTGCCGGCTTGCCGGCAAAACGCTCGCCGTTGTACAGCAGCAAGGTATCGGAAGATCAGATCGGTATTCTGGTAAAAGGGGATGAGTCATCTGTGGCCGCCCTCAAGGCGATATTTACCAAGCATAAGGCATTGGAGATTCAGGAAGAGGCAGGAAAATGAAGAAACTATCCCTAGCACTCATATTGCTATTAACGCCCGCGCTAGCGCAGGCGTGGCCATGGTCAGATGACATGGCGAACCAGATCAGCATCAAGCCGCAGGAGAACGTGAACGCCAATAACCCCGGCATGCAGCCATTCCCAAAACGCTCGGTTCCTGTTCCTGGCACCGCGTCTCTGGTGAAGGATATGGGCGCCGCAGAAAAGCAAACCAACCCCATCCTAGCAGATGCTAAGTCGGTCGCGCTGGGCAAAAGGATGTACGAAATTTATTGCGCAACTTGTCACGGAGTCTCTGGCAAGGGCGATGGACTGGTGGGCGCTAAACTGTTGCTGCAACCTTATGACTTGACGGCCGAGCAAACGATAGGCCGGACGGATGGTTTTATCTGGGGTTACATAACCTTCGGCGGAGCCATCATGCCAGCCTACGCCAACGACCTGTCATCGGCTGAGCGCTGGCATCTGATCAACTACATGCGCCGGGTGCTGCAGCAAGGCGCGACTGCCGCAGCCGCAGTGCCAGTTGTGAAATAATTAAAGGAGCAAGTATGTTTGACTACAGCAACTGGTCGGTTTTGACAGTCAATTTTCTGGTGGTGCTTTACCTTGCGCTAGGTGGAGTTACTTTGTGTTCATTGTTGCACTTGATAGGGGCAAAATGGCAGTATGATATACGCCAGTTGGTGGCAGCCCTGTATGTGCTGTTCCCGCTGGCTTTCGTGTTATTAATCATACTGCTGATTGGCGGTGAATATACCTTCCCGTGGCTGAACGCAAGCCCCGAGCAGGGCTATTACCTGAATGCCTGGCATAACTACACCTTCCTGGTGGCGCGCCAAGTGCTGGGCTTGCTGGCCGTGATGGTGATCTGCTGGATATTCGTCAAGCGTCAGGCGGTGAGCGAGCGCAGCGAGCAAGACAAGGCGCGCTTCCATACTATTGCTTGCTGGATTCCCTATGTCTTCGTGCTGTATGGCACTATGATATCGTGGGACTTCGAGATGACCATACTTCCCTCATGGCACAGCGCGCTTTATGGCATGTATCATATCGTCAGCAACTTTGGTATGTTCCTCTCCTTCCTTGTGATCTGGATTTACGTGCTGAACACGCGCGACAAGCTGGTGCGCCCGGTTGGGGGCTATGTTTACAACTACCTTGCGCAGATTATGTTCGGATTCACCATTCTGTACACATATACCTTCTTCGGGCAGTATCTGATCATCTGGTATACCAATCTGCCGGGCGAAGTAGATCGTATAATTGGCATGCAGAATGGTGACTACAGTGTGCTGTGGTGGTCGATAATAGCGCTCAAGTTTGTCATCCCGTTCACTGTCCTGGCCTTCCCCGTGCCGCGCCGCTCGCCGCCAGCCATCCTGGCCGTGGCAGTCTGCATCATCGTGGGTACGCTGTTTGAACGCTATATCTGGATTGCGGGCATTCACGACGGCAAAGGCGATATGCCCGTGCTTGCCTTCATCGTGATCAGCGCGGTAGTCGCTGCCATCGGGTTCACGCTGGTGCGGCGCAGTTTGCGCCACGACCACTTGATAAAGGTTTGAGCCGCGCCATGATGACACTTTACTCGGGAACGACATGCCCGTTCAGCCAGCGCTGCCGCATTGTCTTGTTTGAAAAAGGCATGGATTTCCAGGTCATTGATGTGGACATATACAATAAGCCAGAAGACCTTGCGGCGATTAACCCCGACAATAAGGTGCCAGTGCTGGTGGAGCGTGACCTGATTCTGTATGAGGCAAATATCATTAATGAATACATTGATGAGCGCTTTCCGCACCCGCAACTGATGCCGGCCGACCCGGCCATGCGCGCACGTGCACGCTTGTTTCTGCAGCGCTTCGAGAATGATCTGTACTGCCATATAAGCACCATCGAACAGGGCGCGCAGAAGGTTGCCGACAAGGCAAGGAAGGTGGTGAGCGATAATCTGATGCAGCTTGTGCCGATATTTGCCAAGCATAAATTCATGCTGGGTGATGAGTACTCCATGCTTGATGTGGCAATTGCGCCACTGCTGTGGCGGCTAGATTATTATGGCATCCAGCTCGGCAAGGAAGCTGCGCCACTAATGAAATATGCCGAACGGCTGTTTTCCCGTCCGGCTTATATCGAGGCGATGACTGCGGCCGAAAAAGCGATGCGTAAGTGAAAGAAACCTCCACCAAGCCTTATTTGATACGCGCGATTTACGACTGGTGTGCAGATAATGGCTTGACCCCCTATCTGGCGGTGCGGGTGGATGAGCAGACGCGGGTACCCAAGGCTTACATCAAGGATGGCGAGATCGTGCTCAACCTGAGTGCGGGTGCGGTGCATCATCTGCACCTGGGCAACGATGAAATTACCTGCGATGGGCGTTTTGGCGGCGTGGCACATAAAATATTCCTACCGATGGCTGCGGTGATCGGCATTTTCGCCAAGGAAACAGGACAGGGGCTGGTGTTCCAGGGGAATGATTCCGCGCCAACGCCGCCCGGGGAAGGTGGTGGCGATACGCCGCCCAACAATACGCCCTCACCGGGCAAGCCGCAGCTAAGAGTAGTGAAATAAACAGGCTTGTGAAATTAAAAAAGCCGCAGAATTTCTCTGCGGCTTTTTCATGTCCTAGCAGCCTGTCTGACTTAAAGAATCGAAGCGAAAAAGTGGCTGGGCGAGGACAGATTTTGACGATTTTG
>CAMTXD010000026.1:0-16768 GCA_947085625.1 uncultured Gallionellaceae bacterium | reverse complement strand
AGTTTGTGGACGCGCTGGACGGCAGGCGCAAGTATTGCCAAGTTAAATTGGGGCCAAACACCATCAACCGCGATGATGTCGAAACCATCCATCACCATTTCAAAGACGCACGAAATTTGGGGCGCACAAATAACGTCATGGTTGCGCATGGTGATTTGGTCGTGGCGATACTTTATGGCGAACCGGGGCAGGAAAGCGGCCATTACAAGCGGTTGCGCGACGAATTAGATTACCCTCTTTTTATCGGACAAGAATTCTGGTATCGGCTGACTGGAGACAAAAACTTTTATTCGGAATTGCGGCAGGCCATCGCCGAGGTTGCCATTGAAGCGCGTGGCGCGGCTTTGCTGGCTGAAACCATACAACAACTTGCCGCAACCCCGGAAATCAAGAAGTTGGCCGAATAAGGGACAGATGCTGCATAACAGTACAGACCGTCGACACGCAATCATCCATCATTGAGCGCCCTTCAGATCGCGTGCGCTAACACTTCCACCGTCCATTGGTTAAGTCTCTTGCCATGAGGCTTGGCAGCAACCAGTGCGGCGGCGTGGATTCTGGCGGTACGCGCAGCATGAGTTTGCCGGAAGCGGGCTTTTCGGGTGTCTTGCCCTCTTGTTTGCATACGGCTACAAAATCACGGGGTCAGACGAAATCACGCATTCCAACATTCCCTTTCGGTTCGCCTCATATTTCAGCACAAACAATTGGGGAGTGCGCCAGTCTATTAGTCTTCATCGGTTTGAAGTGCAGCCTCGTAGTCCTGCCCACCATAGTAGATACCAATAATGGTTACCCTCAAAGTGGCATCGTCCACGGCAAATGCAATTACGGCACGTCGCTTGTAGTTCGTGATGCGCAGACTGGGGCGAACGTCATCGCGTCGTGTGCCTCGATTGGGGACGGCGTGCATCCCCTCGCAATGCGTGATGATGCATTTGTGTAGCGTTCAGCGATCACTGGCGATGCGGCGGCGGCAATGTAGCGATAGAGTGCCGCCAGTTGTTCCTCTGCTTCTGGCATAAATACGACCGTGTAAAGATTCATGCTTTGGCAGTAGCTGCCTTGTGTTCGGTCGCAAGCCTGGCTCGCACTTGATTAACAGTAACAGCGAGTGAAGGATCAGATTTGACAGAGTCAAAGGCTGGCCCAACTTGTTTCTGAAGCCAATTTTCCACTGCGCGGTCACGCGCCATCAATGCACGGAGACCATCCCGTATAACTTCGCTTTCAGTGGCATATTCTCCGGCTTCGACCTTAGACTTCACTGCGTTCGCCATCTCATTTGGCAGTGTGATGCTGAATTGTTGAGTTGTGCGCATGATGAACCTCCATAAAAATCAATAGGATTTAATCCTACTCCATTCGCAAGCTTCACGCCAACTCTAATATGAACATTTTAATATGAACATTGGGGGCAGACCACGGATTCCCGCCGACACGCAGTCATTCCATCATTGAGCGCCCTTCAGATCGCGTGCGCTAACACTTCCACCGCCCATTGGTTAAGGCTCTTGCCATGAGCCTTGGCAGCAACCAGCGCGGCGGCGTGGATTTCTGGCGGTGTTAGCGCCAAGTAGTAATGTCCCCTTTCTCCCAAATAGAAATGTCCCCTACGCCGAAACCAGCGGTGCCGTACGCATCATATTATCGACGGCCACACCAACCATCCTGCGCAACGCCTCTATGAATCCCTGGGTTATCAGCGCGACCTTGTGCACTACGCCTACTCGCTGGAACTCTATACCCGATAGATCAAGAGCCTCATGCAGCCATGGCGGCGCGTATCGCGTCACGCAGGCCATCGATCATACGTTCAATTTCTGTCGGCGTAGCGATAAAGGGCGGGGCTAGGGTAATAGTGTCGCCAGTGACACGGAACAGGTGCTCATGGGCAAAGCCGTGCTCGAATACCCGGAACGTGCGCAGTCCCGGCTTGCCGACGACCGGCTCGATGTCCACCGCCGCACTCAGGCCGATGTTGCGGATATCGGTGACGCCGGGTTCTCCCTTTAATGAATGAACGGCATTTTCAAGCACCGGCTCCAGTTCACGGGCGCGCTGGATCAAGCCTTCGCTCTGCAATGCCTCGATAGCAGCCAGGCCGACTGCCGCTGCCATCGGGTGGCCGGAATAGGTGTAGCCGTGGAACAGTTCTGGCACATACTCCAGTGCTGTGGCTGCGGTCAGGGTTTTGTAGATTTCTTCGCGCACGATGACCCCGCCCATCGGTATGGTGCCGTTGGTTACTCCCTTGGCAAAGGTGATCATGTCCGGAACGACGTTGAAGCGCTGGGCGGCAAAATTATCACCGAGGCGGCCAAAGCCGGTGATGACCTCGTCAAAGATCAGCAAAATGCCGTGCTTCGTGCAGATCTCGCGCAGCCGCTCGAGATATCCGACGGGCGGCACCAGCACACCGGTGGAGCCCTGCATAGGCTCGACGATGACGGCGGCAATGGTGGAAGCATCGTGCAACGCCACCATCCGTTCAAGATCCTCCGCGAAATGTCCGCCCCAGGCCGGCTGTCCATGCGAGTAACCCATATGGGCCGTATTCCAGGTATGGGACAAATGATCCACACCGGGCAGCATCAGGGTGGCGAAAGCCTTGCGATTAGCGACCATGCCGCCTACGGAAATACCTCCAAAACCCACACCGTGGTAGGCCCGCTCGCGTCCTATCAGGCGCATGCGCCCGCCCTCGCCGCGCACCTTGTGGTAAGCCAAGGCAATTTTCAGTGCCGTATCCACGGACTCTGAACCGGAGTTGACGAAGAAGACGCGATCAAGGCCAGCCGGCGCCATTTCCGCCACTTTCTCTGCCAGCTTGAAAGTAACCGGGTTGCCGATTTGAAAAGGCGGCGCGTAATCGAGAACCTGCGCCTGGCGGCTGAAAGCTTCGACTATCTTGGGGTGGGCGTGACCCAGAGGACAGCACCACAGGCCGGAAAGACAATCAAATAACTGGCGTCCGTCTTCAGTGCTGTAATAGGCCCCCTTGGCCGACACCACCATTTTCGGATGTTTCTTGAAATAGCGGTTGGGCGTGAATGGCATCCAGTAGGGTTCGAGGTTTTCTTGGTTCATAGTGTGACCTTCCGATGAGTTAGTGTCAGACTTTTGCGACTACTTCGAGAGCGGCCTCAAGTACGTCGAGGCCCTCGTCGAGCAGTGCCTCGGAAATTGTTAATGGGATCATGATGCGCAGTACGTTGCCGTAAACACCGCAATTCAGGAGCAGCAACCCGCGCTTGGCCGCTTCGGCCTTCAATGCGTTGGCAATCTCGGGAGCCGGCCGTTGCGGATCGCCATCGCGGCAGAACTCGACCGCCATCATTGCGCCCAGGCCACGGACTTCGGCGATGCAGCTGTGGCGTGCCTTGAGGGCGTTGAGCCGTTTGCGCATGCGCTCGCCGAGCGCAACAGAACGTTCGCACAGCTTTTCCTCTTCCACTACGTCGAGGACGGCCAGGGCGCCGGCAATAGCAATCGGATTGCCGGCATAGGTGCTGCCGAGTCCTCCTGGGGCCGCCGCATCCATCACGTCGGCGCGACCAATCACCGCGGAAATGGTCAGTCCGCCGCCCAAGCCCTTGGCCATGGTGATGATATCGGCCTCGATGCCGGCATGCTCGATGGCAAACATCTTACCGGTGCGGGCAACGCCAGTTTGTATCTCGTCGGCGACCAGCAGGATGCCATGCTGGTCGCACAGTGCGCGCAGGCGCTGGAGGAATTCAGGTGGCGCAATGTTGTAGCCACCCTCGCCCTGAACCGGCTCGATAAAGATCGCGGCCACGCGGGATGCCTCGATGTCGCTCTTGAATATCGCCTCGACGCCATTGATCGCGTCGTCGATACTGATGCCATGCAGGGCACTAGGGAACGGAGCATGGAAAACTTCCGCTGGGAACGGACCGAAACCGGCCTTGTAGGGATCAACCTTCCCGGTCAGCGCAACGGCGAACATGGTGCGACCATGGAATGCGCCCTGAAAGGCGATGATGCCGGATCGCTTGGTGTAGGCACGGGCGACCTTGATGGCATTCTCGACGGCTTCAGCACCGGTATTCATGAAGAAGGCCTTCTTGGGTGTCGGCCCAGGCGCCAGTTTGCACAGGCGCTCGGCCAGTTCGACGTAGGACTCGTAGGCCACCACCTGGAAGCAGGTGTGGGTGAATTTGTCGAGTTGTTCTTTCGCCGCCGCGATCACCCTGGGATGGCAGTGCCCGGTGTTGACGACGGCGATGCCGGCGCAGAAGTCAATGTAGCGGCGTCCCTCGACGTCCCATATCTCGGCATTCTCTGCGCGCTCGGCGAAGATAGCATGGGCATTGCCGATACCGCGCGGTATCGCTGCAGCACGGCGCGCCATCAGGGATGCGTTGTTTGTTGAATTGCTCTTCATAAAATTACTCCTTGGATTCACATTCGAAGTGCAACAACCAATGGTGGCTTGATGTAGCGCACCTTCCCCCTTTGAAAAAGGGGGGCTGAGGGGGAGAGCGAAGCGAGGGGGCGTAGGGCGTTCGGCTGGGCGAGGCCTTTAAATCCCCCCTAACCCCCCTTTTTCAAAGGGGGGGGCTTTGAGTTACCACGCGGAAACTATCTTGGTTCGCCTCCAAACAATTCTGCAAAAGTTGCACTTCAAACTTGAATCCGCCCTCTATATTGAATACAGATAGTTCAGATACCAGCCATGCACAGGTATTTGATTTCGAGAAACTCTTCGATGCCGTATTTGGAACCTTCACGCCCCAGACCGGACGATTTCACGCCCCAAAAGGGCGCAACCTCATTCGAGATAAGGCCGGTATTGATACCAACCATGCCATATTCCAGCGCCTCCGAAACGCGCCAGACACGGCCGATATCGCGGGTGTAGAAATAGGAAGCTAAACCGAATTCTGTGTCATTGGCCATGCGGATCGCCTCCGCCTCATCCTTGAAGCGAAACAGCGGCGCCACCGGCCCGAAGATCTCCTCTCTCGCCATGTGCATGGCGGGCGTCACGTCGGCCACAATCGTTGGCTCGAAGAATGTCCGGCCCAGGGCGTGGCGCTTGCCACCACAGACGATGCGGGCGCCTTTGGCGGTGGCGTCGGCGATGAGTTCCTCGACCTTCAGTACCGCCGCCTCGTCAATCAGAGGCCCCTGCGTCACGCCTGTCTCCAGGCCATTGCCTATCTGCAGCGCCGATACCGCAGCGCGCAGTTTCTCCGCAAACGCCTCGTAGACACCGTCCTGCACCAGCAGGCGATTTGCGCACACGCAGGTCTGGCCGGCATTGCGATACTTGGACAGCATGGCGCCCTGCACCGCGGCATCGAGATCCGCGTCGTCAAAAACGATGAATGGCGCGTTGCCGCCAAGTTCGAGCGACAACTTCTTTACCGTCGGCGCACTCTGCTGCATCAGTTTGATACCGACCTCGGTCGAGCCAGTGAAGGTCAGCTTGCGCACGATAGGATTGCTCGTCATCTCGCCACCAATGGCTGTCGCCGAGCCGGTGATGACGGAGAATATACCTGGTGGCACGCCGGCACGCTCGGCTAACTCGGCTAACGCCAGCGCCGAAAAAGGTGTCTGCGTCGCCGGTTTGAGCACCATGGCACAGCCGGCAGCCAGCGCCGGCCCGGCCTTGCGCGTGATCATCGCTGCCGGAAAATTCCACGGCGTGATGGCGGCGCAAACACCGATAGGCTCTTTGACGACCAGGATGCGCTTGTCACCCTGCGGCGCCGGAATTACATCGCCATAGATGCGCTTGCCCTCCTCGGCGAACCATTCGATGAAAGAGGCGGCATAAGCGATCTCGCCACGCGCTTCTGCCAAAGGTTTACCCTGTTCGCTGGTCATCAGCAGCGCCAAGTCTTCCTGATTGGACATAATCAGTTCGAACCACTTGCGCAGGACACGCGCTCGCTCGCCGGCGGTGCGCGCACGCCATGGCGGCTGCGCGGCGTGTGCTGCCGAGATGGCGCGGCGGGTTTCGGCGGTACCCATTTTCGGGATAGTGCCGAGACCGACACCGCTAGCCGGGTTAGCGATTGCTATAGTTTCTCCGTTGTCCGCATCGGTCCAGACGCCGTTGATGTAGCACTGGTGACGGTGCAGCTTGGGGTCATTGAGTTTAAGCATGGTTATGGGCACCTATTCGAGCTTGATCCAGGTCGTCTTCAACTCGGTATATTTGTTGATGGCGTGCAGGGACTTGTCGCGGCCATTACCGGACTGCTTGAATCCGCCGAAGGGCACAGTGATGTCGTCCTCGTCATAGCAGTTGACGTGCACTGTGCCGGCGCGTAGTGCGCGTGCCGTGCGGTGGGCGCGGTTGATATCACGTGTCCAAACCGACGCCGCCAAGCCATAGGGCGTGTCGTTGGCGAGGCGTACTGCCTCGGCGGCATCGGTGAATGTCAGCACCGAAAGCACTGGCCCGAAGATTTCCTCGCGTGCAATTTTCATGGTATTGCGAACCTCAGCGAAAATGGTCGGTGACACGTAATAGCCGCCACTGTCGACGCGCATGCGGTCGCCACCGGTCAGGAGCTTGGCTCCCTCGGCCTTGCCAGATTCGATGTAGCCGAGCACGGTGTCGAGATGATTCTGATCCACCAGCGCGCCCATCACGGTCTCGGGAGCCAAAGGATCGGCAGGCGTGAATTTCGGTACCAGAGCCATGGCCCGCTCGATGACGGAGTCGGCGACCGAGGCTTCGACCAGCAGGCGCGACGGTGCGTTGCAACTCTCGCCCTGATTGAAGAAGATCGAACCGATGCAGGCATTGACCGCCGTGTCGAGATCGGCATCGGCAAAGAGGACGAATGGCGACTTACCACCCAGCTCCATCCAGGCACGCTTCAAATTCGATTGCCCGGCATACTGCGTGATCTGCTTGCCGACCCGTGTCGATCCGGTAAAGGCAATGCAATCGACATCGTTGTGCAGCGCCAGGGCGCTGCCCGCTTCCTGACCGAAACCGGGGACGACATTGAAGACGCCCTCCGGCAATCCTGCCTCCAAGGCCAGTTCGGCCAAGCGCATGGCCGTCAGCGGCGACTTCTCCGAAGGCTTGAGCACAACGCTGTTGCCGGCTGCCAACGCAGGTGCGATCTTCCAGCATGCCATCAGCATCGGATAGTTCCAGGGCACGATAGCGCCGACCACGCCGACCGCTTCACGCTGTATCAATGCCAGAACGTTACTCGGCGTCGGCGCGATCTCGTCATAGAGCTTGTCGATGGCCTCGCCGAACCAGCGCACACAATGCGATGCCGAATTGACATCCACGTTGCGGCTGTATTTCACCGGCTTGCCCATGTCGAGCGTTTCCAATACCGCCAGTTCGTCGCCATGGACCAGCATCAATTCGGCAAAACGAACCATGACCGTCTTGCGCTCGCGCGGGCTCCGTCCTGCCCAGCGGCCATCCGCGAAAGCGCGCCTGGCCACCGCGACGGCGTTATCGATGTCGCGAGCATCGCAACGGGCGATCTCTGCGATTTTGCGTCCGTCTATGGGCGAGATGCAGTCAAAGGTGATGCCACTGGCAGATGCAACTCGTTTGCCGGCGATAAAAGCAGCACCATCGATGCGCAAAGCAGAGGCAACGGCTCTCCAGTCGCTGCTAACAGCCGCTCCTACAGAGATATTTTTAAGTGCCATCAGGATTGCAACACTACGCTAGAGCCAGCCGCGATGCTTGACTTCATCATATGTCTGATTGAGAGCTCGAGTGATCAAATCGATCATGGTATCAATTTCGGATTTACTGATAACCAGGGGTGGCGCGATGATCATACGGTCGCCAACCGCACGCATGATCACTCCCCCGTTGAAACAGAAGTCGCGACAGATCATGCCCACCGCAAGATCCGCAGCGAAACACGCACCCTCCGCCTTGTCGCGCACCAGAACCAGGCCGGCCATCATGCCGCAGGTTTCGGCCATGCCAACAAGGGGATGAATGGACAATTCCATAAAGCGTTGGTGCAAGTAGGGTGCCGTCTCCCGTGCCACACGATCGACGATACCTTCGCGCTGTATGATACGGATGTTCTCGACCGCAACCGCGCAACTAACCGGATGTCCTGAATAGGTAAAGCCGTGATTGAAGTCTCCGCCTTGATCGATCAAAGCAGAAGCTACCCGATCTCCGACGGCCACTCCGCCCAGGGGCAGGTAGCCCGAGGTGACGCCTTTGGCGAAAGTCATCAGGTCGGGGCGCACGCCGAAATATTCGCAGCCAAACCACGTTCCCAAACGGCCAAAACCGCAGATAACTTCGTCGGAAACCAGCAGAATGTCATATTTGTCACATATACGCTGAATCTCGGCCCAGTAGCCGGGCGGTGGAATGATGACGCCACCAGCCCCCTGGACTGGCTCGCCGATGAAAGCGGCAACCTTGTCCGCACCCAGCTCCAGTACCTTGTCTTCTAGCCAGCCGGCCGCCTTGATACCGAAAGCTTCGGGGGACAGGCCTTTCCCATGCTCAAAATAATAGGGTTGTTCTATGTGGGCAATGCCGGGGATGGGCAGGTCTCCCTGCTCGTGCATGTAGTTCATGCCCCCCAGAGATGCACCGCACACCGTGCTGCCGTGGTATGCATTATTGCGCGCGATTATGGTTTTCTTGTGCGGCTGTCCCTTGATATCCCAGTAACGGCGCACCATGCGCAGTATGGTGTCGTTGCCCTCGGAACCCGAATTGGTAAAGAAAAAGTGGTTGAATTGGGGCGGAGTCACTGCCGTCAGCAGTTCCGCCAACTCGATGGCCGGAACCACCGAGGTGTTGAAGAAACTATTGTAAAAGGGCAACTGGCGCATCTGACGCGATGCCGCTTCGACCAGCTCGTTGCGACCATAGCCAAGATTGACGCACCACAGCCCTGACATGCCGTCGAGCATCTTGTTGCCGTCGGAATCCCAGATAAAAACACCCTCACCACGGGTGATGATGCGCGCACCCCTTGCGGCAAGTGCCTTGGTATCGGTGAAGGGATGCATGTAGTGCGCGCTGTCCCTGCGCTGCAGGCTGCGCGTATCAAATTTTCTGGCTTCGTTGGAGGTCATAAGAAAGTTTACATTTTAGTTCAGCGCACCTTCAGACACTCAGGAGCAGATGCTGCCGCTCCCAAGGGCTGATGACGCGCATGAATTCCGAGTACTCAAGTTCTTTCACCGAAGCATACAACGTGATGAAGCTGTGTCCGAGTACATCGTGAAGCTCTATGGTTTCGCGCAGTAGGTCGATGGATTCATTAAGACCGCGAGGCAGGTCATGCTTACTCGTATAAGCGTTCCCGCGCTGCTCCTTTGTGGGTTCAAGGCGATTGATCATGCCCAGGTAGCAACAGGCCAGTGTCGCGGCCATGGAGATGTAAGGGTTGGCGTCGGCTCCGATGACACGATTCTCGATACGCCGTGCTGACGGAGCAGAATGTGGAATGCGGATGCCTACGGTGCGATTGTCACGGCCCCATTGCACATTGATCGGCGCTGCTGTATCGCGCACCAGGCGGCGGTAGGAATTGACAAAAGGGGCGAACAGCGCCATCGACGCCGGAATATATTTTTGCAGGCCACCGATAGCCCAGCGCAACAGATCGCTGTCGGATCCATCAGGCAACGAAAAAAGATTATTTCCTGTCTTGATGTCGACGATACTTTGATGAATATGCATGGCTGAGCCGGGTTGGTCTGCCATCGGCTTGGCCATGAAGGTTGCGTACATATTATGGCGCAGCGCCGCTTCGCGAACGGTACGCTTGAACAGGAAGGCGCTGTCGGCCAGATCGAGGGGATCGCCATGGAGAAAGTTGATTTCCATTTGCCCGGTGCCAGCCTCGTGGATCAATGTGTCGATATCCAACTCCTGCTTTTCGCAGTAGTCGTAGATGTCCTCAAACAGCGGATCGAATTCGTTAACTGCGTCGATACTGTAGGCTTGACGACCCGACTCAGAGCGACCGTTGCGGCCAATCGGCGGCTGTAGCGGAAGGTTAGGGTCGGTGTTGCAGGCAAGAATATAGAACTCCAGTTCGGGTGCCACTACTGGCTTCCAGCCCTTTTCGGCAAACAGGCTGAGCACATTGCGCAGCACCGTGCGAGGTGCATAGGAAACCAGAACATCGTCCACCGTAAAACAATCGTGGATCACTTCAGCCGTCGGATCGACTGCCCAAGGCACGATCCGCGCGGTACTGGGATCAGGCTTCAGGATCAGATCCTTGTCACTTTCGGAAATGATCAGATTAAAGTCTTTGTCGTTAGGAATATCACCGGTCACCGTCATGCCCAGGACGCCCTCAGGCAGGCGCATGCCCCGTTCCTCGCTAAACTTGGCGCGGGGCAGTATCTTGCCACGGGGTATGCCGGTCATGTCAGGCACCAGACACTCAACCTCGGTCACGCCCTTGCTGTTGAGCCAAGCGTCCATTTCGTTGAAGCTAATATTTTCGCGTTTGATACGGGCTATCTCGTTCATGTTGCCACCTCTGTTGTATGTGCCATATTGGCACCTCTAAAAATCCATATTTAATATCAGAACTGAGTGTACTCATAGTCGAGAGCGCTGGCTACAGCTGCATGTGCCACCTTGCCGCGGTGAATGTTCAGACCCGCACGCAAATGAGAATTGTCTGCAAGAGCCTGGCGGTAACCTTTGTTGGCTAGTTCCAATACAAAAGGCAGCGTAGCGTTGGTCAGGGCTAGAGTCGAAGTGCGCGCGACCCCCCCGGGCATATTGGCGACGCAGTAATGAACGACACCATCGACGACATAGGTCGGCTTCTGATGCGTCGTCGCGCGACTGGTTTCGATGCAGCCTCCTTGATCGATGGCAACGTCCACGATGACACTTCCTGGCCGCATCAAGCTTAGCATGTCGCGGGTAATTAGCTTGGGGGCGGCAGCTCCGGGAATCAGGACACCACCGATGACCAAGTCAGTTTCGGGCAGGTGGTCGCTGATGAGTTCACGACTCGAATACGCGGTCACCAAGCGGGGCCCGAAATCGTTGTCGATCTGGGTCAGACGCGCAAGGGAAATATCCATAACGATGACTTGGGCGCCAAGACCAATAGCCATCCTCGCCGCATTGATGCCGACAACACCGCCGCCCAGCACCAGCACTTTGGCTGGCGGCACGCCCGGCACGCCCGGCAGAAGCACACCTCGCCCGCCTTGGGCGTTCTCTAGGGCATGGGCACCTGCCTGAATCGACATTCGTCCGGCCACCTCAGACATTGGCCGCAGCAGGGGGAGACCTCCTTGGTCATCGGTCACCGTCTCATAGGCGATAGCGACACAGTCTGATTTCAAGAGCATGCGTGCCTGTTCCGGGTCGGGAGCCAAGTGCAGGTAAGTGAACAGTATCTGGCCGGGGCGCAGCATGGCGCACTCGATCGGCTGCGGCTCCTTGACCTTGACCACCATGTCGGCTTTTCCGAAGACTGCCGCAGCATTGGCGGCAATGAGAGCGCCAGCCCCGACATAGTGTGCATCGGTAAAGCCAACGCCGTCACCTGCGCCAGTTTCAACCAAGACTTCGTGCCCGTTGCGCACCAACGTCGCAACGCCGATCGGCGTCAGGCCGACCCGGTACTCGTGATTCTTGATTTCCTTTGGGACTCCGATAAACATCATAATTCCCTTAATATCTGCCAGAACGGCGCCTAATATTGAAAACTAGCGTCACAGCAATTGTTACATTCTAGAGATACTTTGGTATCATGAAAGAGCCACTTTTTACTTTCATAAAGGTACCACTTGCATATTCCCCTGGCTGAACTCGTACTGGCCGGTCTCGAAGCAGAAGAATTCCACGGCCTGCCTGCCCATCGCCGCGTCTTCGAATTGATCCGCCACGCCATTCTCCGGCATCAACTGTCGGGTAGTGCCAAACTACCCTCGACTCGGAATCTGGCCGTCGAACTGGGTTGTTCACGCAACACCGTGCTGGCGGCTTATGAGCAATTGCTGGCCGAAGGTTATATCGTAGCTCTAACCGGCAGCGGCAGCTACGTCGCTGACACGCTACCTAACTATCAGGGAAGCGGTGTTCCACTGAAAGTGGGTTCAGATGGCAACACAACACCCCGTCAACTGTCGCGGCGCGGCCAAAAACTGACAGCGGTACCGTCCGACCGTAACTACGAAATCCATGAATTCGTTTCCGGAACCAGCGACTTCTCGGCCTTCCCGCATCAGCTCTGGCAAAGGCTGCAGAACAAACACTGGCGTTTTCCCGACCCGGCCTTCCTTGATTATGATCGAGCCGGCGGCTATCAACCCCTGCGTGTAGCATTGGCTGAGTACTTGCGGGTGTCACGCTCGGTCAGACTGACTGCCGATCAAATCCTGATAACCGGTGGTACCCAGCAATCCATGGATCTTTGCACACTGCTGTTGACCGATGGTGGTGATATGGTCTGGATGGAAAACCCGGGCTACTGGGGGGCGCGGCGCATCTTCGAAGCTAACGATGTGACCATACGTCCCATTGCAGTCGATGCCGAAGGTATAAAACCCGACGAAGATGATTTGGCTACTGTGCCGCGCCTGATCTATGTGACTCCCTCGCACCAATACCCGACAGATGTCGTCATGAGTTTGTCGCGCCGTCGGCTGCTGATCGAGTACGCTGCACGCAAGGGAGCATGGATACTCGAAGACGACTACGACAGTGAATTACGTTACGGCGGTCGGCCATTGGCCTCGTTGCAGGGCCTCGACCCCCATGGCCGCGTCATTTACTTAGGTACCTTCTCCAAAGTTCTCTATCCCGGTATTCGTATCGGCTATATCGTCTTGCCGGAAGATCTCATCGAACATTTTCGTATCGGATTGTCGGACATCTATCGCCCCGGGCAAATAGCTGTCCAAGCTGCACTCGCCGACTTCATCCAGCAGGGCCACTTCTCGACCCACATCCGCAACCTGCGAAGTCACTACGGCCAATGCCGATCATTACTACAGCAAACCCTGCAAAAAACCCTATTGCCTCAAGCCAGGCTATCGAATGCTGACACCGGACTGCACATGGTCATCCACCTACCGGATTATTGCGACGACAACGCCCTGGTGGCTACCGCACACCGCCATCATTTCAATATCAAACCTCTTTCGGCTTACTACGTTGCACCACCGGTGACCCGTGGCATCGTGGTGGGGTACGGCTACATGCCGCTCAACCTGATTCCGCAGGCGGCCATGCGGCTAGCGGAATTGGTCAACAATCACATCCTGGCAGCCTGTCGGGCTTGAACCTATATCCGGCGATCAAACAGAGCATTCCTTCCCCTTGAAGGGGAGGGAATTGCTCACCCAGAGGGTGAGCATATAAATCTTATAAAACTTCATTATATACATGTCATTAACCGCTCTATTCTATGGTTGATCGCCGGATTTAGGATCAAGCGACAGATAGCCCGGAGGGTTGCCGACGATGGTGACCCGGCGGCGGACCTCATCGAGCATCGGCTTCAGTGTTGGAATTCCTATCCTTTTTGCTCGCGCCATTATGCGCACCCGATAGGTGCATGTATAGGGGAAGAGCGCATTAAATTGGTGCAGCAGAATCGCACGAGTTGCCATGTATCATCACAACACTTTGTTTAAAAAAAATAAAATTTTGTGGCATGGGATATGCTTAGGTATAGGGCGTGGATATTTGTTTATCCCGCTCTCAACTAACCAGAAAAGGAAACATCATGCAAAAGACCAAACTGCTTATTGTCGCACTGGGCGCATTGTTCGCGCTGCCCGCGCTGGCCCAGGAAGCTGCGGTTGCGCAGCATAAAGAGGGTGTTCACGTTATTCCGGCAAGCGCGCACACCGCCACCACCAACATCGGGCTGGTGAGCAACTATGTATGGCGCGGCCTTACGCAAACAGGCGATAAACCCGCCATTCAAGGCGGCTTTGACTACGGCCACGCCAGCGGTATTTATGCCGGCATCTGGGGTTCTAACATCAGTTGGGTGAGCGATGCAGGAATTGCCACTAATGCTAGCGTGGAACTGGACGCCTACTTCGGTTTCAAGAGCAGCTTTGCCGAAGATTTTACCTATGACATCGGTTATGTGCGCTACATGTATCCCGGCACATATAATCCTGGCTTCGCCAAGGTAGATACCGACGAAATTTACGGCGCTGTCGGCTACAAGTGGGTAACAGCCAAATACTCCTACAGTCTCAGCGATTTTTTTGGTACTGCTGACTCTTCCGGTTCCAGCTACATCGAGTTGAACGGGAGCTACACACTTGAAGGACCGGGTGTCACGCTGGGCGCTCACTATGGCGAACAAACCGTGAGTGGGGCTGCTAACAGCGGATTGGATTACAGCGACTACAGCCTGAAAGTATCCAAGGATTTTAGCGGCTATGTTTTAGGAGCTTTGATCAGCGAAACCGACATCAGCGGTGATGACACCAACTACGTTTTTTCTGTGTCCCGTTCGTTCTAACAAACCGGCCAATGTGGCGGGGCGCATCGCGTCCCGCCCCGCCCAACTCAAGGAGGATCAAACATGAAAATGGTCACCGCAATCATCAAACCGTTCAAGCTCGACGAAGTGCGTGAGGCCCTGACTGCGATAGGCGTGCAGGGCATCACCGTGACTGAGGTCAAGGGCTTCGGGCGGCAAAAAGGGCATACCGAGCTGTATCGCGGCGCAGAGTACGTAGTGGATTTTCTGCCCAAGATCAAGCTGGAAGCCGCAGTTAAAGCAGACATTCTGGATCAGGTGCTCGAAGCCATCGAAAAAGCCGCGCAAACCGGCAAAATCGGTGACGGCAAGATCTTCGTCCACGACATCGAACAAGTCATCCGCATCCGCACCGGCGAAACCGGCGTGGAAGCGCTATAAGGGGATCGCCATGAAGAAATTTTTAGCGCTTTTTACGCTGGCGACCCTGCTGTGTGGCGTCACGCTACCAGCATTTGCCAGTGATGCAGTCCAGCCAGTTGTAGAAGCTGTCGCCGAAGCTGTCTCGGTAGCGGTCGAAGTCGCCGCAGTCGAAGTCGCCGCCGCCGCACCCACCCCCAACAAGGGCGACACGGCATGGATGCTGGTCGCCACTTTGCTGGTCATCATGATGGCCATCCCCGGCCTCGCGCTGTTCTACGGCGGCCTGGTGCGCAGCAAAAACATGCTGTCGGTGCTGATGCAGGTGTTCTCCATCTTCGCGCTGATTGTCGTGCTGTGGGCGGTGTATGGCTACTCGCTGGCGTTCACCTCGGGCAATGCCTTCATCGGCGGGTTTGACCGGCTGTTCCTGCAAGGCATCTACGATCCGGTTACGGGTGCAGTTGCAAATGCCGCTACCTTCAGCAAGGGTGTGGTTATTCCCGAGTTTGTTTTCGTCGCATTTCAGGCTACTTTCGCCGCCCTCACCGTGGCACTGATTGTGGGCGGGTTCGCCGAGCGCATGAAGTTCTCCGCCGTGCTGCTGTTCTCGGCGCTTTGGTTCACCTTCGCTTACCTGCCGATCGCGCATATGGTGTGGTTCTGGCCCGGCCCGGACGCCTTCACTGACGCTGAAGCTGCTGCCGCTGCGGTCGCCGCTTCCGGTTGGCTATTCCAGAAAGGCGCGCTGGACTTCGCCGGCGGCACGGTGGTGCATATCAGTGCCGGTGTAGCCGGCTTGGTCGGTGCCTATATGGTGGGCAAGCGCATAGGCTACGGCAAGGAACATTTCACGCCGCATAGCCTGACCATGACCATGATCGGTGCCGCGCTGCTGTGGGTGGGCTGGTTCGGTTTCAACGCGGGTTCCGCGCTGGAAGCGAGCGGCACCGCCACCCTGGCCTTCGCCAACACGCTGATCGCCACCGCTGCTGCGGTGCTGACCTGGATAGCCGCAGAATGGCTAACTAAGGGCAAGCCCAGCCTGTTGGGTGCGGTCTCCGGTGCGGTTTCTGGTCTGGTTGCCATCACTCCGGCCGCTGGTTGGGTTGGTATCGGCGGCGGGCTGGTGATTGGCGCGCTGGCTGGCGTAGTCTGCTTCTGGGGTGTGACTGGCCTGAAAAAACTGCTGCGCGCGGACGATGCGCTGGATGTGTTTGGCATCCATGCCGTCGGCGGCATCCTGGGCGCGCTGCTCACCGGCGTGTTCAACACCTGGTCCATGGGCGGCACCGGCATCCTTGACTATGTCAACAACACCGTCGTGGACACCGCAATCGGCACACAAGTGTGGATACAGGCGCATGCCGTGTTGACCACGGTGATATGGTCAGGCGTGGTGGCCTTTATCTGCTTCAAGATCGTGGATCTGGCCATCGGCCTGCGCGTGACGGAAGAGCAGGAACGCGAAGGACTGGATACCGCGTTGCACGGCGAACGCGCTTATAACCAGTAAACTTTCTCCCCCTGAAGTTACCTCCTTAACTTCAGTTTTAAGGGCACCGTAAGGTGCCCTTTTTTTTTGGAGCTATGAACAAATGTAGGATCATACGCAATTTAGCTGGACACCCGTAAAACACGGTACGATGGAAATTCCTCATGACGCGAATAATTGCCATCATGCCAACACCCGAACAGTTCATTCCGCCTCTAGCCCGAATGTTTCATTTGTGACGTGCGCCCTCACTTGTCTTTTGTTTGGTAGGAAAGATTTTGTTCAGTCGGCCGTATGAATAACTACGCCGCTCCTTCTCATTCCAATTCCAAATAGAAACAGTCATAATTTTTGTAGGGTGCGCTTGCGCACCACTAGCATTGGTGCGCAAGCGCACCCTACATTTATTTCACTT
>CAMTXD010000025.1:0-12798 GCA_947085625.1 uncultured Gallionellaceae bacterium | reverse complement strand
TGTCTTTTGTTTGCTATGCAAAGTTTTGTTCCGTCGGGTGTATGAATAACTACACCGCTCCTCCACAAAACATGACGCCCGCTATGCGTGCTACAGCAAACAAAATCCTGCGCGATCATCACGCGAATTTATGAAATGATCCGGCTAGGGAGTAGGGACATAAGCCGCGAACTGAAATATTACTCCATGCTGCGCATTATCACCGTGTATATCAGGCGCGGTGCCGTGAAAAGCGGGAGAATTCTGCTGCTGTTCCGGCGCTGGGGTGGCAGGAGAGGCTGCTAAGGTGCAAGCTCCAAAATTGGAGGTGTGCCATGAATGTTTCCGGTGTAGATAGCTTGCTGGCCGAAATGCGCGCCGCGATGGCCGTCGCGCAAGGCGGCGCGATGCCGAAGGCCGCTGCGGCCACAACGACGGATTTCGCCAACGTGCTGAAATCTTCGCTGGATGGCGTAGCGCAGGCGCAGAGCCATGCCGAGGCCCAGCAAAAAGCCTTTGTGCTGGGCGACGACAGGGTTAGCCTGAGTAACGTGATGATAGACATGCAAAAGGCGAGCATTTCCTTTCAGGCCACGATACAGGTACGCAACAAAATGATCGAGGCCTACAATAGCATCATGAGCATGCAGGTGTAGGTTGGATCGCGGACATCCTCGTCCGCATGCAGACGAGGATGTCCGCGATCCCAGCCCTATCGCTGCGCCAGATTTTCACTTTGTAACTGGGCGAGGTAACGTTGCAGCAGGGTGGTCATTTCCCCATTCAAATGGATGAACTTGCAGCCTACGCGCCAGTTGATCACGCCGTTGTGCCGAGTGATCTTAGCGGTATTTTTGATCTGGATGGTGGCGGTCAGGGTGCCGACGCCCGGCAGGGAAATCAGGCAATCAGGATAAATCATTCCCGGTTGTAATTCGACGTCATGCTCTGCGCACGCCAGCGCCACACCGCTGCCACTGATATCCATGATAGTCACTTCGCGCCAGGGAATGGGTGATCGAACGGGTGATTGAACGGGTGAGCCGGGTTGTGCCGGGATGATGCACTTGAGCGGATTGCTGACGGATGTGGGCAGGCGGAAATAGTCGCGCCGTTGCAGGCGCAGCAGGGTATCGGGCAGCGGCAGGTAAAACGCTGCGCTGTTTTCAAACAACACCTCCTCGATGTCGTGCACCACGAATTGCACCTTCACCTCGCGGTGCGAGCTGATAAAGACGATCTTCTTGCTTTGCGCAAGTCGCTGGTTGCTCTCCGGGAGGGGGCCGACATCCAGCCATATGCCATGCTCGTCCATGCCGAGCAGAGTGGTCAGGATGAAATTATTTCCCCCATCGTAGTACAGCACCACGCGCGCACCTTGCTCGGCGATGCGGCTCAGGATAGACTGAATTTCTTTTTTTGAGCGGATAACAAACTCGCTGTCCTTGTCGCTGGACAGAACTTCTATTGTTAACGAGACCTCTTTTTCTTTAATCATGCCGCACACAATTCTAATTAATGCCCCAATTCTATCAGCGTTTTTCTTCTGCTATGCCGGAATTAGCGGGAGCTTCCCCATGCTCCAGACGATATAACCAGGCGAGCAGTTCCGCCACGGCCAGGTAAAGCTGCGGCGGGATGTGTTGATCTAGCTCGACCTGCATCAGCAATCCCACCAACTCTTCCGATTCATGCACGTACACGCCATGTTCCTTGGCGCGTTCGATGATTGCCTGCGCGATCAGGCCGCGCCCCTGCGCCACCACCCTGGGGGCAGACTCGTGGCCGCGGTAAGCCAGCGCGACCGCTGACTGGCGTTTATCGGGCGGGCTCATGTTGTGTGACCAGCGTACTAATGACCGGAATGCCGTTGTCAGACAGTGCCGCGACCAGTTGCGAACTGGCATTGCCCAGCGCCGTGCGTGTTGCTGTGGCACCGGCGTCCAGTGTCAGGCTCAGGCCTGCACTATTGAAACGCAGCATAGCCGTGACTGTGCCCAGCCTGGGCAGGTCGAGATGAATTTGGGTGGCCCATTCCTGCCGCTCTTGCGCAGCGGGGGGCGGTGGAGACTGTTCGTGGATTTCCCATTGCATGGCCTGGTCCGGCCAGGCATTGCCTTGCCACAGCACCTGCCGGGTTTCCAGCGTGTTGATTTGCTGCTGCACCAGCGGCAGCAAATGGTCGGGGATGCCCAGTGCTTTTCCTTCCGCCGAGCCCGCCGTATGCGCTTGGCTGGGCGTGGCTGCGCGGGATAGTTCAGCGGCCGTCGCCGCAGTGGTTTGCTGGGGTGTCAGGTTCTGCGGCTCACGCAATAATTGTGCGGTGCTGCGCGCGCCTTCCAGCCATTGTGCCTGGTGCGATTCGTAGAACAGGCCACTGTTACCCAGCGCCTCGCGCAGCAGCCCCGCCAGTTGCACGCTTTGCGGGGGCTGTGGCGTGGCCCACAACGGCGCGCTGTGTGCCGTAAGCACACGGGTTTTGTCCGGCATCTGCTGTGACAGGGCGGACAGCAGCCGCGCCACCGAACTCAGGGACTCAGACGTGGACAGCGGATTAATTGAAGCGGACATGCTGAAGCTTAGGCGCGGGGTGGTGGCGATGACTTGCAGCTTAACCGTATCGCCGCTGCGGATAAATGCAGGCAGCTGCATCTGGATAGTTTGTCCGGCGACATTCACCTTGAACAGGCCGGGCGACAACTGGGCTTGCACGCTGCCCTGGAGCTTTTGCCCCGCTTCAAACTGCGCCACCTTGGGCGCAGCGTCGACAGCCGCAACCGGCAGCGGCTTTTGCGCCAGTGCAGGCGCCTTGATCGTATTTAGGGGATTGACCGGCTGCATGTCTTGTGTCTCAACCCGTTAATTACGCAGCATGCCATTCTGGTTTGTAGGGCGGATTTTACCCATCGTGGATGATATCAATGATATCAAATTGTCTGCATAATGCAAATATTGCCGCTGCGTTTTGTTCAAAATTAGCCCAAATAAGCCTGCTGCAAACGGCGCTCCTGCCCTGTGCTTTGCATGAGGTGTTGCAGTTGCGCCATCCACGGTTCGGTTTGGTTGCGGATTTCCGCATCATCCGCCAAGATTTTTTTGATCAACGCTACCTTGCGCAGACGTGTATGTTCATCAATGGGGGTGTCTTCACCAATGGGCGTGGCCGCATCCTGGGTTTTCATGGAGGCTACGCGCTGGCTGCACTGCAGTTCCAGATCCACCAATTGATCCCATTCGCCTTGCGTAGCGGCCACGCGCATCTGACCCATGACAGAGGACAGGAACTCGTAATTTTCAATGACCGGATTCATGCTTGCACCCTTCCATAAGTCAGCGCCGCTGGTCTGGCGGGTGGTATCTGTGATTGCTGGTTCGTGGCACTCAACCCCTGTTGCAAAGATGGCACAACCTCGGGGCGTATGCTTTCCCACGCCCCCTTGAGTTCCGTTAATAAACGGCTTACTTCGTCCAACACGGCGGTATCGTTTTTTAGGTTGGCAGTCAGCAGGCGCTGGTTCATGTAGTCGTAAAGTGCGGCAAGATTCTGCGCCAGTTCGCCACCGGAATTTTTATCCAAGCTGGCTTTCAGCCCTTCGTCAATAATAAAAATAGCCTTGGAAATGGAGGCGCCCTTGGCGGCAGTTTCCTTGTGCAAAATCTGCTTCCTGGCCGAGCTTATCGCCAGCAGCGCGCCTTGATACAGCAATGAAATCAGCTTGTGCGGGTCTGCGGCGGTCACGCTTGATGCCAGCCCAACACTGACATATTCATTGACTTTAGTAATGGCGTTCATGGTTTTCTCCGGTTAGTTCCTGCTTAGATTTCGTATGCTGGCTAATTGTTGCGTCAGAAAACTGTTGGTCTGGCTCATGTTGCTCAACATGACATCCAGCGAGCTAAATTGTTTGCGGTAGCGGGCTTCGATGCCCTCCAGGCGCACTTCCAGCGCATCGCGCTGCTTGCTAATGCCCTTGATGCTACTGTCGATACCGTCAGTACGCCCGGCCAGCGGGCCGCCGCTGGCCAGCCATGAAGTAGATAATGTGTTCAATGCGTAGGCGTAGCCTTGCGAATAATTTACCGTGCCCCGCGCCCCCAGTGCGCCGCCGCTGATCTGGATTTTCAGCCCCGTCGCATTTCCCGTGCTGGCAGCGAGAGACTGTTCTGCTCCGGTTGCCGCCGCTCCATCTAAGGTGCCGACCATGTCCACCCCAGCGGTCGGAGTCGGTGCACCCCCCAGCAAGCTGGGGGCGCCGTTACCCGCCACTGCCACAGTGGAGGTGGCGCCGTAACGATTTGAAGTGAACGTGAATGTGCCCGAGCTTTGTGTTACCGCCATCGAAATGCCCGCGCTGGACAGCGCGCTAGCGCCGTTGATCTTGGATTGCACCTCGGCCGCCAGTGCTGCGGCTGTGTAAGTGCCGGCTGTTAGTATTACCGATGCGCTGACGCCGTTCAGCGTAACATCCAGCGCGTCGTTGCTGCCAGTGGTGATGATCAGCCCGGCTACGGCCAGGCCGGCCACTTTGCCTTGCGTGGCGAGTTGCGCGATATTCACGGCATAGCTGCCGGGCTTGGTGCTGCTGGTGGCGGAGCTATAACTCACCAAGCTGTCGGACGCCCTGCCCACCGTCGCGAACAGGCTGGCGATGCCATTGAAATTGTTGTCTATGGCGGTGTTGAGCTTGGCCGCATCCAGCGCCAGCGAGCCATCTTTCTGGAACGTCACGCCGATCTGCGGCAACGTGGTGAGCGAACCGCCAGTGTTGCCGACAGGCGTGTTCAATACCGCACGCATTTGCGTTTGCAGCGTGCGCACCGTAGCGTCGCCCTGCAAAATCGCCCCCCGCCTGCTGGCCGAGTTGTAGGCTGATAGGTCCTGCAGTATTTTGTTCAGGTCGTTGTAGGCTTTCACGAAGCCTTCCACCGAGGTCTTGACTGCGGCGGTGTCGCGCGCAACCGTCAGGCTTGCTGCCGTGGTAGTGATTTTCTGCAAGTTCAGCGTAACACCCTGAATGACATCGCTCACCGTGTTCGAAGTCTTGCTCACGGCCACCCCGTCCACCTTGAATTCGGCATTCTGTGCCGTCAAGGTCTCGGCCAGTTTCTGCCCAGTATTATTGCCAGGATCGTGAGCCATCAAGGCGGCCAATCCTGCGGCGCCCGATTCCGCAACGGAAATTTTTATGCTGTTTATTTTGCCTATGCTGTCGGAAGTCAGCGCCAATCGGTAGGGCGAAGCGCCGCCGTCGTTGATGATAGTCGCCGTTACACCGACTTTCGCGGAATTGATTGCATCGCGTATGCCCTGCAAGGAATTGTTGCTGGCGTCTATGGTAACGGTCTTGCTGCCGTTGCCATTGGACGTGAAAGTGGAGCCGGTGTATTTTCCGGTCGGTGCGTCAAAAGTGCCGCCTGCGATCGTGCCAAAATCAAAAGTTAGCGTGCCATTGCCGATGGCCGCCGTGCTGCTGGCCTGCCCGGTTGCCGCCAGCTTTTGCGATTGCGCCAGCTTGCTGACTTCGAGTGCATAGGTTCCGGGCGCAGCGGTGCTGGTGGCCGTAGCGGTAAAGATCGTACTGTCCGATGACGTGGCTTTCAGCGCCAGAAATTTTGCTGCATTGCTTAAACCCGACATCGTACTTTGAAAGCCGCCCACCGCTCCCTTGATGCTGCCGTAAGCAGAAAGCTTGGCCTGAAAGCCCGCTTCACTCCTGGCCAAGGTGGCGAGCGGCCTACGCTCAACGGCCATGAGCTGGCTAACAATGTTAGCCACATTAAGACCGGAGGAGCCAACACCATCGCTCGACATGATATATCTCCTTTATGCCTTTTCTTTCAACAGAAAGCCTTGTTGCGCGCTGTCTATTGCACGGGTGATGGCCAGCATCTCGTCCGTGGGGAATTGCATGATAACATTCCCCGTATGCGCTTCGATCACCTTGACTACCGCCTTGTTGGTGGCTTCGTCAACGAGAAATGACAGGTTGGAATTAATTTTCTGCATCGCCTTGTTGGCACCGTCCACCATACTTTGTACTTGTGCCGGGGTGGTCTCGCTCTTGACGGCGGCTTGCGGCAGATTAACTGGCGCAGCCTCTGTTCTGGGTGCGGCAACAGGCGCAGGCGCACTATTGCCAATGTAGCTGGACACCAATACTGCGCTGTTTATATTCGGTACATCCATGATGCTTCTCCTTCACAATCATTCCCCACTTTGTAAAAGGGGGGTTAGGGGGGATTTTCTTCCCCTACATAAGGAACCTCTAAAAACCCTAGCTCGTTTTTAAGGTTTTCAGAGACTCCCTAGCCTAAAAACCCGGCCAGGAAAAATCTTCTGGCCGGGTTGCTGTACAAGCACCTACGTACCGTGCCCCTATCTTACCTCAACAAAGCCAGCACTCCATTCGGCAGCGCGTTCGCCTGGGCCAACATCGCGGTGCCGGCTTGTAGCAGGATTTGCCCGCGGCTCAGGCTGGCTGTTTCTGCAGCAAAGTCTGCATCCATGATACGGCTGCGGGAAGCAGACAGGTTCTGCACCGTGGAACCCAAGCTGGCAACGACCGAGGTGAAACGGTTTTGAATCGCACCCAAGTTGGCACGCGCAGAGTTTGCTGCAGTTAGCGCGTTGTCAATAAAGGCGGTGGCTTGTAAGGAGCCCAATACCGTGTTTAGATCCACTGTAGCAATACCGGTACTGGCAGTTTGCGCCGCAACATCGGTAATAAGCCCGGTGGCTATCGCCGAGTCGTTTGCTGCTACGATACCAACTTGTCCTGCGACTTGGCCAAAATTTCTCAGCTGCAGTGCGCCTGCAGAATCGCTTACAGCTATCACTCCAGATTGGCCGGAAACTGCGTTGATAGCGGCTGCAACCTGTGCACCACGTTCCGCTGCGCTGCTCGCTACGCCGATTGCTCCAATGTCTATACCATTGATCGTTACGCCCGCAGCAATTGCAGTAAAACTTGCAGGGACGCCAGTAACACCTTGGGTCGTTACCGCGATCCCAGCAGCCGCTGCACCTGTGCCGGAATCGGTCAAATCGGCCACAGATGCCGAAGTTGAGCTGGTGAATGTGACAACGTTAGCAGCGACCGCGCTGGTGGAGTAGCCAGTCAACGTGCCACTGTATGTGCCAGTTCCGGTACCACCACCAGTGGTTGCACCAGCAGCCAAGCTAGCAAAAGCAGTCAGCAACTCTGCCTGTGTAGTAATGGCTGTAGATGTATACGTCAGTCCAGCAACGGTGTAAGTTTGACCAGCGGTAAGACCGCTTGCACCCGTCATGGTAGCGACTTCTGCAACAGCAGTAACAGCGCCACCAGTAGCAGCGGCACCGGTAGTTGTGGAGAGCGATTGGACACCCAAGCTGGCAGTACCAGCATTCGCGAGTGTGGTGACCGTGATGCTTTGGCCGGCATCGGCCCCGACTTGGAATGCCTGACCAAGGAATGAGCCGTCGAGCAATTTTACGCCGTTAAAAGAGGTGGTTGAAGCTACGCGTCCGATTTCTGACAACAACTGTTGCGCCTCGGTATTCAGCGCAGCACGATCAGATGCGCTGTTACTGGCGTTGGCAGATTGGACAGCCAGCTCACGGATACGTTGCAGGTTGTTAACGACTTCGGTCAGTGCGCCCTCTGCAGTTTGTGCCAGTGAAATACCGTCGTTTGCATTACGCGAAGCTTGTATATTGCCGCGAACCTGCGAAGTCATACGGCTTGAAATTGCCATGCCGGCAGAATCATCCTTGGCGCTGTTGAGGCGCAGGCCGGAGGATAGGCGTTCCAGGGAAGTCGCCAGTGACATCTGCGAAGAATTCAGGTTGCGTTGGGCATTCAGCGACGCAATGTTGGTATTGATGATTTGGGCCATGATAATTCTCCTATAAACTTGGTTGACTTGCTTAGGCATGATTGCCGTTCACTTTGGTCTGCCTGGTGTTGCAAGGCACAATCAACCGCCGTTGGATTTAGTTATCGGGCGCTGGCCGGAAAACTTTAATGTGAACTGGGTTTTTTGTATGGGGCAAGGTTAAGGGCGGCACACCAAGTCTCTTTGAACTTGTCCGTAAATAACCGTAGGGCGGAAAAACGCAGCGCCTTCCGCCGAATGTTGTGCCACTCCATATGGCGGATAACGGCCTGCGGCCTCATTCGGGTGCCGGGGCAAAAGCTCTACGCACGCCCTACGAGTTTCATGTCCTTACGCAAACACAACAGACACATGCCCCTCAGTCAAGGATGGGTGGAGCGTTTTTTTGCGATACCTATCAAAATAGAACGTAACTACCTGAATAGTTACCATTTTTGATAGGCAATCCTCAAGAGGCCACGAAGTCCGGTAGCCAGATGATTTGGCCAAGATGCTGGGCTTTGTCAAAGTAACGGCGGTCAGCGGTTACGAACATGACACCGGGGTTTTCCAGTGCCAGTGCGTGGTACAGGGTGTCAAACAGGTGCTGGTTGAGCTGGGTTGCCAAGGAAATCGCGCGTGCGTAAGCCACTGTGGGTGCCGCCCAGGTGATGCTCATGGAGGCAATGTCTTCCGCACATTGGTGGGCTGTTTTTGGCGTGATGCGGGCCAGCACAGCGGCAACCTCCGCCAGGAAGTGAGGGGGTTGATAAAAGTCCACCCCACCATTTTTGCTGGCACGCAGAATGTCCAAGGCAGATTCAATGTGGTCTTCTCGATTGGCCCAGTCGCCTTCGGCAAACCATTTGATGGCGACGCTGGCATCGACCACACAAATCATGTGCGGCCTTCTTCTCGGGCAGCGCGAAACTGCTCTTCGGTGATGCTGGGTGCAAATTTGCGTCGCGCCAAAATGCGATCAACAGTCTCGATGTGCTGCTGATGGCGCTGCGCACGCTCCACGGCTTCGCGCATCAAACCCGCGATAACCGCACTCTTGTTGTGCCCATTAAAGGTGGCGTTGAACGCCTCTTTGACATCGTCAGGCACACTGAAATTGACGGTAGCCATGGCAATTCCTTTTGTTGTTGAAAATTTCAACAACATTGTGCGCGCCGGTGACCGGCGCAGTCAAGCACTATTGGATGCGGTTTGCGCAGGATTTGCCCGGCCCGATCGCAGGATAATTGGGGGTCAGATACAAATTACGGATATGTGGACACCCATTTTATGATTGATCGCTGTTGCGTGCGATTTGATGAGTATCGAAAAAAATGCTCCACCCATCTACCGGTCTTGCCTACCTTTATTTGTTTACGCTGCCTAAAGATATTGCCGCGACTGGTGTAGCACGGCCAGTACTCTGATTTTTGAGGAGGTCAGCCGGTAAACGATGGGGTGGATTCACATTCGAAGTGCAACTTCAAAAACGTCCGCTTCTTGTTTTTACAGGCGCTGAGTGTACTCACTCAGGAGACATTTCCACTTGGGAGAAAGGGGACATTACCACTTAGCGCTAACAGAATTTTTCATGGCTTGAATTCCGTAGCTGACTTCTGTGCGAGAATGTCGGCGCAAATCAGGCTTTGCTTGACACGGTATCGGTACAGGGCATCTCTAAAAATCTAAACTCCGTCGCGATACTGCGTTGCTCATAAAATTTTATCGCTTACATATCAAATATATGCTGCGCGTTAAAATTTTATTCGCGCCTAGGATCGCTTAGGATTTTGAATTTTTAGAGGTGCCCTACAGTCCACACCATCGCGGCCTTTTGTGGTTATTACCTTTCTTTGGGGCTAGATGTGTCATTTGAACCAATAAAACAATTGCTCGCCGCAGACATGTCCATCGTGGATCAGGTGATACGCGCCCGTCTGCATTCCGAGGTGGCGCTGGTCAGCCAAGTGGGCGAGTATATCGTCAACGGCGGCGGCAAACGGCTGCGCCCGGCCTTGGTGGTGCTGTCCGCCAAGGCGCTGGGTTACGCCGGGAAACATCATCACGAGCTGGCGGCGGTGGTGGAGTTTATCCATACCGCCACCTTGCTGCATGACGATGTGGTGGATGAGTCAGATTTACGCCGTGGCCGCGCCACCGCCAGCGCCCTGTTTGGCAACGCGGCCAGCGTGCTGGTGGGTGATTTTTTGTATTCGCGCGCCTTCCAGATGATGGTGGAAGTAAACGACATGCGCATCATGCAAACGCTGGCGGACGCGACCAACACCATCGCCGAGGGCGAGGTGTTGCAACTGCTGAGCTGCCATGACGCGAGCGTGGATGCGGCCAGCTATTTGCGCGTGATCCACCGCAAAACGGCCAAGCTGTTCGAGGCGGCGATGCGTCTGGGCGCGATTCTGGCGGCTGCTACCAGCGCCCGCGAACAGGCTGTGGCAGAATACGGCATGCATCTGGGAACGGCGTTTCAGCTAGTGGACGATGTGTTGGATTATTCCGGTGATGAACAGACAACCGGAAAAAACCTGGGCGACGACCTGGCCGAGGGCAAGCCTACTTTGCCGCTGATTTATGCCATGCAGCACGGCAATGCCAGCCAGGCTGGGCTGGTAAGAATGGCCATCGAGCAAGGCGACCTCGGGCATTTTGCCGAGGTGTTGCAGGTGATCAAACAGACCGGTGCGCTGGAATATACCCGGCAGCAGGCGCAGCAAGAATCAGACGCGGCCTGCGCCGCGCTGGCCGTTTTGCCGGATACGAATTACAAACAATCTTTGCTACAATTGGCACACTTTGCCGCCACGCGGCAATTTTAAAACCTAACCCCTCCCCGGCCTCCCCTTGTCAGGGGAGGAGATGGCGGCCTCCCTCCCTTGACAAGGGGAGGGCTGGGGAGGGGTTGAAACGGGGTGTAGCTCAGCCTGGTAGAGTACTGCGTTCGGGACGCAGGAGTCGGAGGTTCGAATCCTCTCACCCCGACCAATTAGCCAACGGAGCGCGGGCATTTTGCCTGTCTTTGGTGCGCCTGTGATCCGGCACAAAATGCTGACTTGGCGAAAAGGAAAAACGATCTATGAGCGAAAAAATAAAATACACCAATGAACCGCTCGGCGATGTCCGGGATATTCCAGATTTCCTGCCCTCCTGCCCTCCCCATCCGAGCTAGCGTTTCGAGCAGAAGGCGTCAAAGTCACGCTCGCATTGAGCAAGAAAAGCCTGGAGTTTTTCAAGACCGAGGCTTCGAAACACCACACCCAATATCAGCGGTAACTATTCAGCCTAATCCTATTGCATTTTTGAAGGTTGTGGTACAAAGTTAAAGCGCGGCAGCACCCTCATAGCTGATCTGGCGGCGCAAACTTCCGAATGGCGGCAAGTGTTCGATCTGCCGCGAGTCCGCTACGAGGTGATCGAGCACCGGGTGCTCGAAGCGCGCTGTGCCTGCGGCAAGGTGCATCGCGGCCGGTTTCCCGACAGTGCGCCCAATCCGGTGCAATACGGCCCCGCGGTCAAGGCGGACGCAGTGTACCTGACGCAATACCAGTTGCTGCCAGTCGGGCGCACCACCCAGTTGTTCGCCGATATGTACGGGCTGTGCTTGTCTCCGGGCACGGTGTACGCGAGTATCGAGCAGGCCGACGGTCACAAGCATTGCCGAGGCGGTGAAGGCTGCGCTGGCTGCATACGGCGGCGACCGCGACGCTCAGCTGGTACGAGGCGCACGATAAGCGCGGTCGGGCAGCGATGGATGCCCTTGACATCTTGCCCGGGTTCAAGGGCGCGCCTTGAGGAATCTCGGCTGGCCGTGGAGCGCCTGCGGTACTATCGCGGGCAGTACGGGGCGATTCTTACCGCGGGCTGGCAACTCAACCCCGAAGCGGCGCGCACCGGAGGCTGGCGCGGGCGGGTCAAGCAATCGATCGCAACCAATCTCCTCGGACGCCTGCGCCGACACGCCGACGACGTGCTGCGCTTTCTCTACGATCCAAATGTTCCGTTCGACAACAACCAGGCCGAACGCGACATTCGCATGCCGAAACTGAAACAGAAGGTCTCCGGGTGCTTTCGTACCACGCAAGGCGCCAATGCCTTCTGCATTGCTCGTTCCTATCTCGCCACGATGCGCAAGCAAGGCCGCGATCTATTTTATTCCTTGATCCTCACCTTTCAAGGCCAGCCCCCTCAGCCGGTATTGTCAAAGTAGGCTGAATAGTTACGGTTTTGCTTATTATTTACCGGAAACAGCTAATTTCCTGATTCACTTGACATCGGCGAGCAGCGTCACAAAAAAAGGATCAGTGTTAACGCGCACGGTCGATCCGCCCGTGACCATGAGCCGGTAGGACGCTTTTTTCATACCAGCGGGTAGCTCGGCGAGGATATGATTGTCTGTGTTTTGCTGAATACGCAGCGCTGTGTCGCCCAGTAACACGTTAGGCTTTTCGGTTCCGAAGCTACGGCCTTTGATCGTCAACAGACGCTGGCCCGGTTCAATTGACGCGCTGGTGATCGCAGGTGCGGGTGGCATAATGCGCCCACCCCCACCCCCATGAGCCGTGTTCGCCAAAGCAAGACTTACTGAGAGGATTGCCAACCTGATAGTGTGCTTAGTCATTTTAATTCCTTTAATTGGATGATCGGAGTGATCACGGCACATCGGATGGTGTTTTCGTTGTGGTCGCAACTTGACGTATTGTATTCCCCGATAGCCTGACTGGGCATTGGGGAAAGTCCCCGATTGCCAGTAGGGGATTCCCCTATTCTCGGCTTGAGATGTCCTATGAAAGGACTGGGATGTTGTTCAACCCAGATTTTCCATTAGCGCTCGTAGCGAGGCTGATCAAGAGGTTGAAGATGTGAGAGAAAAAGCAAAAATTGTGCGGAAGGCGTAGTCACTCTACGTTGACAAACAATTTTTGCTTTTTCTCGCGCAGATTCAGCCTA
>CAMTXD010000024.1:0-8547 GCA_947085625.1 uncultured Gallionellaceae bacterium | reverse complement strand
TCCTCACCGTGAACGGCGAGAAAATGTCCAAGTCGCGCGGCACTTTCATCACCGCCAAGAGTTATGTGGATAACATCAAGAACACTGAATATCTGCGCTATTACTATGCTTCCAAGCTGAACGGCTCGATGGAGGACCTTGACCTGAGCCTTGAGGATTTTGTGGCGAAGGTGAACAGTGATTTGATTGGGAAGTACATCAACATTGCGAGCCGTACGGCTGGATTCATCACTAAATACTTTGATGGGAAGCTTGATAATTCTGTACCCGATCATCCATTAATTAAAAAATTAAAAGACGCAGCTCCTGACATTGCCAAACACTATGAAAGTCGTGACTACAGCCGTGCCTTGCGCGAGATCATGACGTTAGCAGATCATGCAAATGCTGATGTAAATGAGGCTGCTCCTTGGGTCACCGCAAAACAGGAAGGCCCTGAGGCCAGAGCTAATCTCTACTTAGCTTGCTCAGGTGCGCTGGAGATGTTCCGCCTGCTCACGCTATATTTAAAGCCGGTCTTGCCCGAGTTGGCAAAATCCGTCGAGGCATTTCTGAATATTCCAGAATTATCCTGGAATAGCGTAAATGACTCTTTTGCAAAAGGGCATCAAATTAAGCCTTACCAACACCTGATGACCCGCCTCGATCCAAAACTGATCGAAGCGATGGTCGCTGCTAACCGGGAGAATCTGAAACCCATGACCGCATCACATTCTCCCGCACGCCATGCAGAAGCGCAGCAGCACACACCCTCTCCCCAACCCTCTCTCTTAAAGGGCGAGGGGGCAAACGCCGACGCTATCGCGTCAATAATTTCAATTGACGACTTCAACAAAATAGATTTACGCGTAGCAAAGATCATCAATGCCGAGCATGTGGAAGGCGCAGAAAAATTATTGAAGCTCACCCTGGACATAGGCGAGGAAAAACCGCGCACCGTGTTCGCCGGTATCAAATCCGCCTATGACCCGGAAAAACTGAAAGGCCGCATGACAGTAATGGTCGCCAATCTCGCGCCGCGCAAAATGAAATTCGGCCTGTCGGAAGGCATGGTACTGGCGGCTTCCGGTGAGTCACCAGGGCTATTCATCCTCAGCCCGGACGATGGCGCGCAGCCAGGCATGAGGGTTAAGTAGGGGCACGGCTCGCCGTGCCTTAGAGGCATCCTTCAGGTGTACGCAATATGCACGTTCTGCTCGCCCAGCAGTTTTTTTAGCCCGCTCATCAAATCATTGTGCAGTGTGACGCACCATTCTTCCCCCAGCCTCAACTGCGCGCCGCTCAACCCATTGCGATAATCAATCAGCACCGGACATTTTCCATCGCGGTAGGGAGTGAGCAGTTCTTTCAACTGCGCCACGCGCACCTTGCTGTCAGCGCCGACAGTCAGCTCCAGCCGCTTGGCGAAGGTGGAGCGCGCCGAGGCAAAATCGAACAATTCGTCGGCAGTGACGCGCATATTGCCGGAATATTCATCCAGGTTGGCCTTGCCGCGCACTATCAGCAATTCGTCCTCGCGTAGCCAGGGACGGCTGGCTACGAAAATTTCGTTGAACACGGTCATTTCGACCTGCGCGCTGCCATCGTCTAGCGTGATCACGCCCATGCGCCCGCGCCGCGTCTGCTGGATACGCACAGCGGAAACAATGCCGGCCAGCAACACTTGGATGCCGCTGTTGCGACGGCCGTTTCCACCACCGCTGTTACTGCCTTGCCCGGCAAGTTGCGGCGTAACATCGGCCAATTTCAGCTTGATGAATTTCGACAGCTCCTCGGCGTATTCCTGATAGGGATGGCCACTGAGGTAGTAACCCAGCGCGAGCTTTTCGTTTTGCAATTGTTCGCGCACCGCCCAGCGTGGCACATCTTTCATCTGCACCGGCATCGCCGCACTGGCATCGTCGCCGAACAGGCTATTCTGGTTAATGGCACGCGCCTGCTGCTCGGCGCTACCCAGCGCAGCGTCGAGCGTGGCCATGAGTTGGTGACGATGGTCGGAAATTTTATCGAACGCACCGCCGCGTATCAGCGCTTCAGCGGCGCGGCGATTCACTACGCGCTTGTCCACACGGTGGCAAAAATCGAACAGGTCGCGGAACGAACCGCCCGCGCTGCGCGCCGCAACAATAGCCTGGACTGCGGCCTCGCCTGTACCCTTGAGCGCGCCCAAACCATAAGAAATATTTTTGTCGTCCATAGGACGGAATCGGTATTCAGAGGTATTGATATCCGGCGGCAGAATGGTGACACCTTGCGCCAGCGTATCTATATAAAACGTATGTACTTTGTCGGTGTTGTCCATATCCCCCGACAAGGTGGCAGCCATGAACGCCGCCGGGTAATGCGCCTTAAGATAAGCAGTCTGGTACGACAGCAGGGCGTAGGCTGCGGAATGTGATTTATTGAACCCGTAACCGGCAAACTTTTCCATCAAATCGAATAACTGTACCGCCAAGCGTTTGTCAACATTGCGTGCCACCGCGCCATCAACGAAGATGCTGCGCTGTTGCGCCATTTCTACCGCATCTTTCTTGCCCATCGCGCGGCGCAGCAAATCCGCTGCGCCCAGCGAATAGCCGCCGATGATCTGCGCAATTTGCATGACCTGTTCCTGATACACAATCACGCCGTAAGTGGGCTTGAGCGACACTTCCAGTTCGGGATGAAAATAATCGGCCTTGGCGCGGCCATGCTTGCGGTTGATGAAGTCTTCCACCATGCCCGATTCCAGCGGCCCCGGTCGATACAGCGCGACCAGTGCCACGATGTCTTCAAAGGTATCCGGTTGCAGGCGGCGGATGAGGTCTTTCATACCGCGCGATTCGAGCTGAAATACGGCGGTGGTGTTCTGCGCCTTGAGCAGGTCGTAGGTGGGCTTGTCCACCAGCGGAATATTCTCTATCGAGAAAAAATCAGGACTAAAGACTGAGGGCTGAGGTTCGGGCGCGGAGTGCAGATGATTTTTCCCTGAGTCCTCAGTCCTCAGTCCTCGTACATACTTCACCGCCCAGGCTATGATGGTCAGCGTGCGCAAGCCCAGAAAGTCGAACTTCACCAGGCCGATTTTTTCCACGTCATCTTTGTCCAGTTGGCTGATGGCGCTGCTGCTGCCTTCGGCGCAATACAGCGGGCAAAAATCGGTCAGCTTGCCCGGCGCAATCAACACGCCACCTGCATGCATGCCGACGTTGCGCGTCAGGTCTTCCAGCCGCCCGCCCAGCTCGAGCAGCTCTTCTACGCCCTCCTCGCTATTCACAATGGCGTTAAATTCTGGTTCCAGCTCGCGCGCTTTTTTCAGTGATACCGGTTTCACGCCCTCCAGCGGCACCAGTTTCGACAATCTGTCGCACAGGCCATAAGGAAAATCCAGCACACGCCCGACATCGCGGATTACCGCCTTGGACGCCATAGTGCCGAAAGTAGAAATCTGCGACACGCTGGCCGCGCCATATTTTTGCTTCACATATTCGATCACGCGCTCACGCCCATCCTGACAAAAATCCACGTCGAAGTCGGGCATGGATACGCGCTCAGGATTCAAGAAACGCTCGAACAGTAGCGCGTAGCGCAGCGGATCAATGTCGGTGATGCCCATGCTATACGCGACCAGCGAACCCGCGCCGGAGCCACGGCCGGGGCCGACCGGCACGCCGTTGTTTTTCGCCCACAGAATGAAATCGGCCACAATCAAAAAGTAACCGGAGAAACCCATCTTGATGATGGTCTCGGTTTCAAATGCCAAGCGCGCGGCGTATTCCGGCATTTTCACCGCGCGTTCGGCCTCATCCGGATATAACTGCACCATGCGTTGCTGCAATCCGCGGACAGATTCGGTACGCAGAAAATCGTCCAGGCTCTCGCCATTGGGCGTGGGAAAATCCGGCAAGTGCGGCTTGCCCAGTTGCAGGGACAGGTTGCAGCGCTTGGCAATTTCCACACTGTTCTGCAACGCTTCCGGTAAATCGGCAAACAGCGCCGCCATTTCAGCCTGGGTCTTGAAATATTGCTGCGCAGTAAATTGACGCACTCGGCGTTTATCATTCAGCACATAGCCTTCGGCAATGCACACGCGCGTCTCATGCGCCTTGTAATCGTCGCGGCTAAGAAATTGCACCGGATGCGTGGCCACCAGCGGCAGTCCCAGTTCCTCCGCCAGCCGTACCGTTCCGCGCACATGAGTTTCCTCGCGCGCGGCGCCGGTGCGTTGCACTTCCAGATAATAACGCCCGGGAAACAGCCCCGACCATTCCAGCGCAAGCTGATGCGCAGCCGATTGATTGCCGTTCAGCAGCGCTGACCCTACCTCGCCCAGATGTGCACCGGACAAGGCGAGCAGACCATCCGACCCCTCACGCAGCCAATTTTTTTGAATCTCGGGCCGACCGTGATACTGGTTCTCCAGATAAGCGCGTGTCAGCAGCGTACACAGGCGCAGGTAGCCCACATTGGACTGGCACAGCAGCAGTAACCGGAAAGGTTTATCGCGCTCGGCGGGATTGCTGACAAATACATCGCAGCCGATGATGGGCTTGATGCCCGCCGCGCGTGCTGCCTGGTAAAACTTGACCATGCCAAACACATTGCTCAAATCAGTGAGTGCCAACGCAGGCATGGCGTCCTGTTTGGTAGCGGCCACCGCCTCTGGAATACGCACGATGCCATCCGCAATGGAGTACTCACTGTGCAAGCGTAGATGAATGAAAGTGGGTAGTGACATGGTGGCAAGATGACGGTAAGCAGCCAGAATTTTACCACTGCAACCACAGTGAAAATTCAAAGATTACTACTCATTGATATAGCGCAGAAAAGCGTGCCGGAGGCCGCGAAAAGGGCACCTCTAAAAATCCTGAGGAGGATTACACGCTTGAACCTAGAAACCCCAGTTGACCGCTTATTTGGATATTTAACAAGATGATTTCAATAAATTTATTCATGATTCATCGTTTCACCCGATTGGTGAGACCGCTACGGGATGGATTGCACTATTTTTGGGGCACATGGCTGCGTTGCAACTCCTTGGAATGGAACGACCATTCCGCGTCGTTGCGCCTTGCCCTGCGCCCCAAAAATAGTGCAATCCATCCCGTCCAACTGAGATTTCTAGGTTGAAATATTACTTGCCTGCGGGTATTGGTTTGGGTTGTGGCTTCTTACCCTTTGATTCTTTCTTTTTGTCTTTGCTTCCCATGATGCTCTCTCCTTAATTGCAAATTGCAAATCATACCCATCCGAACCATTGCCATCATCATTACATGATTTCGATGCCGCACGCAATCTACTCTTCCTCAACCGCAAACAACCGCCGATGCTCTTTGATGGCATAGCGGTCGGTCATGCCGGCGATGTAGTCGGCCACGGCACGAGAGCGGTCGGCTTGCGCCTGGTGCATGAACTGCGACGGCAATAAGCGACTGTCTTCCATGAATACCTGGAACAGGTCGCCGATGATCCGGCGCGCTTTGGCGCTCATGCGCAGGACGCGATAGTGGCGGTATAAATGGGTGCGCAGGAAGGCTTTTAGTTCGCGGTTCTGCTCGTGCACTGCGGCGCTGAATGCCGCCAGCGGCGGAGCGGCGCGCACCTCGGCGATATCGCGCACGGCATGCGCCTGGATATTCTTTTCTGTTTCACGGATCAAATCAGTCGCCAGCGTGTTGATCATGCGGCGTATGGTTTCGTGGATCAGGCGGCGTTCGGCCAGGCCGGGATAGGCTGACCTTACCGCGTCCAGATGCCCGGAAAATAAACGTACCGGGGCGATCTGCTCCAGCGTGATCAGTCCGGAGCGCAGGCCGTCATCCACGTCGTGGTTATTGTAGGCGATCTCGTCGGCGAGGTTGGCGATCTGCGCTTCCAGCGAGGGGCGCTGCTGCTTGATAAAGCGCTCGCCCACTGCGCCTAGCTTGGCGGCATTCGCAGGCGAGCAATGCTTGAGTATACCCTCGCGCGTTTCGAAGCACAGATTGAGTCCATCGAAGGCGGCGTAGTGCTCTTCCAGCACGTCCACTACGCGCAGCGATTGCAGGTTGTGCTCGAAGCCGCCGTAATCTTTCATGCAGATGTTGAGCGCGTCCTGCCCGGCGTGGCCGAAGGGTGTATGTCCGAGGTCGTGCGCCAGCGAGATGGCCTCTACCAGATCTTCGTTTAATTTCAGATGCCGCGCGACGGAGCGGGCGATTTGCGCCACTTCCAGGCTGTGCGTCAGCCGCGTTCGGAACAGGTCACCCTCATGGTTTACAAATACCTGGGTCTTGTATTCTAGGCGGCGGAAGGCGGTGGAGTGGATGATGCGGTCGCGGTCGCGCTGGAATTCGCTGCGCCCGAATGGCGTTTCTTCAGGCACGCTTCTGCCGCGCGTGTTGCGCTCGTTGACTGCGTAGGGCGCGAGGTCAGACATTGAATATTCCAATGCGGTCAGTAGGTCGGGCTGCGCCCGACGCGGCGGGCAAAGCCCGCCCTACAGTAACTGCGATATATGGCGCAAGCTTAGTCATCTACATATGCTCCCAGGGTCTGTCGCAATAGGTCTTGCGGCACATCGCCCGTCACCACCGCGCAGCCTATGGCTTTGAGCAGCACGAAACGCATTGTGCCACCAACCACTTTTTTGTCCAGCCCCATCAGTTGCAAATATTTTTCCGCACCCAAAGCAGGTGCGATAAGCGGCAACCCAGCGCGTTCAAACAAACTTTTGATGCGTGCCTCATCCTGTTTGCTGATCCAGCCCAGGCGGCACGAAAGGTCGGCGGCCATGAGGGTGCCTGCCGCTACCGCCTCGCCGTGCAACCACGCGCCATAGCCCATGCCGGTCTCGATGGCGTGGCCGAAGGTGTGGCCGAGGTTGAGCAGGGCGCGTTCGCCACTCTCGCGCTCGTCTGCGGCGACCACTTCGGCCTTGTTCTGGCAACTGCGCTCGATGGCGTATTGCAGCGCAGCCGCATCGCACGCCAGCAATGTCTCCATGTTCCGTTCCAGCCACTCGAAGAAAGGCAGGTCGCGGATCAGGCCGTATTTAATGACTTCTGCGATACCCGCAAGCAATTCTTTATCCGGCAGGGTGTCCAGCGTGGCGATGTCGGCCAGCACAACTTGCGGCTGGTAAAACGCGCCTATCATGTTCTTGCCCAGCGGATGGTTGATGCCGGTCTTGCCGCCGACCGATGAATCCACCTGCGCCAGCAGCGTAGTGGGAATCTGGATGAAGGGCACACCGCGCAGATAGGTCGCGGCAGCATAACCGGTCATGTCGCCAATCACGCCGCCGCCGAGAGCAATCAGCGGCGTATTGCGTTCGCAGCGGTGAGTCAGCAGTGCGTCATAAATTTTCCCCAGCGTTGCTGCATTTTTGTATTGCTCACCGTCCGGCAGGATGATGGGGATCACGTCCACGCCATGGGCTTGCAGCATGGCGCACAACGGCTCCATATACAACGCCGCCACCGTGGTGTTGGTCACCACTGCCGCCCTCTTGTGCGGCAAATGCGGCAGCAATAACTCGGCGCGGCCGAGCAGGCCGCGGCCGATATGGATGGGGTAGCTGCGTTGTGCCAGGCTGACGGTTATGGTTTGCATGCGCTTGAGAGCCTCTTGTTTCTTTGGATTTGATGTAATTCAACCCCCAACCCCTCCCAGTTGACCCCTCGCTACGCTCGACAAGGGGAGAGCGTAGCGAGGGGTCAACTGGGAGGGGTTGGGGTGAGCCGGCTTAATTCCTGGTGCAACTGCGACACCAGGCTGTGCGCGCCTTGTTTGCCGGTGGGCATCACCAGGTCGGCCACTTGCGTGTATATCGGGTCGCGTTGCACATACAATTCTTTCAATCTGGCGTGAGGATCGGCGGTCTGCAACAGCGGGCGGTTGCGGCTGTGGCGGGTACGCTGCCACAGGTCGTGCACCGTGCTTTTCAGGTACACCACGATACCGTTGCCACGCAGCGCGGCGCGGTTTTGTTCATTCAACACCGCGCCGCCGCCAGTCGCCAATACGATGTTGTCCAGCCGCACCAGATACTGAATGATGCATGCTTCGCGCTGGCGAAAACCGGCCTCACCCTCTACCTCAAAAATGTGCGGGATGGACACGCCGGTGCGCTTTTGAATTTCCACATCGCTGTCTATAAAAATCTTGCCCATTTGTTTAGCCAGCAGCTTCCCCGCTGTGGTTTTTCCCGCGCCCATCATCCCCACCAGAAAGATGTTTCCGGATGGGCGCTTGGCCTGTGTTGTAGGGTCGGATTGCATAACGGGATTGTAGCGGAAAAATCATCGCCGCCGCAGCTTGCATAAAAGCAAAAGCCCGGCAAGAGCCGGGCTTTTATTGCAAGCGTGTGTGTTAATGCCTTTCTCGCTTGCTCGGCTCCACCCCCCTCGCTACGCTCTCCCCGCTTGCGGGATAACCAGCGACTTAGCTGCGGACTTTGGCAGCCAAGTCGAATGGCTAGTTGTCTCACCCAGAGGGTTGGGGAGAGGGCAGTTCATTTCTTAACGCAGGTTCAATTTGTCCGATAAAATTTTGGGAGAAATGAAAATCAACAATTCTTTCTTATCC
>CAMTXD010000023.1:0-16215 GCA_947085625.1 uncultured Gallionellaceae bacterium | reverse complement strand
GGCGAGCGCAGCGGCACGTGCCGGACTCTATTACGACGCTGCGTATCCTCATCGCGCGAGCCGTCGCTGCGAGGCTGCTACGATGTCCGTGTTGCGGTGGGGGTTAACGAGATTTGTGACACAGTAAGACTAGACGGGTGCAAGCGCACTCTTATCTCGCGCACATCTATCCCACACCCCGCTTGTTTCATGTCACCAGATGATTAAGAAGAGCGCGCCACGGCCAATAAATTTGATCCTAAACTACCTGAATAAAATTGTTGACTGAATCGTTTGGGTATTCTATCATCATTACAATCTGATATAAAAAAAGCCATGCAAGAAACCAAATCAACCTGCTGTTACTGCAGTGTGAGCTGCGGCGTAATTATCGCTACAGGCACAGGTTTCGGCGGCGGGGCGTTGCCAAGGCAACGCTCTATCTGACCAGCAACGAAGCCGCCTTTATCAGCGGCGTGTGTATTGAGGTGGACGGCGACCGCCGCGTCTAAACGGCGCTCGCGCAAGATCGCGCTGCTGCTGGCGACAGGGGTAAATTACAGCAGGCTGGCCACGGTCTCGCCAATGCGGTAAATTCCGGGCAAGGAAGCCATATGACTGAAAAAACAATACCCCTTGCAGACATCCGGTACGCGGCGCGTGTGCCGCATATCCCCGGCCAGCTGTCGGCTCCCACCGGCCTGGTGAGCGACACCCTGGGCCGGCCGCTGCGCGATTTGCGCATCAGCGTGACTGACCGCTGCAACTTCCGCTGCAGCTACTGTATGCCGAAGGAAGTGTTTAATAAGGACTACACCTTTTTGCCTCAAAGTTCGCTGCTGAGCTTTGAGGAAATCACCCGGCTGGCGCGGATTTTTGTGACCCACGGTGTTGAAAAATTCAGGCTGACGGGTGGCGAGCCTTTGCTGCGCAAGCACCTGGAGGTGTTGGTCGAAATGTTAGCCAGACTACAAACGCCCGCAGGTAAACCGCTGGACATGACGCTGACCACCAATGCCTCGCTACTCGCCAAAAAGGCGCAGTCGCTCAAGAATGCCGGGCTGCAGCGCGTCACGGTGAGCCTGGACAGCATGAACGATGCCATCTTTCGCCAAATGAACGGTGTGGACTTTCCGGTGGCCGATGTGCTCAAGGGCATTGAAACGTCGCAAAAAGTGGGTCTGTGGCCGATCAAGGTCAACATGGTGGTCAAGCGCGGCATCAACGACGCCGAGATACTGCCCATGGCACGGTACTTCCGCCATTCCGGTGCAGTGCTGCGCTTTATCGAATACATGGACGTGGGTGCCACCAACGGCTGGCGCATGGACGAGGTGCTGCCTTCGGCACAAGTGATCGCACGTATCAACGCCGAGTTTCCTCTCACGGCCATCGACCCGAACTACATCGGTGAAACTGCCGAGCGCTGGCGCTATGCCGACGGTGCCGGCGAAATCGGTGTGATCAGCAGCGTCACGCAGGCCTTTTGCAGCGACTGCACCCGGGCACGGCTGTCGACCGAAGGCAAGCTATTTTTGTGCCTATTTGCCAGCCAGGGGCATGATCTGCGCACTCTGCTGCGGGGCGACTGCGCCGACGACCAGATCGCGGCGGCGGTGGGCCACATCTGGCAGGCACGTACCGACCGTTATTCGGAACTGCGCGCCGCCCTGCCCGCAGATGCCGACGACAGCGCTCTCTCCAGATTTTTATTAAAGCGGGTTGAAATGAGCTACATTGGAGGTTGATTTGGTAAATGTTAATATACGCGCCTCGCTGCACGTCAAATCTCCCTGCCAGCCTCATGCACCAATTACATGCGCCAGCCTGGTGCAAGCGCACTCTTATCTTGCGCACATCTATCCCGCACCCCGCTTGTTTCATGTAACTACCTGATTATGAATCGCCATATACGTGGCACATATATTGCTTATAATTCCTCAAGATGATGTGAACAAAAGCTATGCAAGAAACCAAATCAACCTGTTGTTACTGCGGTGTAGGCTGCGGCGTAATCATCGCCACAGACGCAGGGAAAATTACCGGTGTGCGCGGCGATCCCGATCATCCGGCCAACTTTGGGCGCTTGTGCACCAAGGGAGCAACCCTGCACCTGACGGCGCGGGATGAGCTGCGCGCGTTGTATCCGGAGCTGCGTAGCGGGCGCGACCAGAAACGGCAACGGGTGAGCTGGGATGTGGCGCTGGATAGCGTGGTGGATAAATTTGCCAGCATCATCCAACAGCATGGTCCGGATGCGGTTGCATTTTATATTTCCGGACAATTGCTGACCGAAGATTACTACGTTTTCAACAAGCTGGCCAAAGGACTCATCGGCACCAATAACGTGGATACCAACTCGCGCCTGTGCATGTCCTCGGCCGTGGCGGGTTACAAGACCACGCTGGGCATGGATGCGCCGCCTGGCTGCTATGAGGACATAGACCACGCGCAATGCATTTTCATCGCTGGATCGAATACCGCCTATGCACACCCGATTGTGTTCCGGCGTATTGAAGATGCACGCAAAAATAATCCCGACCTCAAGCTGATCGTGGTGGATCCGCGCCGCACCGATACCGCCTGCGCGGCGGATTTGCATCTGGCGATTTTGCCCGGCACCGACGTCGCGCTGTTCAACGCCATGCTGCATGTGATGCTGTGGGAAGGCTGGTGCGACCAGGGCTATATCGCCGCGCATACCGCAGGTTTCGAGCAACTCAAGGCGACAGTGCGCGAGACCACGCCGCAACATGCGGCGGCGATTTGCGGCATTGCGGCGGAGGACATCGTGCGCGCAGCGCAGTGGTTTGCCAAGGGGCCGACGCTGTCGCTGTATTGCCAGGGCTTGAATCAGTCAGTGCATGGCACGCAGAAAAATGCCGCGCTGATCAATCTGCACCTGGCCACCGGCCAGATCGGCAAGCCGGGCGCCGCCCCGCTCTCGCTCACCGGCCAGCCGAATGCCATGGGCGGGCGCGAAGTGGGCGGCATGGCGACTTTGTTGTCCGGCCACCGCGATTTGTCCAATCCGGCGCACCGCGCCGAAGTCGCCGCATTGTGGGGGATAGCGGATGTTCCGGCTGCGCCTGGCAAGACTGCCGTGGAAATGTTCGAAGCGGTGCGGCGCGGCGAGATTAAGGCCATCTGGATCGCCTGCACCAATCCGATGCAATCCATGCCCAATCTCAATCTGGTCAAGGAAGCGCTGGATGTAGCAGAATTCGTGGTAGTGCAGGAGGCTTACCGCAACACCGAAACCGCACACTATGCCGATTTACTGCTGCCGGCCAGCACTTGGGGCGAAAAAGAAGGTACGGTGACTAATTCCGAACGCTGCATTTCGCGCGTGCGGCAAGCTGTCGCACCGCCCGGTGAAGCACGGCATGACTGGCAGATCGTAGTGGATTTTGCGCAACGCCTGGAGCAGCGTTTGCAGTTGCTTATTGAGCCCGCCCCTTCATTGCTGGCCTATACCACCCCCGAAGCGATTTTTAATGAGCATCGTGCGACCACCATTGGCCGCGACCTCGACATTGGCGGCTTGAGTTATGCGCTGCTGGAAAACAGCGGCCCGCAGCAATGGCCCTTCCAAATAGGCGCAACGCAAGGCCGTAAGCGGCTGTATGAAGACGGGGTATTCCCTACCGCCAGTGGCCGGGCAAATTTTGCCAACACAATTTATGCCCCGGTGGCTGAAGACATCGATGCGCGCTTTCCCCTACACCTAAATACCGGCCGCCTGCGCGACCAATGGCATGGCATGAGCCGCACCGGCAGCGTGGGGCGGCTATTCAGCCATGCCGAAGAACCGCTGGTGTCCATGCACGCGGATGATATGGCGCGGCGCAAATTGGCGGATGGCGATATTGCCCGAGTAAGCAGCCGTCGCGGCCTTCTTAATGTGCGCGTGGCCGCTTCAGCGGAAATGCGCGCGGGCCAGATTTTCATGCCCATGCACTGGGGCAGCCAATTCATGAATGGGCTGGGCGCGAACGCATTGACCATCAATGCCTTCGATCCAACCTCCAAGCAGCCTGAATTCAAACATGCCGCCGTACAGGTAGAAAAATTGGTATTGCCGTGGCAAATGGTTGCCATGCGCAAAGGCGACGTGCTGCATCGCATGTCGCGCCTGCAACCCTTGCTAGCAAGTTTTGATTACGCCGCACTTGGCCTGTATGGACGCGACGAAGAGCTGGTGGTATTGCGCACAGCCCATCTCACCGCCGTACCGGATGCCTTACTGGCCGAGATAGACGCCATTCTGCAACTGGATGATGAAACCCAAGTCATGAATTATCGCGATGCCAAGCGCGGTATCTCCAAGCGCGCCTTGCTGCAAAACGGTAAGTTGCTGGGCGTGCGTTTGACCGGAGAAACCGTGGCGCGCGACTGGTTAAAGGAAATTATTGCGCAGGGAGCGGACATACAGGCTTTACGCCCGTGGCTGCTGGCGCCAGTGAGTACGCCGCCGGCCGGGCAGCGGCAGCGCGGACGCATCATCTGCAACTGCATGGACGTGTCGGAACAGGAAATATTGAGCGAGCTAGGTGCGGGGGCGGATCTATCCGCCCTACAGAACAAGCTAAAGTGCGGTACTGAGTGCGGCTCATGCCTGCCTGAACTGAAGCGCTTGTGCGCGCAACCCCCCTCCCCTAGCCCCCTCCCGCAAGCGGCAGAGAGTAGCAGGGCGCAAGCATGACCTACTCGGCATTCATCAAGCGCATAGGGCGCGGTGCGCATGCGACGCACTTGCAGGAAGACGAAGCGTATCAGATGTTTTCAGCCATGCTGGACGATGGGGTTTCCGATCTTGAACTAGGGGCGATCGTGCTGGCGCTGCGCATGAAATCGGAATCGGCGGAAGAAATATTGGGCTTTTACCGCGCGATGTCAGAACGCATATATACGCTAACTGCGCCCAACACGAGCTGCTTGCCGGTCATCCTGCCCAGCTACAACGGCGCACGGCGGCAAGCCAATTTACTGCCGTTGCTGGCGCTACTATTGCGCGAATGCGGAGTCCCGGTGGTGATACACGGCACGCTGCAAGGCAACGGGCGCGTAACCACGGCCAGCATTTTGCGCGAATTGGGCATTCTGCCCTGCACCAATTTGCCGCAAGCAGAACAGAAACTCGGGGAGCGGCGGCTGGTTTTTTTGCCCACCGTATTGCTGTGCCCCGGGTTGGCGGCTTTGATGACGCTGCGTGAACGCCTCGGGGTGCGCAACAGCGCGCATTCCTTAGTCAAGCTGCTGGCTCCATTTCCAGACGGTTGCCTGCGCGTGGTGAACGTGACCCATCCTGACTACCTGCACAAAATGCGCGAGTTCCTCAGCGCGAGCGGGGCACGCGCGTTGCTGCTGCGCGGCACAGAGGGTGAGCCCTATGCCAACCCCAAGCGCAGGCAGCAGATGGAATTCTTTAACGGTGGCGTAGGGCGCATTTTGTTCGAGGCTGAAGAAGGAACATTGAAACAGCCACCGCCGTTACCAGCCGACATGGATGCACTGACCACCGCCAACTGGATCAGCCGCGTACTAGCGCGGGAAATACCTGTACCTCAACCGATCATCAGCCAGCTTGCCTGTTGCCTGTATGGCAGTGGCTATGCCGATGACATGAGCCAGGCGATTGCCATTGCGGCGAGCAAATCGGCGTATCTACTTGCAGCATAATGGGAGACAATATGAATGAAGGACAGGTTTATTTAATCGGCGCCGGACCAGGTAGCCTGGACTTGCTCACGCTGGGTGCAGTACGCACCATAGGCTTGGCCGATGCGATTTTGATTGATGATCTGGTCAACCCGGATGTCCTGCAATTCGCGCGCGATGGTGCGCAAGTCATACACGTCGGCAAGCGCGGCGGTTGCCGTTCCACGCCACAAGCTTTCATCCACAAAAAAATGATCGCGCTGGCGCTTGCGGGCAAAGTGGTGGCACGCATCAAGGGCGGCGATCCCTTCATGTTCGGGCGTGGCGGCGAGGAGCTGCAAGCCTTGCAGCAAGCTGGTATCAAGGTATCGGTCATCAGCGGGATCACGTCCGGCATGGCGGTTCCGGCAGCGTTGAACATTCCCTTGACGCATAGAGATTGCACGCATGGCGTGACCTTCATCACCGGCCACGCCCAGGGTGAAACCGAACCGGACTGGCGCGCACTGGCGGCGACCGGCACGACCCTGGTGATTTACATGGGCATGAGCAATCTGGCGCGCATCGCGCAGCAATTGATACAGCACGGCATGGCGGCGGACACACCCGCTGCCGCAATCCAGCATGGCACCTTGCCCAATCAGCGGCACTTAGTTGCGACGCTGGGGCAGCTTGCCGGTCTGGTTGCGGCAGCCGGATTTTCTAGTCCAGCGATTGTGGTGGTCGGTGAAGTGGTGCGCTTTGCCGGGATGGCAGCGCAAATTACACAGCAGCAAGCGGCATGATGAATTTTTATTCAGGAGCATGGCAATGAAAAAAATGAAACTGGTAATGGTCGGCAACGGCATGGCGGGCGTGCGCACGCTGGAAGAGTTAATCAAGCTGGAACCGGACATGTATGACATGACCGTGTTCGGCTCCGAGCCTTACCCCAATTACAACCGCATCATGTTGTCGCCGGTATTGGCGGGCGAACAGGGCATACAGGACATCATCCTGAACGACCTCGACTGGTATCAAGAAAACAACATCACCCTGCACCTGAACAAAAAAGTGGTGCGCATAGACCGCAGCAAAAAAATCGTTTACGCCGAAGATGGTACGGAGGCCGAATACGACCGGCTGTTGCTGGCCACCGGCTCCAACCCCTTTATCCTGCCCGTGCCCGGCAAGGATTTAGGCGGCGTGATCAGCTACCGCGACATCCAGGACACCAATGCCATGATCGCCGCAGCGGAAAAATATAAACACGCCGTGGTCATCGGCGGCGGCCTGCTCGGGCTGGAAGCAGCCAATGGATTGGCGCTGCGCGGCATGGATGTAACGGTGGTACATATCATGCCGTGGCTGATGGAACGCCAGCTCGACCAGAGTGCGGCCAAAATGCTGCAAAAATCGCTGGAAGCGAAAGGGCTGAAGTTCATGCTGGAGGCGCAAACTCAGGAGCTGCTGGGTGATGCACAAGGCCGCGTCCAAGCTATTCGCTTTAAAGATGGTAGTGAAATCCCTGCCGAGTTATTGGTGATGGCAGTCGGCATACGCCCCAATACCACACTGGCCGAATCTGCCGGGATACACTGCAACCGTGGCATTGTGGTCAACGACACCATGCAGACATATGACCCGAGCATCTACTCGGTGGGCGAGTGCGTATCCCATCGCGGCATTGCTTATGGACTGGTAGCACCGCTGTTCGAACAGGCCAAGGTGTGCGCCAATCATCTGGCGCGCATGGGGATCGCGCGCTACCAAGGGTCGGTCATGTCCACCAAGCTTAAAGTAACTGGCATAGATTTATTTTCCGCCGGCGACTTCACTGGCAATGATGCGACCGATGAGATTCTGATGCACGACGCCGTCGGTGGCGTCTATAAAAAGCTGGTGATACAAGCGGACAAGCTCATCGGCGCAGTGATGTACGGCGATACCAAAGATGGTTCGTGGTATTTCCAGATGATACGCGAGGGCAAAAACATTAGCGAAATCCGCGATCATCTGATGTTTGGCCAATCGCATCTGGGCGACATCGGCCATCAGGGGCAAACCAGTGCGGCGGCCATGCCGGACACGATGGAAGTGTGCGGCTGCAATGGCGTGTGTAAAGGCACGATTGTTAAGGCCATCAAAGAAAAAGGTTTGTTCACGGTGGACGATGTGCGTAAGCACACCAAGGCATCCTCCTCCTGCGGCTCCTGCACCGGCCTGGTGGAGCAGTTGCTCGCTTCTACCGTGGGCGGCGCGTACACCCCGGCGCTGAACGCCACCAAACCGATGTGCGGCTGCACCGGCCTGACTCATGAACAGGTGCGGCAGGCAATTACCGAACAGAAACTCATTAGCATTCCGCAGGTTCAGCAGACGCTGCACTGGAGCTCGCCCAATGGTTGCGCCAGTTGCCGTCCGGCGCTCAACTTCTATGTGCTGTGCGCCCATCCGCGCGTGGCGCAGGATGATCCGCAATCCCGTTTCATCAACGAACGCGCCCACGCCAACATCCAGAAAGACGGCACGTATTCGGTCATTCCGCGCATGTTCGGCGGTGTCACGACAGCCAAGGATTTGCGCCGCATCGCCGATGTCGCTGACAAATATAACATCCCCACAGTTAAGGTCACCGGCGGCCAGCGCATAGATTTGCTGGGCGTAAAAAAAGAAGATTTGCCCAAGGTCTGGGCCGACCTCGACATGCCCTCCGGCCACGCTTACGCGAAGGCGTTGCGCACGGTTAAAACCTGTGTCGGCAGCGAATGGTGTCGTTTCGGCGTGCAGGATTCCACGCAGATGGGCATAGATCTGGAACAGGCGCTGTGGAAAATGTATGCGCCGCACAAGGTGAAAATTGCCGTCTCCGGTTGCCCGCGCAATTGCGCTGAATCAGGCATCAAGGATGTCGGCATCATAGGCGTGGATTCCGGCTGGGAAATGTATGTGGGGGGCAACGGCGGTATCAAGACCGTGGTCACCCAGTTCTTGGTCAAAGTCAAAACCCACGATGAAGTAATGGAATACGCTGCCGCCTTCCTCCAGCTTTACCGCGAGGAAGCGCGCTACCTCGACCGCACCGTGCATTACATCGAGCGGGTAGGACTGGATTACGTCAAGCAGCGTGTGGTGGAAGATGCCGCAAATCGCCGTGCGCTGTATGACCGCCTGATGTTTACGCTACAGGACGAAAAAGACCCGTGGAAAAAAGAAAACGTCAATGCGCGCGAATTTGAAACGCTGTCAATTTGAGACACTTTCAATTTGAAATAGGCTGTCAATTTAAAATAGGAACCAATCGTGGACACCTGGCATAAAGTTTCAACTGTAGAAGATATTCCGCGATTAGGCGCGCGCGTGATCACCACAACACAGGGTGACATCGCCCTGTTTCGCACCGCAGATGACGAAGTATTTGCGCTGCGCGACAAATGTCCGCATAAAGGCGGGCCGCTGTCACAAGGCATCGTGTTCGGGAAAAAAGTGGCCTGCCCGCTACATAACTGGAACATCAGCCTGGAAGACGGCAACGCCATCGCACCGGACGTGGGATGCGCGAAATCGTACCCAGTCAAGATCAAGGACGGCGCGGTTTATCTTACGCTCGCTTGACTCGGATATTTGGCGGATTCAAGGGCACCTCTAAAAATTCAAAGTTCGCCCAAATGCAAGGCGCAAAAAAATTTGCGCAGCGCCGCATATGATTGATATGTTAGCAAGTAAATTTTTGAGCAACGCAGCAGTTGGGATGTTGTTGGATTTTTAGCGGTGCCCAGAAGTTATTTAACCACCTCTTTGAGTTGTTCCAGAATGGCTGGATTCTCCAGCGTCGAGGTATCTTGGGTGATCTCTTCGCCCCTGGCTATGGTGCGCAGCAAACGGCGCATGATCTTGCCGGAGCGGGTTTTGGGCAGGTTGTCGCCGAAGCGGATTTCGTCCGGCTTGGCGATGGGGCCAAGTTCGCGACTGACCCAGTTGCGCAGGTTTTCCACCAGCTCTTTTGCGACAGCGGCATCTTGCGGACGCTGGCCTTTCAGCACCACAAATGCCACGATCGCTTCGCCCTTGATGTCGTGCGGCTTGCCCACCACAGCGGCTTCCGCCACCAGCGGGTTGGACGCCAGCGCGGACTCAACTTCCATGGTGCCGAGGCGGTGGCCGGATACTTTCAGCACGTCGTCTATGCGCCCCATGATCCAGAAATAGCCGTCTGCATCGCGGTGCGCCGAGTCGCCTGCCAAATAGGCGCCCTGCATATCTGGCGGGAAGTAAGCAGTTTTATAGCGTTCCGCATCGCCCCAGATGGTGCGGATCTGCGAGGGGAAGGGGCGGGTGATGACGAGGAAGCCGCCACTCTCGCCCTGCACTTCATCGCCTGCTTCGTTAACAATCGCTGCCATGATGCCGGGCAAAGGCAGGGTACAGGAACCGGGCTTGGTCACCATAGCACCCGGCAACGGCGCGATCATATGGCAACCGGTTTCGGTCTGCCACCAGGTGTCTACGATGGGGCAGCGCTCCTTGCCGACCACGGTGTAATACCACATCCAGGCTTCCGGGTTGATCGGCTCGCCCACGGTGCCCAGCAGGCGCAGGCTGGAAAGGTCGTATTGTTTGGGCAGGTCGCCGCCCAATTTAATCAACGAGCGGATAGCGGTCGGCGCGGTATAGAAAGTGGTGACCTGGTGCGTGGCTATCATTTTCCAGAAGCGGCCTGCGTCGGGCCAGGTGGGCACGCCCTCGAATATCACTTGCGTCGCGCCCACCGCCAGCGGACCGTAGGCGACATAGCTGTGACCGGTGATCCAGCCCACGTCGGCGGTGCACCAGAAAATGTCGGCGGGCTTATAGTCGAATACCCATTGCATGGAAACTATTGTACCCAGCAGATAACCGCCGCTGGAATGCTGCACGCCCTTGGGTTTGCCGGTGGAGCCGGAGGTATAGAGAATGAACAGCGGATGCTCGGAGCTCACCCATTCCGGTTCGCATATCGCAGCCTGTCCGGCAATCACGTCATGCCACCACAGATCGATCTGCGCGTTCCATTGCACGTCGCTCCCTGCACGCTTATACACAATCACGCTGTGCACCGAGCCACAGTTACCCATGGCGAGAGCCTCATCCACGGCTGGTTTCAGCGGGATGGTTTTTCCGCCGCGCAATTGCGCATCGGCGGTGATGACAGCACAGGCCTGCGCATCCACAATGCGATCATTCAGGCTTTTGGCAGAGAAGCCGCCGAACACCACCGAATGAATCGCGCCGATTCGCGCGCAGGCCTGCATCGCCACCACCACCTCGATGCTCATTGGCATGTAGATCACCACCCGGTCGCCCTTGTTGATGTTGCGCGACTTCAAGGTATTGGCAAACTGGCACACGCGGGCATGCAACTCGCGGTAGGAAATTTTGGTCACCTTGCCGTCATCCGCTTCGAAAATCAGCGCAGCCTTTTCCGGCTGGGTGGCCAGATGCCTGTCCAGGCAATTATAGGAAACATTCAGCTCGCCATCCTCAAACCACTTGCAGAACGGCGCGCCGCTCTCGTCCAGCACTTTATGGAACGGCTTGCGCCACACGATATGCTCGCGTGCCAAGCGTGCCCAAAACCCTTCGTAGTCCTGCGTCGCCTCCTTGCACAGCACCTGGTAGGCGGCCATGCCGGAAACATTGGCCTGTTGCACGAAGGCAGCGGACGGCTGAAAAACGCGGGTTTCGTGCAAAATAGATTCAATGCTGGTGGACATGATGTTCCCTTCATTTGGACGCGACGGGGGAATGTAGATTCTTTTGCGGGTGTCGTCAATGTAGTGGCGATTGAGCTTTATTTATAAGCGGGTTAACATCGCGTGATGATGCCAATTCCCCACGACGTTTTCGGTTACGCCGCCTTTCGCGGTGAGCAGCAGGACAATAATATTGTCCGCGTATCTTCAATCGCCATTGCGCTGCGAAACGGAGCGCAATGAGCCTCGACTACGCCACACTCGAAGCCTTGCGGCGCAATCATCCTGCATGGCGATTGCTGCTGGCCGACCATGCGCCGCTAGTGGCAAGTTTTCTGCACCGGGTGTTTGTCCTGCCTAATGTACGCATGATGGAGCAAGCGGAGTTGGTCTCGAAGCTGGAAGACGAGTTGTTTCATTTGCGTGAATCGCAGGGCGACGGAGCTTTTCCGAAATCGGCGGCAGCTTACCTTGAAGACTGGACGCAAGATACGCGCGGTTGGTTGCGCAAATATTACCCACCGGGATCGGATGAAGCACATTTTGATTTGACTCCGGCCACCGAGAAAGCTATTGCGTGGCTGGAGAGTCTTACCCAGCGTGCTTTTGTGGGCACTGAGTCGCGCCTGATGACAGTGTTCGACCTGCTCAGACAAATGGTGGAAGGCAGCGAGACCGATCCTGAAATGCGCATTCGCGAACTGGAGAAGCACAAAGCGGAGATCGATAGTGAGATCGCGCGCATCCGGGACGGTGAACTCGCCGTGCTCGATGAAACGGCGCTGAAAGACCGCTTCCAGCAAGTGGCAGCCACGGCGCGGGAGCTGTTGTCCGATTTTCGCGAAGTCGAGCAGAACTTCCGTATGCTGGATCGCAGCACCCGCGAGCGCATCGCGTTGTGGGAAGGCGCCAAGGGTGGTTTACTGGAGTCGATTTTCGGCGAGCGCGACGCGATTGCGGATTCCGACCAAGGCAAGAGTTTCCGGGCATTTTGGGACTTCCTGATGTCGCCCGAGCGGCAGGAGGAATTGTCCGCCTTGCTCAAGGCAGTGTTCGAACTTCAGGCGGTGCGCGCGCTGGCACCGGATGCGCGCCTGAAACGGGTACATTACGACTGGCTGGAGGCGGGTGAGCACACGCAGCGCACGGTGTCCTTGTTGTCGCAGCAGTTGCGTCGTTTCCTCGACGACCAGGTCTGGCTGGAAAACCGCCGCATCATGGAGATCATCCATCATATCGAAGCACATGCACTGACCCTGCGCGAGGTCATGCCGAAAGACGTCGCATTCATGGAGATTGATGATGTCGCTCCTAGCATCGAACTGCCTATGGAGCGCCCCCTGTTTTCGGTGTTGGTAAAACCCGTGCTCACGGATCAAATACTGGTTGGCGATGATGCTCATATCACGACGGATGCGCTATTCGACCATGTGGTGGTAGACAAGGCGAAGCTCGTGGCGCAAGTGCGCCATGCCTTGCAAACGCAGCTGCAGGTGACGCTGGGCGAGTTGTTGGGAGAGTTTCCATTGGAGCATGGATTGGCGGAACTGGTGGCCTACCTCGCCTTGGCCAGCGAAGACAGCAAAGCGTTATTCGATGAGGTAAATTACGATGTTGTGCGCTGGGTTGATGGTGGCAACGTGAGCCGTAGCGCCAGTTTGCCGCGCGTGATTTTCAATAGGTAAAATCATAGGGGAGTGCTTGTCATTATCCAACACCCAGCCCGAACGTTTCATAACACACGCGTGCCCTCGCTGGGGCGTAGCACCATATAGGCGAAGAACATGCCGCCGATCCATATCACTACGGCTAAAATGTGCAGCAACTTAAACAGTGCCATGGTTATTGACCTTTATGTAATTCATGACAAATATCAATACAACAATCGTCATTCCCGCCCCCGACTACTCCATTCGAGGGCAGGCTGCGGCGGAAATGACGGAGTGGTGTATTTCGCCTACTGCTACAACAACTCCCGCACCGGACGGAAACTTCTTCTGTGCACGTCCGATACGCCGTGCAATTTCAGCGCCGCAACATGCGCTGCCGTCGGGTAACCCTTGTGCCCGTCGAAACCGTATTGCGGATAGCGTTCATGCAGCAGCAGCATGGCCGCGTCGCGTGCAGTCTTAGCCAGGATGGAGGCGGCTGAGATGGCCGCCACGCTGCTGTCCCCCCCCACGATGGCGCGGCTGGGCAGGCCGGTATCCGGGCAATGTAGGCCGTCCACCCACACTTCCTGTGGCCGCACCTGCAACGCTTCGACGGCGCGACGCATGGCCAGCAGGCTGGCGCGCAGGATGTTGATTGCATCTATCTCCTCCACGGAGGCCGTGGCAATCGCCCACGCCCAGGCATGTTGCTTTATTTCCTGCGCCAGATAGTTGCGCCGTTTCTCGCTCAGTTTTTTTGAATCAGCCAGTCCATCTATCGGCCGGTTGTAGTGCAATATCACTGCGGCAGCATACACCGGCCCGGCCAGGGGGCCGCGCCCGGCTTCGTCCACGCCACAGATAAGTAATGATTTCATTCCAATTCCATTTCGAAGGTGAAACAAGGCGGCGACGAGCGAGCGACGAAGACAGTACATTCAGTACGGCTAGGAGCGAGCGAGGAAGCCAACGCCGTGTCACCGATGAAATGGGATTGGAATCACTTGAGGTATGGCAGTATCGCCTGTGCCGCCTTGTGCGCCGTGTCCTGCCTGAGCGTGGCGTGCATGTCGGTAAATAATACCTCCAGTTCAGCCACTGCCTGTTTGTCGGCAACCAGGTTGAGCAGCGCCTGCGCGAGATTCTGCGGCGTGGCGTCATGCTGCAACAGTTCCGGCACCACGAATTTTCCGGCGAGGATGTTGGGCAAGCCGACATATGGCAGATAACTCCTGCGTTTCATCAGCCAATAGGTCAAGGCTGGCACCTTGTAGGTAATGACCATGGGACGCTTGAGCAGCGCGGCTTCCAGCGTGGCGGTACCGGATGCAACCAGCACGCCGTCGGCTGCGGTCATAGCGTCAACGGCGTGGCCGAACAGCAGGGTGATGGGCAAGTCCTGTGCCTCGCAGTGATACAGCTCCTGTTCGAATATGTCGCGCGTTTCGCGGCTGGCCAGCGGCACCAGAAAGCGTGCCTCAGGCAGCTTTAGAAAAATCAGCTTGGCCGTTTCGATGAAGGTCGCGGCCAGTTGCCGCACTTCGCTCTGGCGGCTGCCGGGCAGGAAGGCGAATATTTTTCTGTGCAGCGGCAGCCGCATCTGCTCGCGCATGGCGGCGCGATTGGGTACATGCGGCAGCATATCGGCCAGCGGATGACCGACATAGGTGACCGGTATGCCGGCCTTTTCATACAACGGCGCCTCAAACGGGAACAACGTCAGCATATGTGACACGGCACGCTTGATCTTGTGGATGCGCTCGCCGCGCCACGCCCAAATGGAGGGGCTCGCGTAATGCACGGTGGGAATGCCGCGTTTCTTGAGCGTCAATTCCAAGCCAAGATTGAAATCCGGCGCATCCACACCGATGAATAAATCTGGCGGGTAGTCGCGAAAGTACGCACGCAGCTTGCGCCGTATGCCGACAATCTCAAAGTAATGGCGCAACACTTCGACATAGCCGCTCACCGCGAGTTTTTCCTGGGGAAACAGCACCTGCATCCCGACACTCTGCATTTTGGGGCCACCGATGCCGACAAAACGCAGGCCGGGCATTTCCCGTTTGAGTGCGCTCATCAGGTGACTACCGAGCAGATCGCCCGAGGCTTCGCCGGCAACTATGCCTATTACTTTTACTGTCTGGGTCATGGTGAAACTTAACGGATGATGCCGCGTTGCGAGCGACTGATAAAATCCACCAATGTATTTAATTCTGGATGTTCCGCTGCCTGCACAAGAATGGCTGCTTTCGCCTCATTCAGCGACAGCCCAGACCTATATAAAGTCTTGTAGGCACGCTTGATCGCCATCACCGCAGCGCTGGAAAAACCGCGCCGCTTCAGGCCTTCCGCGTTGGTGCCGTGGGGCGCGGAAGGATTGCCGGAGACGGTGATGTAAGGCGGGACATCCAGCTTAAGCACCGTTCCAACGCCAGTCATCACGTGCGCGCCGATCTGGCAGAATTGATGCACGCCGGTAAAGCCGCCCAGGATGGCGTAATCATCCACCCGCACGTGCCCGGCCAGTTGTGCATTATTGGCAAAAATAGTGTGATTGCCAACCTGGCAGTCATGGGCAATGTGCACATAGGCCATGATCCAGTTGTGGTTGCCCAGGCGCGTTACGCCAACATCTTGCGCCGTACCCAGGTTGAGCGTGCAGAATTCGCGGATAATATTGTGATCGCCAATTTCCAGGCGTGTCGGCTCGCCCGCATATTTTTTGTCCTGCGGAATTTCGCCTAAGGAGTTAAATTGAAAAATGTGGTTGTGCTGACCGATGCGGGTATGGCCGCCGATGACCACATGCGAGCCGATGGAAGTGCCGGCGCCGATCTCGACATGCTCGCCGATAATGGAAAAAGCCCCCACCGCCACGTCATTGGCCAGCCTGGCATCGGGGTGGATGAGCGCAGTCGGATGGCGCATTATCCTAGAAACCCCAGTTGACCGCTCATCTGGATATTTAACAAGATAATTTCAATAAATTTATTCATGATTCATCGTTTCACCCGATTAGTGAGACCGCTACGGGATGGATTGCACTATTTTTGTGGCACATGGCTGCGTTGCGACTCCTTGGAATGGAACGACCAAAGCCGCGTCGTTGCGCCTTGCCCTACCCCCCAAAAATAGCACACTCCATCCCGTCCAACTGAGGTTTCTAGGTTAAAAGGCGAAAAGTGGGCGGATGGTTTGTTGTTAGTGCAGGC